>CAUHFS010000017.1 GCA_959605475.1 uncultured Collinsella sp. | reverse complement strand
CGCCCGGCCAGGTCCTAGGTTTACTTTCCTGCCGCCAAGATGGCGTCTTGAGTGTCTAGATACTTAGCTGAAATGATTTGAGCAGAGGGGAGCCCCTTGTTGGAAGGGGCTCCCCTCTGTTTTGGTTACTGTGGGACAAATTAATCAGTAGTGTTTGTCCCAAATCTTAAGTATGTGGGGGCTTGCGTCTTGGGCGAGCTTGCCTTACGGAGTGCTTCCCTATTTCGCGTCGGCCCAGGTTATGCCGGTGCTGGCTTCGGCGATCAACGGTACGCGGAGGTCTACTACGTGTTCCATGACGTCGCGGACCATGGCGGTGAGGCGCTCGACTTCGTCGACGGGGCACTCAAAGTCCAGTTCGTCGTGTACCTGCAGGATCATGTGGGCGGCAAAGCCTTCTTCTTCCAAGCGACGGCTTACGCGGGCCATGGCGATCTTGATGATGTCGGCGGCGGTGCCCTGCATGGGATGGTTCATGGCCGTGCGCTCGCCAAAGCCGCGGAGTTGCGGGTTTTTGGCCTTGAGCTCGGGAATATGGCGACGACGGCCGTACATGGTCTCGGCGTAACCCGTCTGCTTGGCACGCGCCACCACGTTGTCGAGGAACGTGCGCACGCCCGGGTATGCCTCGTAGTAGCGGTCAATCATGTCGCGCGCCTCGGCCATCGAGATGTGCAGCGACTGCGACAGACCATAGGCCTGCTGACCGTACACGATGCCAAAGTTCACGGCCTTGGCGCGGCTACGCAGGTCGGGTGTCACCTCGGACACCGGCACGCCAAATACGCGCGCGGCCGTCTCGGCATGGAAGTCCTCACCCTCGTTAAAGGCACGTACCAGATGTTCATCACCCGAAAGATGCGCGAGTAGGCGCAACTCGATCTGCGAGTAGTCCACCGCCAAAAAGACGCTGCCCTCGCCCGCCGAAAACGCCGTCTTGACGGTACGACCAAGCTCAGAGCGCGTCGGGATGTTCTGTAGGTTCGGGTCGCTCGAGGACAGGCGGCCCGTCGCGGTGATGGTCTGGTTGTACGTGGTGTGCACACGGCCGTCACCACGGCGTAGCGGGCCCAGCGTGTCCAGATAGGTGGACTTGATCTTAGACTTCTCACGCCAGTCCAAGATCAGACGCACGATTTCGTGGTCACGCGCAAGGTCGCTCAGCACCTTGGCGTTGGTCGAATAGTAGCCGCGCTTAGTCTTCTTGAGGCCCTTGGTCGGAAGCCCCATAACGTCAAACAGCACGTGCGAGAGCTGCATGGGGCTGCCGATGTTAAAGGTCTCGTCACCTGCCAGGTCGCGAATGCTGCGCTCGACCTCGGCAATCTGGGTAGCAAGTCCCTCGGACAGACTATGCAGACGGTCGGGGTCCACGAGCATGCCTGCGCGCTCCATCTTGGCAAGCACCGGCACGAGTGGCATCTCGATCCCATCGAACACGTTGGCGGCGTTCTCGCGGGCCATGCGGTCGCGCAGTGGTGCGACCAGCGCCAACGTCAAGGCCACCGTGCGAGCGGCGGGCGCAGGAGCGTCCTCGCCGGCGCCCTCTGCACCGCGCGCCGCAGGCAGCGCCATCTGCAGATAGGTATCGGCCAGATACGCCTCGTCAAACTCGGAGCGGTCGGAATCCAACAGGTAGGCCGCGACCACGGTATCGAAAATGCGCGTGGAATCGACTGCCAGCGGATCCATGAGCTCGGGCTCGGAAGAATCGATGGGCGAAAGCTCATGCAGCAGTGCTTTCATATCCGGGCACGCCACGCGGCCCCCCATAAACAGGCGAGCAAGCACACCGGCGATCACGCCGTGGGCGAAGTTGAAGCCATCGACCACGGCAGGCGCACCACCGTCGCCCTCCTCAAGCGCAAGCAGCCCCTTGGACGTCGCCAGCCAAAGCGTGCGTGTCAGGCCAAAAAGCGCGCCCTCCTCCTTGTCATCGTCCACCACGGCGGCAATCCACTCGCCTGCCTCGATCGCACGAGCGATCTCGTCGGCAACGGCAGCGAGCGCCTCGGCATCGCCAGCGACAGCGCGCATAACGGGGGGAATCTCAAACGTGCTGGCAGCGGGCACAGCCCCACCCTCGCCGCCAATCAGCGCCAAGAAACGGTTCTGCATGGCGGTGATACCAAGCGTACCCAGCGCCGCGGACACTTCGTCGGCAGAAAACGCCGGGAAGGACGTTTCGTCAAAGTCGAGCTCGACGGGCGCATCGGTGCGAATGGTTGCGACCTTGCGGCTCAGCAGAGCATCGTCGATGTGCGCACGCAGGTTCTCGCCCATCTTGCCCTTGACCTCGTCAGCATGCGCGATGACCTCGTCCAAGCTGCCGTACTGCGCAATGAGCGCGCTCGCCTTTTTGGGGCCGATGCCCGGTACGCCGGGAATATTGTCCGACGTATCGCCCTTTAGGCCGTAAAAATCGGGCACGAGCGCCGGCGTAATGCCGTGATACAGGTCATCCACGCTCTCGGGCGTCATAATCGCCACGTCGGACAGGCCCTTGCGGGTCGAGACCACGTTGACGTGCTCGGTCACGAGCTGATACATGTCGCGGTCGCCGGTCACCAGCAGCATGTCGCAGCCGGCCTCCTCACCCAGGCGAGCCAGAGTACCCAGGATATCGTCGCCTTCCCAGCCCTCGGACTGCAGAATCGGCACGTTGAGCGCGGTGAGCAGCTCCTTGATCATCGGAAACTGCGCGTGCAGATCGGGGTCCATGGGCGGGCGCTGCGCCTTATACTGCGGCAGCATCTCCATGCGCACACGCGGCTTGCCCTTGTCAAACGCCACAACAACGCCGTCGGGATTAAAGGCGTCAATCATCTTGAGGAACATATTCAAAAAGCCAAAGATTGCGTTGGTGGGACGACCGTCCGGCGCGTTCATGGTCGGCGGCACGGCGTGGAAGGCGCGGTGCATGAGCGAGTTGCCGTCGATGACGGCAAAAGTGCGGCGCTTGTCAGACATATTGAATACCTCGCTTTGGGCTGGGCACGGTTTGCTCACACCAGTTTACACGCTCCCCGCCCCACGGCCACCGCACATCAGGCTTCCCTGCCGCCGCGGGCCCGCGCGTGATACGATGGCTCACGGTACATCAACCAGCACGATCGATCCGAAAGGAGCCTGCGTCATGGAGCGTCCCTGCGCATGGAAAAAGTACACGCCACAGCAAATCGAGGAGCTCGAGGAGCTTTGCCGCGGCTATAAGCAGTTTTTGAGCGAGAACAAGACCGAGCGCCTGTGCGTCAAGGCCGGCATCAAGATGGCCGAGGAGGCGGGCTACGTCAACCTGGAGACCGTGATCGCCGAGGGCCGCGAGCTCAAGGCAGGCGACAAGGTGTACGCCGCAAACCACGGCAAGGACCTTATGCTCGTCAACCTTGGCACCGCCCCGCTCGAGCAGGGCTTTAACATCCTGGGCGCCCACGTGGACTCGCCGCGCCTGGACCTCAAGCAGAATCCCGCTTTCGAGGCCGGCGACATGGCCTACCTCGACACGCACTACTACGGCGGCGTCAAGAGCTACCACTGGGTAGCCTCCCCGCTCGCGCTTGTGGGCGTCATCTGCAAAAAGGACGGCACCACCGTCGACATCAACATCGGCGACAAGGCAGACGACCCGGTCTTTACCATCTCCGACCTGCTGATCCACCTCTCGAGTGAGCAGATGGCCAAGCCCGCCAAGGACGCCGTCGACGCCGAGATCCTCGACGTGATCGTGGGCGGCCGTCCCGTCAAGTTCGATGAGGACGACAAGGACGCCCCCAAGGAGCCCGTCAAGCAGATGTTCCTGGACATCCTCAAAGAGCAGTACGACGTCGAGGAGGAGGACTTCCTCTCCGCCGAGATCGAGGTCGTGCCCGCCGGCCCCGCCCGCGACATGGGCCTCGACCGCTCCATGATTTTGGGCTATGGCCACGACGACCGCGTCTGCGCCTACCCCTCCATGCTCGCCCAGATCAACGTCGCCAACGTGGAGCGCACGAGCATCACACTCATCGTCGACAAGGAGGAGATCGGTTCCGTGGGTGCCACCGGCATGACGAGCCGCTTCTTCGAGAACACCGTCGCCGAGATCATGACGCTCGCCGGCGAGGATAGCCCGCTGGCCCTGCGCCGTGCACTCGCCCACAGCCGCATGCTCTCCTCTGACGTGTCCGCCGGCTTCGACCCGGGCTACGCCGGCAAGTTCGAGACCAAGAACGCAGCCTTTATGGGTCGCGGCCTGTGCTTTAACAAGTACACGGGCAGCCGCGGCAAGGGCGGCTCCAACGACGCCGACGCCGAGTACGTGGCCCTCGTCCGCGACATCATGGACGAGGCCGGCGTGGACTTCCAGACCTGCGAGCTCGGCCGCGTCAATGCAGGCGGCGGCGGCACCATCGCCTACATCATGGCCAAGTACGGCATGAACGTCATCGACTCCGGCGTTGCCGTCCTGTCCATGCACGCCCTGTGGGAGGTCGCTAACAAGGCCGATATCTACGAGGCCTACCGCGGCTACAAGGCCTTCCTCGAGCGCGCCTAACCAACCCTTGTAACTTGCGGTGAAATACGGATTCATCAGGCCTTCCAACGGGGAAAGCGGTCTGTATTTCACCGCAACTTTTTTAGCGGGAGGAGGATTCCGTGCTACAGGTCGTCATTTCGCCCGCCAAACAGATGCGGACAGCTCAAGATGCCTTTGACGTTTTGGGCATACCGCCTTTTGCGCACGAGACGGCCCGGCTCCATCAGGCACTGCTAGGCATCGAACGCGAGGATGGCGCGGCAGGTCTTCAGGCCCTTTGGAACGTGAGCGACAGGCTGCTTACAACGTGCCTGGATACGCTTCACGAATTTATGCCCGTCCTGAGCGATGCCGACCTCGCCGATCCCGATATCGCGCGCCGAATCTCCCCCGCCGTCATGTCCTACCACGGCATCCAATACCAAAGCATGGCGCCCGAGGTCATGGATGCTGCACAGCTCGACTGGCTGCAAAACCATCTCTGGATCCTCTCCGGATTGTACGGATGCGTGCGACCTTTCCATGGCGTTGAGCCCTATCGGCTCGAAATGGGAGCCAAGCTCGCCGTCGACGATGCCCGAGACCTCTACGCGTTTTGGGGCGACAAGCTCGCACGGGTCATCGCTCCGGCGGGCTCCAACGCTACGATCGTCAACCTCGCCAGCGCGGAATACGCCAAAGCCGTTCTGCCCCGCATCACCACCGATGCCGCGGTCGTCACATGTCTCTTTGGCGAAGGCATCCGCAACGGCAAGCCCATCCAGCGCTCGACCGCCAGCAAAAAGGCGCGCGGCTCCATGGTGCGCTGGATGGCAGCAAACGGACTCGAGGACGCCGGCCGTCTCACCGAGTTCAACATCGGCTATCGCCACGCCCCCGAGATCTCATACCCAGGCACCCTCGTGTTCATCAACGAACAGATGCTCTAGACCCGCCACCCAAAACTGACCCGCTCAGCCTTCTCTATATAACTTGCGGTGGAATAGTTCCTATTTGAGCCTTTTATCGCACAATCAGGAACTATTCCACCGCAACTTTTATGAATTGGCTGGCTAGGCTCGACACCTATTCTGCTAGACCGTCGGCCTTTGCAATCCCGTTTGTCGAACCGTCCTGATAGACAATCTTGACGTGCTCAACCTCGGAAACCGCAACACCCGTCGGAGGCTCCAGACGCCATTCCGTCAGGGCGATATCCATGGTCGTGGGCACATCTCCTTGATCTTTGAGCTTCACCGTCAGCGTTTTGAGCGCCGCGTCAAACGTCACGCGTTCGATTTCTTCACCTGGAATGGACCCACCACTCAGCTGCAACTGCACAAACTCATCGCGCGGGTACCAATAATCGCCCGGAATGGCGAGCGTATTGGCATTACCGCCGGTACTCCTCACCGTCATAATCGGTAGGCCATCATCAGCCTCGAACTCCCATACAGCGCCGCCACGACCACCAAACGTCCAGATACAACAGGCAATCACCATCACGACAAGGATCGCAAAACCGATTGCGACCAGCCCATGATGGGCACGGCCCTCCTCGGCCGACACGTCCCACTGTGTCTCTCGATATAGATGCTTGTCTTCCATGTTCGCCTCCCCACGGGCATGCTCATCGCGTCAATCGTACCCATTCGAGCTATACTTGAGCCCACCACATAAACGGGGAGCTTGCAGGACAAGACGGCAGGCTGAGACTGGGCGCGCCCGCCCTGACCCGCAAACCTGATATGGGTAATGCCAACGAAGGGAGCCGTGCCAATGAGCACACAGACCGAGCCCAAGCTCGTCACGCAAATCGACTTCGCCCGCGCCGGGCAGATCACACCGCAGATGAAGGAGGTCGCCGAGCGCGAGCATCGCGACCCCGAGTACATCCGCGAGCGCGTGGCAGACGGCCGCATCGCCATTCCCGCCAATATCGTGCACATCAAAAAAGGCATGCGCGCCTTTGGTGTCGGCGAGGGCCTGTCCACCAAGGTCAACGTCAACCTGGGCATCTCGGGCGACAAGGCCGATGCCGCCGAGGAATGGAAGAAGGTCAAGATTGCCGAGGACTTTGGCGCCGACGCCATCATGGACCTCTCCAACTCGGGCAAGACGCGCCAGTTCCGCCAGCAGCTCATCGATGAGACCCCGCTCATGGTGGGTACCGTCCCCATGTACGACGCCATCGGCTACATGGAAAAGCCGCTGGTCAAGCTTACTAAGGACGACCTGTTCGAGGTCGTGCGCGCGCACGCCGAGGACGGCGTGGACTTTATGACCATCCACTGCGGCATCAACAAATCGGTCACCAAGACCTTTAAGGAGACCGGCCGTCTCATGAACATCGTCAGCCGCGGCGGCTCGCTGCTGTTTGGCTGGATGGAGGTCACCGGCAACGAAAATCCCTTCTACGAGTACTTTGACGAGCTGCTCGAAATCTGCCACGAGTACGACGTGACGATTTCGCTCGGCGACTCCTGCCGCCCGGGCTGCCTCTACGACTCCAACGACGCCACCGAGACCGCCGAGATGATCGAGCTGGGCAAGCTGTGCAAGCGCGCCTGGGCCGCCGGCGTCCAGGTCATGGTCGAGGGCCCGGGTCACATGGCGCTCGACGAGATCGCCGCCAACATGAAACTGCAGAAGCGCCTGTGCCACAATGCCCCGTTCTATGTGCTCGGGCCGCTGGTGACCGATATCGGCGTGGGTTACGACCACATCACCGCCGCCATCGGTGGCGCCATCTCCGCCAGCTCCGGCGCCGACTTCCTGTGCTACGTGACGCCGGCCGAGCACCTGTGCCTGCCCAACGCCCAGGACGTGCTCGATGGCCTCATGGCCACCAAGATCGCCGCACACGCCGCCGACATCGCCAAAAAGGTGCCCCACGCCCGCGACATGGACGACAAGATGGGCCAGGCACGCCGCAAGCTCGACTGGGAAGAGATGTGGAAGTGCGCGCTCGACCCGGTCACCGGCAAGAAGCGCTACGAGGAATCCCCCGCCGCAACCGAGGGCACTTGCACCATGTGTGGCAAGATGTGCGCCGTCCGCACCGTTAACAAGGTGTTCGAAGGCACGACGATCGACCTCGGCATGGAGGATTAACGCGTCTCCGGAGCCACAATCGGTCACAAGGTGCTCATCAATTGTTGACATGTGAACATTTTCTTACATTTACGTAAAGATTGCACCGCTCGCCCGGGATCGGCATACAGCCGGCCCGGGCAACTTTATAATGCAGGCAGAAGACCCATTTGAATCCGACCGAACAAGGGAGCGAACATGGATCGTAGCAAGGTACCCGCCGTCCTGTCCATCGCAGGATCAGATTCCAGCGGTGGTGCCGGCATTCAGGCCGACATCAAGACCATCACGGCGCACCGCCTGTATGCCGAGACGGCCATCACCGCCATCACCGCACAAAACACGCTCGGTGTCACCGCCGTGCAGAATATCTCCCCTGATATCGTCGCTGCGCAGATCGACGCCGTATTTGACGATATCCGCCCCAGCGCCGTCAAGATCGGCATGGTTTCCTCTGCCGAGATTATCGAGGTTATCGCCGACCGCCTGAGCGCCTGGAACGCGACAAACGTGGTCGTCGACCCCGTCATGGTAGCCACCTCGGGCGCACGGCTGATTGCCGAAGATGCCGCCGAGGCGCTCACCCGCCGCCTGTTCCCACTAGCAACCGTCATCACGCCCAATATTCCCGAGGCCATGGCCCTGCTCGACTACGAGGTCGACTCCGAGCGCACACAGCAAAATGCTGCCATGCTCCTCACCCGCCGCTTTGGTTGCGCATCCCTCGTTAAGGGTGGGCATCTTGTCAACGAGGCCAACGATGTATTGGCCGAACCCGCGCCACTCGATGACGAGGGCAACCATCTGGGCGATCCGCTCACCACGTGGTTCCGCCACAAGCGCATCGAGACCGGCAACACGCATGGCACCGGCTGCACGCTTTCATCCGCCATCGCCTGCGCATTGGCGCAGGGCATGGATCTTGCCGACGCCGTCAACGCCGGCAAGGCCTACCTAACGGGCGCTCTCGCCGCCGGCCTGGACATGGGCAAAGGCTCCGGCCCCGTCAACCACATGTGGAATTACTAGCCCTGCAGCAAAACCACCGCAAAGGGCACCTTTGCGGTGGCTCCCACAAACATCTCGATCTGTAACAGTAACTCGGCAAAATCGACCCTAGATGTTACAGATCGAGACAAACAACCGATATCGACCTAAATAATCTTGATCTGTAACATCTAGCCCGTTTTCGGCCTTGCAGCTGTTACAGATCAAGACAAACCAACGAAACAAGCCACCGCAAGGGTATCTTTGTGGCGGTTTGGGGTCGCGCTACTCACCGAGCATCTCTTGGAGCTTGGCTGCCACGGCATGTCCCAAGCTCTCGTGGCTTTCGGGCATCATATGCAGATAATCGATATCGCCCGGCTCGGCAAAGTCGGCGGCATTCAAAAAGTCGCAGCCAAACTGCTCAGCCACATGCGCGTAGTACTCACCAAAATGCTCAGATGCCTCAACGGAATGCTCGTCAAAGTCGGTCATATACACATCGGCGATCTGCAGCTTAATCTTGATAGGCGCCATCAGCAAAATGCGCGGGCAGGGCGCGGCATCGGTCCAGGGAAACGCGCGGACGGCGCGAATCAGCGCCATGGCGCCACGGGCGATATCGGAAGCCGTCACGTTAAAGACTGTCTTACAGTCGTTGGTGCCCAGCATAATCACAATGGCGTCCAGCGGCTTATGAGCCTCGAGCAGCATCGGAAGCGCGCGAATGCCGTTGAGGTTAGTGTCCAGATGGCACATGTCGTCGCGTACCGTCGTGCGGCCGTTGAGGCCTTCTTCAATTACATGCCAGCCCTCGCCTAAGTCACGTTGGACCACGCCACACCAGCGCACATCCTGCGCATAGCGCACCGCGGTACCGTCGCGCATGCCCGCCGGATCATAGCCATAGGTGTTGCTGTCACCAAAGCACAGAACGTTTTTCATCGTAAGCTCCTCACTCAATAAAAAGCCGACGGGAGCAGCCCCCCGTCGGCTCGGTATATCGCATCACGCGCACCGTTTACAGGTACTTGCGCCAGTCGTCGTCATCCTCGTCATCCTCGGCAGCGGCCTGAGCCTGCTCGGCGGCACGGGCGGCTGCGGTGCGGGCGGCAACCTGAGCATAGGACTCCTCGTTGCGCTCGGGGAAGTTTGCCAGCACGTGCTCGAACTTGGCGAAGTCCTCGTCCCAGCGCGTAGAGGGCACAGCAAAGAAGACCTGCTTGACCTTGAAGTCGCCCGACGCGAGTTCCTTGCGGAAGAGCTCGGCCACGGCCTCGGCATCAAAGCCGTTGTTGTCGCAGCCCCATGCGCCCAGCACGAGCTTCTCGCGACCCAACTCGTCACAGATGGCGAGCACAAAGCGGATGCGGTCGCGCAGGGCATCCAGCAGAGCATCGTCGCTCACGCGATACTCCTGGCGGGCGCGCTTAACGTTGGGCGCGGCGGCCACGATCACGTCGGCGTATGCATGCACGTGGTTGCGGTCGAAACGCACCGCAGGCACCACTAGGGCACGGTTACGATAGAGCTCGCAGTTGATGTTGCGGCGACGGTTCTCGCCGTACCATTTACGCTGCCTATCGAGAACGTTGTACAGATACGAATCGGCGCACAGCGTGGCCTCCTGGCCCAGATAACCCTGAATATATCCACCGCCCGGATTGGTAAACGAGGCAAAGGCGAGCACGGCCATGTCGCAGAACTGCGCATAGCCGCGACCGTTATCGAGGATTGCCTGCGTGGCGGAGGCATCAAGCACAGTGACCTCGGGCAGGACCGGAGCGGGCTCCTCAGCAGGCGCGGACTCAGCTTCGGCGATTTCCTCGGCAGGCTCCTCGACGGGCTCGGGCGCCGCCTCGGTCTCGGGCGCTGCCTCGACCTCGGCAGTCTCCGCGTTCTCGACGTCCTCGGCGACCCGCTCTTCAGGGGCCACAGCAGTCTGAACCTTGGCCTTCATCGCCGCGACAAAGCCGGCAGGCATGCCTTCAAACTCGCGAACACCAGCAAGCGAACGATCGATATCCTTGGCGCAGGCCTCGGACACAGTCATCACATGGCGCTCGGCGGCCTTGGCACGGGCCTCGCGCTTGGGATTGGGCTGACCCGCTCGGTTGGACCTGCGGTTACGGTTCCTGTTGTCGACGTCTGCCATACGTGGCCACCTTTCCTGTCGCTGCCGCTATCGGCTTTTCCCATCCATGATACCCCGCCGCGCACAAAAAAGACGGCCCCGAAGGACCGCCTTTCGCATCGTTTTACCGTGTCCGGCAGGAAGCATCGCAATGCCGCGCTTTAATCGCGACGGCCGAGGATGTTCAGAATGCGCAGGAACACGTTGATGATGTCCACGAACAGGTTGGATGCCATGAGCACGGCGTTGGGCAGCGTGGGCGGCACCGTCGTTGCCACATAGGTGTCGTAGCCGATGAAGCCGGCGAACACCACGATCACGATCAGGTCGGTGATGGACTGCGAAACGCCCATGAACATCAGCACGATCTCGACCAGAATCGTGGCAAGCAGGATGCCAAAACCAATGCCATACACACGCTGGAAGAACTTGGGGAAGGTCACGCCCAGCGCACCAAAGACAAAGGTGATGGCGGCCGTGGCGATAAAGGCGGTGTTAATGGTAGGCAGGTCGTAGTTGGCAAGACCAAACGACGCCGTCAGGCCAAAGGTGCTCGCAAAGACCACGTAGCCCACGAGTGACAGGCCCACGGACTGTTTGCTGGCAGCAGCCGACATCATGACCATGCCGACGATGGTCAAAATAAATGAGCCAAAGACCAGCGGCAAAGCGGCGCCGCTCATCATCATGCGCGCAAACGACATGGTGCTCGTAAAGTAAGCACCGGCGCCCATGGCGCAAAAGCCCAAAAAGATCAGAGCAGACATGACAAGGTTGTACGCACGCGGCGACATCTCCTTGGCACGGCTTGCGCCGGTCTCGATGGGGCCATTCTGATAGCCCTGGATATCGTTCATAATTTCGTCCTTTCAAAAAGCACCGCGACGGCGCCGTAGCTGACAAGTTTCCTGCCATTGTACCCGAACGCCACGCGTTCTTACCTGCGGCGCTCGCTCTCGAGTGTTCGGTCGAACGCCCACACCCACCAACGCATCAGATGAGTCTGCGAGCCATCCGGTCGCTCGCGTGCCTGTTCTTCCAGATACAGTTCGGTCGCATGTCCGCCAAAACGAACCTTATAAGTCGCCGTACGAATGCCGTGAACCGTCAGGCCAAAACCGGTGGACGAGACAATCTCGTCAATCGTAAAGCAGCGACCGTCAACCCAGCAGACGGTAACCGGCACAACCTGTCCGCCCGCGAGAATGCGAGCCACGACGTCCACATACTGCTTGTGCACGCGCCGAGTTTTGCCGTCTGTCTGTCGATATTCCATGCCTCCTATTATCGAACGCATGTTTGCATATTGTAAAGCGAACAGACTGTGGTTTTGGGGTGTTGGGGCGCGCGCACGTGTCCTCATGGTGTGTTAGCAAAAAGAACACCCGCGGTCAACAGGGCTAATATTCATTTTTAGTGCCAAAAAATTCACTGCTCCCATCAGAACTCGGTAAAGAAACCCGCAGGAGGTGATACGATTTATCATGTTTCTGTAACGTGCCTGCAAACTTCGAGAAAGCCCATATATGGACGTAACGTTCTCAACCTTCCTCGGCCAACTTGTGTCGAACCCAGTCCTTGCCGTCACCGTGATCCTCGCGCTCGGCGCCATCTTCGTCAATGGATGGACCGACGCACCCAACGCCATCGCGACCTGCGTCACTACGCGTTGCATGCCCGCCCGCGCCGCTATTCTCATGAGTGCCGCATTCAACTTCCTTGGCGTGCTCATCATGACGCACTTTAACGCGAGCGTCGCCAACACCATCTCCCATATTGTCGACTTTGGCGGAAACAGCACCATGGCGCTCGCCTGTCTGTGCGCGGCGCTGTTCTCCATCGTCGTCTACGGCGCCACAGCGTCGCGTTTTGGCATCCCCACCTCGCAAAGCCACAGCCTTATCGCCGGCCTGACCGGTGCCGCCATCGCCCTCGGCGGTGCGAGCAGCGTCAACGTCCACGAGTGGATGAAGGTCATCTACGGCCTGGCGCTCTCCATCGGTCTGGGCTTTGTCATGGGCTGGGTCCTGTGCAAGCTCGTCTCGATTCTTTTCGCCGCCGCCAACAGGCGACGTGCCAATGTCTTCTTTAAATACGCTCAGATCGCGAGCGCTGCGGCCATGAGCTTTATGCACGGCGCGCAGGATGGACAGAAGTTCATCGGCGTGCTCTTTTTAGGCGTGGCCTTTGCCAGCGGCCAGACGAGCGTCGGCGATGCCGGCATCCCCATCTGGATCATGCTGCTATGCTCGGCCACCATGGGCATCGGCACCAGCGTGGGCGGCGAGCGCATCATCAAGTCCGTTGGCCAGAGCATGGTCAAGCTCGAAAAGTACCAGGGCTTCTCCGCCGACCTGGCGGGCGCCGCAAACCTGCTGCTTGCCACCCTTACCGGCATCCCCGTGTCCTCCACGCACATCAAGACCTGCGCCATCATGGGCGTCGGTGCCGTCAAACGCCTCTCGGCCATCAACTTCGGCGTCGTCAAGGACATGATGTTCACCTGGTTCTTCACCTTCCCCGCCTGCGGACTCATCAGCTTTGTCATGGCCAAGCTGTTCATGATGTTCATCTAGTCAAACCGAACGTCCATCCGGACCGTAACACCTCGCCCACCCGTCTTCGCCTCGAAAGGACCCACTCATGGCAAAGAAACCCGATTCGTTCTACTTTGACAACTACGTCGCCTGCGCCGACCTCGCCGTCCAGGCCGCCGAGCTGCTTACCAAGATTTTCGAGAACTTCGATCCCGCAAAGATTCACGATATGCTCGACAAGATGCATGCGATCGAGCATGCGGCCGACAAGAAGCACCATGAGCTTGAGGACGCCCTGCTCACCGCCTTTATCACCCCGCTTGAGCGCGAGGATCTGGACCTGATGAGCTGCTCGCTCGACACCGTGCTCGACCGCATCGAGGGCGTCGTGCAGCGCGTCTACTTCACCAACATCCAGAGCATCCATCCCGATGCCATCGTGATCGCCCACAAGGTGACCGACGCCTGCCGCGCCATGAAAGACCTGATGGTCGAGCTGCCTAACTACCGCAAGTCCAAAACGCTGCGCGAGCTCGTCATCCAGATCAACACCATCGAGTCCGAGGCCGACGAGCTCTACATCAACGCCATGCGCAACCTGCACGTCAACGGCAAGGACCCGCTCGAGGTCATCGCTTGGCGTGACGTATATGCCTTCCTGGAGTACTGCGCCGACTGCTGTGAGAATGTGGCCGATGTCGTGGATTCGATCGTCATGAAGAACAGTTAATTGGGGGTACGTGTCCCGGCGGCGAAGGGCCGGCCACGGTTTGCTTTCTCACTCCGGCTGCTTTGCAGAGTCGTTCGAAAGTAAACCGTGGCCGGCCCTTCGCCTTACGTACCACCATTGGGAACTTTGGCTGATACTTTGAAAGCAATGAGGCTTTTGTTGGCAGGGCCTTTGAGCCCGATTGGGAACTTTGGGACCGCCTTAAACGTTTAGCTGAATCGGGCTTTGGGTACCCTTTGTTTTGCTTTGGATTGATTCGCTGACTTTGGAGGGTTTGATTATGGGGTATTTGGATCTGGCTCGGGGTCGGTATTCTTGTCGTGAGTTTGAAGATCGGGCTGTGGAGCAGGCTGTGGTGGATGCCATTGTTGAGGCTGGGCGTATTGCTCCTTCTGCTTGTAATAATCATCCAGCCCGTGTGATGGTGCTGGATACGCCTGAGCTGTTGGAGAAGGCTGCTGCTTGTCAGCCTCGGTTTGCTCGTGATGGGTCTATCTTTGGGGCTCCGCTTGTCTTCCTCATTTGCAGCGTTACCGATGATGCTTGGGTGCGCCCGTATGACCAGATGAATTCCAGTGAAATCGATACGTCCATCGTGTGCGACCAGATGATGATGGAGGCCACCGAGCAGGGCCTGGGAACGTGCTGGGTATGCCATTTTAAGCCTGAGGTGGCACAGGAGCAGTTCAATCTGCCCAAGGGCGTCTATCCCTATCACATGCTCGTCTGTGGCTATCCCGCCGACCACATCGCCGATCCCGAGCATCGCGAGGCCCGCACTATTCCCCTCTCCAACTTCCTCCTCAAGTAGTTTTTAGACATACCTTAAAATCTACCTTTTACCACGCGCCCTTCGCCGAGTTCTGTCCTATCGCATGCAGAGCTCGGCGTTTTGTTTCCCAACCCGTATACAGCCACAAAAAAGGAGCCCGCAGGTGCGAGCTCCTCTTAAGGACACTAGATTGTAGCTCTGATGCTAGTCCAGGTCGTCGGCGGCAAAGTTGTCGATCGGGGCGAAGGGATCGGCCACGGGGACAACCGGGTCAGCGACGGGCAGCGGCTCGGCGGGAACAGTCACCGCAGGAGAAGCGGCAGAACCGACCGGCGTGGAGGCCATGAGGTCGGCCGGGAAGGAGTTCTGGGCATCGTCCATGAAGTGCTGGATGAGCTTGAGGTACTCGGCCTTGAACTCCTCGCGGGAAGCCTTGAGACGATCGATTTCCTCGAGCTCGGCCTGCTTCTCGGTCAGAGCCTGGCGGATAACCTCGCGGGCCTTAGCGTCAGCCTCGTTGCGGATACGCTCAGCGTTCTCGTTGGCATCGTTGACGATGGTCTCAGCGGTCTGCTGGGCAGCGATCAGGGCAGCGGAAATCTGGCGCTCCTGAGCGGAGAAGTCAGGGGCGGGAGCAGCCACGGGGGCGGCAGGAACGGCTTGGGCGGTGGCATCCTGAGCCTGGGCAAGCTGAGCCTGCGCATCGGCAAGCTGCTGCTCGGTAGCAGTCAGGCGACCCTTAAGGTCGACGATCTTAGCGAGCATAGCGTCAACCTCGGAGGACAGCGTCTCCAAGAAGACGTCGACCTCGGCGGGATCGTAGCCACGCTTGGCCTCAGAGAAAGTCTGAGCCTGGATGTCTGCAGGGGTAATAGCCATAACAAGTCTCCTTTTTCATCGCCTCGGCGCTACACGCCCGACGTAAGTTACTAAGTCAGTTCTATACGAGTATACCTATAAGAAGCTGCAGAACCAGCCTCTGCACCAACTGCAACGCAATAATCGCAACGACCGGCGAAAAATCGATACCGCCCATCGGCGGGATGAAACGACGGAACAGGTTAAGCCACGGACCGCACACGCTATCAAGCACCGCGGCAATATCCTGAAGCAAACCACCCTGCTTCATGGGAATCCACGTCATAAAGCAGTAGACGACAATGAGCGTGGAATAGAAGTTGAACAGCGTGTTGACCAGCTGGACGATAGTGTAGATGTTGATGGGAATCTCCTCGTCTTGTCTTTACTTAAGGTAGCCGTCCGCACGAAGCTTCTTGAGATCGGAATCTTTGACCTCGCAACCGGCGGGCAGCACCATGAACACGCGGTCGCCTACCTCCTTGACCGTGGCGCCCAGACCGCAGGCAAAGCCGTAAGAGAAGTCCAAGACGCGCTTGGCAACTTCGGTGCGTACGCCCACAAAAATCAGTGCGACAGGCTGCTTGGTGCGAACGCGGCGCACCACAGTCTCCACGTCGTCATAGCTCTCGGGGCGCAGGACATAGGCCGGCAGCTGCGGCGTGGCGTTGATGATATTGCTCGCATAGGCCGAGGCATCGCTCGGTGCAGGCGCGGGCGCAGCGGCGGCACGGGCGCGGGTGTTCTCGGCGTAGCTCGACGGCGTGTCATAGGCACCAGGACGATAACCGCTCGCAACACTGTCCTGCGAGCGCGAAGGCGGGTTATACGTCGTGGCATGGCGGGAGTCATCGCCGACCAGCTGACCGGAGCGCGTATACACGGCAACCGACTCAGCTTCACCACGGCGCGTCTGACCAAGTAGGCCGTTGCTCGGCTCGTCTTGGGTGTAGAAGCCCTCGCCCGAAGCACCGCTGTAGCCGTTGCCCTGATAACCATCGTCATAGCCGTCGTCGTAGCCGTAGTCGTCGTCCTGGCCATAGCCCTGGTCGTAACCCTGCTGGCCGCCCAGGTGCATCTTATTTTTAATCTCGTCAAGGAAGCCCATGGTTGTGTCCTCTCGCGGTTTAGTGCAGGCGCCCCGATAATCAGTGCGCACTTCAGAGCCTTATTTTACTGCAAACTCCGGGCTAAATACTACCCTGCCCAGGCGAACGAGCGTAGAGCCCTCCTCAAGGGCAGGCTCAAAGTCCTCGCTCATGCCGCAGGAAAGCTCAGGCAGGTTCAAATCGGGATGCACCGCCTCCAGCTCATCCCTCAGCTCACGAAGCCCCGCAAAGGTGCGGCGTGCCACATCCTTATTCCCCCGGGGCGCCATAGTCATAAGCCCCTGTACGCAAATTCCCTCAAGTTCCGCAAGCTCACCCGCGGCGGCGCGAATCTCATCGGGCGAAAAGCCTCCCTTCGACTCCTCACCACTCACATTGACCTCGATGAGCACACGCTGGGGGCCGGCGAGCTCGCCTGCCTCAATCTTGCGGACAGCACGGCTCGAGATCGCCTGCGCCAGATGCAGCGAACCCACCGAGTGAATCAGCTCGGCTGAGCCCAGCACCGCATTGATCTTATTGGTCTGCAGGTTGCCGATCATATCGAAGCGCACCTCGGGCAGCTCCGGATGCTCCGCCAGACCCGTGAGCTTGCGAACCAGCTCCTGCGGGCGGTTCTCGGCAAAATGGCGATACCCCGTCTGGATGGCAGCAACAGTCTCATCGACACCAACGGTCTTGGACACGGCAATGAGGCGCGCGGCGTCGTGGGGGCGGCCCGCGCGATCGAGCGCCGCATAAAAACGTTCCAGAATCTGCTCGCGGCGAGCGCGCATCAAGTCCAAATAGTTATCCATTGCCAATCGCCTCCGCTGACAGCCAAACAAGTAGTCCCATGCTAACGCAAGAGCGCGGCCCCGCATGTGCAAGGCCGCGCTCACTTAGGTATTTACAATCTTTCGACGAACGGGGTCACTTACTCCTCGTCGTCCTCGCCATCGTCCTCGTCCTCAAGATGATCGAGCAGGTAGCGAAGACCCTCGCTGACCTCGTTAGCGGGCACCTTGGCAACGTAGCGAGCGTCGACGGCGGGCCTCATGATAACACCATCGCCCGAAGGCACGCGCATGCTCTCGAGCTCATCCTCGTCCACACGGGCGATATCGCCGGCGTTCATACGCTGACCAGTCAACAGGAAGGTCAGACGGCAAGCGGCATCGATGGAAATCGAAGCGATGCGATCGAGGTAGCGCGAAACCATGATAGCGCGGCGCAGGTCGTCATAGTTGCTGTCGTCGTCCATAAAGTCGCCCGTATCCATACGGTTAAAGGTGCGGAAGAACTTCTCGTAGGCGGCGTGCACCGGCTCGTCCTCGACGGCCAAGTTGCAGATGATGGACATGTCATTGGTGACGAGCGCAGAAAGCGAAGAGCCCAGCACCTGGTAAACAGCTTCGGCCTCGGCCTCAACCGTACCGACGAGCTCCTGGGGCAGCGAGATGTCGGCCTTGACCATGTGACGCGTGGCGCGGCAGATCTGGCGAACCTTATCGGTCATGCGCTGCAGGTTAAAGTCGACGTAGATAATCGTCTGCAGCAAGCGGAAGTCGGAGGCGACCGGCGACTGCGTGGCGATCAGGTTGTAGCACACGGCCTCCAAGTTGGCGCAGCGCGCGTCAATCGAAAGCGTGCGCTTCTTGGTCTTGGTGGCGAGCTTGCGGTCGTCGGTCACATAGGCCTTAACGGCATCGTGGAGGGCCAGATCGACGGCCTCGTAGATGCTCAGCATCTCGTGGCGGGCCTCGATGAGCTGACGGGAAAACAGTTTACGCATGGTTCACTCCAATCAGTTGGGTGCGGTCATGCCGCCCGCACAGTGAATACGCACCGGACTAGGTCCGATCGGCTTGGGACTAGTCGCACCGATCAGCCAAAGCGGCCGGTGATATAGTCTTCCGTCCGTGAGTCCACCGGGCTGGTGAAGATCGCGTCGGTTTGACCATACTCGATGAGCGTGGCGGGCTCGCCGGCAACTTCCTGCAAGAAGAATGCGGTGTAGTCGCTGATACGAGCTGCCTGCTGCATTGAATGCGTGACGATGATGATCGTCATCTCGGGCGCCAGCTCGGCCATCAGATCCTCGACCTTAGAGACGGATGTGGGATCGATGGCGGAGCAGGGCTCGTCCATCAGGAGGACATCGGGTTGCACCGCGAGCACGCGCGCGATGCACAGACGCTGCTGCTGACCGCCCGAGAGCGCCAAACCATCCTTGTTGAGCTGATTGGATACCTCTTTCCAGAGGTTGGCGCGCTTGAGCGATTCTTCCACGATGTCATCGAGGTCGCTTTTGCTAGTCACGCCCTGCAGACGGGGGCCAAAGGCGACATTCTCGTAGATGGACTTGGGAAACGGGTTGGGCTGCTGAAAGATCATGCCCACGCGACGACGGAGGTCGACCGGGTCGACGCCCTCGGCATAGATATCATTGCCGTCGAGCGTCATGGTGCCCTCGACGCGCGTACCCTCGATCAGATCATTCATGCGGTTGATGCAGCGCAAAAACGTCGACTTGCCGCAGCCCGAAGGGCCAATGAAGGCGGTGATGGCGTTTTTGGCGATGTTGAGGTCAAGCCCCGTCAGCGCATGAAAGTCACCGTACCAAAAGTTGAAATCCTTGGCCGTGATGGCCGCTTGCTCCAGCGTGGGAGCGGACTGATAAACGGACATGGGACTCCTTAACTAGCGACGCTTGCGCGACAGGAAGCGCGCAAACAGGTTGAAGGCCAGAATGATCACCATCAGCAAGAGCGCGGTGCCGTAGGCTGCGTTCATGTTGATGCCGTCGTTGGCAAGCAGGTACAGGTGAACCGTCATGGGGCGGCCGGAATCGAGCGGCGAGATAGGTAGATTGATGGCCTGACCCATGGTGTAGAGCACCACGGCGGTCTCGCCAATGGCACGGCCGATGGCAAGGACAATGCCCGTGGCAATACGGCCAAAGGCAGAAGGAAGCACGATCTTGGAGACAACCTGCCACTTGGTGGCGCCCAGGCCATACGCGCCCCAACGGATATAGCGCGGAACGGCCCGAATGGCCTCTTCGGTGGTGCGCATGACGATGGGAAGCATCAAGAGCGCAAGCGCCAGAGCGGCCGAGACCATCGAAAGGCCCAGACCCATAGCCTCGACAAACAAGGCGTAGCCAAACAGGCCCATAACGATGGAGGGCACCGAGGCCAAAGCGTCAGCAGCGTAGCGAATGAGCTCAACGATCTTGCCCTGCTTGGCGTACTCGGCCAGATAGACGGCTGCCAGCACAGCGATCGGCGTGCAGATAAGCATGGCGAGCGCCGTCACATAGACGGTCGAGACGATCGTGGGCCAAATACCGCCCTCGGCGTTGACGCCCTGGGGCCAACCGAAGATAAAGTCGAGCGAGATGTGTGGCAGGCCGTTGATGACCACGTAGGCGATGATAGCGACCAGCACCAGCGTGGTGATGTATGCCGCGGCACGGAACACGCCAAGCATTATCTTGTTGGACAGGTCCTTGTTGATGCGGCCCTTCTTGCCGTGGGAAAGGGCACGCTTGATGCGCTCGCGCGACGAGGTCGTATCGACCGTCGTGTCAACGGAATCGGACATAGCCTACCCCCTCTTCTTCTTGGAAACCAGGCGGACGATGCCCACCAGCGTGGCGGAAATGATAAACAGGACCACGCCCATGCCGAACAGCGCCGAGCGATGCAGACCCGAGGAATAGCTCATGTCGAGCGCAATCTGGCTCGTGAGCGTCGAGATGGGGCTCGCAATGCTGTCGGGAATAACCGGGGCGTTACCCACGACCATGAGCACGGCCATGGTCTCGCCGATGGCACGGCCCATACCCAGCACGATGGCATCCACGATACCCAGCTTGGCGGCAGGTAACACGACCTTATAGATAGTCTGCCACTTGGTGGCGCCCATGGCATACGATGCCTCGCGAATGCCCATGGGAATGGAATTGAGAGCATCGATGGTAAGCGTCGTGATGGTGGGCACGATCATAATGGCGAGCACGAACCACGCCGTCAGCGCGCCAAAACCAAGACCGCCGGTCAGTTGTGCGATAAACGGGCGGATGATGATCATGCCAAAG
Organism: uncultured Collinsella sp.; assembly: GCA_959605475.1. Lineage (GTDB taxonomy): Bacteria > Actinomycetota > Coriobacteriia > Coriobacteriales > Coriobacteriaceae > Collinsella. Next base: position 20,451 of record CAUHFS010000017.1, on the reverse strand, counting down.
AAGCCATAGATGATAGAAGGGATGCCGGCCAACAGGTCAACGGCAGGGCTGATGAGCTTGCGCACGCGCTTGCTGGCGATCTCGACCAGATACACGGCCGTGCCCACGCCTAGGGGCACACCCATGGCGAGCGCGCCGACGGTCACCAGACCCGAGCCGGCAAGCAGCGACACGATGCCGTAGTGACCCTCAGAGGGCGCCCACGTAAAGCTAAAGAAGTCCGCCAGACCGATGTCGGTAAAGACGGGCAGCGCCGAGTACGTGGTAAAGACAAAAATCAGGATGACGGTAACGACCGCCAAGAACGCGCAGGCAAAGAAGATCCACTGCAGCGCCTTCTCCTTGATATAGGTACTGCGCGATACAAGCGCCAGCTCGCGCTTCTTGGGCGCCTGAGCATTCTGCTCAGTCTGGGAGTTTTCCTGTGCTTCCATGCTACTCACTCCCCTTCTCGTCGTTGGTGACGGGAATAAAGCCCGCCTCGCGAATCTGCTTGTCCATCTTTTCGGACGTCACGTAGTCGATGTAATCCTGCGCCTGCTGCGAAGGCGCACCCTTCACAAAGAAGTAAAGGTCGCGCGAGATGGGATAGCCGCCACTCGCGACCGTCTTCTCGGATGCCTCAACATGATTGACCGAGACGGCCTTGACCGAGGTCTTGGCGTTGAGGCTATCGACGAAGCCCAGCGAAATGTAGCCGATAGCCCCGCGCGAACGAGATACCACGTCGCGCACCTGGCCCGTGCCCGAAAGAACGGCGGAGCGGCGATCGAACGGGGTGCCGTCCATCACGATGGTACGGAAGGCTTCACGCGTGCCAGACGCCTCATCTCGGTTGATAACCTGAATCCTCAGGTCCTCGCCACCGACTTCTTTCCAGTTGGTGATCTTGCCGGCATAGATATCGCGGAGCTGCTCGGTCGAGAGGTTATCGACGGGGTTGTCTTCGTTCACGATGACCGCGATACCGTCGTGGGCAATGACGATGGGAGTCAGGCCCAGATCCTGTTCGTCGGCATTGAGTCCACGGGAGGAGCTGGCGATATCGGCCGTGCCAGCGCTGACGGCTTCGATGCCAGCGGAAGAGCCCAAACCGGAAACGAGCACGTCGATGCCGGTCTCTTCCTTAAAGCCCTCTGCCGCAATTTCGGCGATAGGAAGGCAGGTCGTGGAGCCGGCCACGGTAATGGAAGAGGTAGAAGATCCCGAAGAACAGGCACACAGCGTAAGCGTAAGCACAGCGGCGCTCAGGACCGATACGATCTTTCTCATAGCATCACGCCGATCGCAGCATGGCGCCCACAGGTGCCGTCCTCGTTACGGTAGGAATAAAAGCGGTCGTTCTGACGCACAGTCGAAAGCTGGGTATCCACGATATTATCCGCGTCGACACCGACATCTACCAGCGCCTCGCAAATGGCAGCGGAAAGATCGAGCATGCGAGAGGTGCTCGCATCGACGCACGAGAACTCGGCGGCAAAGCGATCCATGAGTTCCTGGGATACCTCATATTCGTCACCCAAGATATGGGGGCCGATATAGGCGGAAACGTCGCTCGCATCGCAGCCGGCAGCATCGCAAAGCGCCTGGCACGCCTTGGCAGAAATACGTGCAATCGTGCCCTTCCAACCGGAGTGCACCACGGCAAATCCGCCAGGGGCCACCAGCACCACGGGAACGCAGTCGGCAAAGCAGAGCAGCACGGGCACGTTATGCGCCGTACAGACGATAGCATCGCAGCCCTCGGCAATCTGCTCACGGACGTCCTCAAGGTCATCGGCGCCGTTCGAGGTAACCGCAACGATATGGTCACCATGGACCTGATTGGGAACGAGCAGGTTGTGCTCGCACTCGGCGGCACCCATAGCCTCGAGTGCGCGGCGACGATTTTCTTGAACAGCAAAGGGATCATCGCCAACATGCGAGCCCAAGTTGAGTGAGGAGTACGCATCTTCGGAAACACCACCGGCGCGCTCGGTGAAGGCAAAGCGAACATCGGATGTCGCGCCCTCCACCAACGTAACTCCATCATGGTCGACACGCGAAACTTTGTCCGCACGTGCTGCCATACTAAAGCCTCCTAATAACACAAGTACCGCGGCGTTGCCGCGCAGTCCGCGTTTATACGGCTGTCATACTTCCTTAAAAGGATACCCGCAGCGGTAGGGACCAAACGTAAAGGGAACGTAAGGAGATTGGAGGCTTTCGTTTACAAACGAGAAACAAAACGGGGTGCATCCAAATGGACACACCCCGTGCAGGTCGTTGAGAAAAACGAACTAGAAGCTACCGCGCTTCAGGAAGTCGGGAAGCTCGAACTGGTCGTTGCCAAAGTTGGGCAGCTCGGTACCACCGACGTTGCGGGTCGGAGCGGCCTGAGCCGGGCTGGCGGCAGGAGCGGTGCGCTGCGGCTCGGCGGAGGCAGCAGCCTTGCTCTGAGACTGCTGAGCAGCAAAGAGCTCGTCCTGACGGTTGACGTTGGAGTCGGAGAAGCCCGTAGCGATGACGGTGATACGCACCTGATCGCCCAGGGACTCGTCGACAACGGTACCGAAGATGATGTTGGCCTCGGGGTCGACGGCGTTGGCGACAACGTCGGCGGCGTCGCTGATCTCCTGGATGCCCAGGTCCTTGGAACCGGCGATGGAGAGCAGCACGCGCGTGGCGCCATCGATGGAGCTCTCGAGCAGCGGGCTGGAGATGGCCTGCTGGGCAGCATCGACGGCACGGGTGTCCCCAGAAGAGGTACCGATACCCATCATGGCGGTACCGGCCTGCTTCATGATGGTCTTAACATCGGCGAAGTCCAGGTTGATGATACCGGGGACGGTGATGAGGTCGGTGATGCCCTGGGTGCCCTGGGAAAGAACGCCATCGGCAATCGCGAAGGCCTCGAGCATGGTGGTCTTCTTCTCGGCGATGTCGAGCAGCTTATCGTTAGGGATGACGATCATGGTGTCGACGCAATCGGAGAGGGTCTTGATGCCCTCCTCGGCGCTCTTCTTGCGCTTGCGGCCCTCGAAGGTGAAGGGCTTGGTCACGACGGCGACGGTCAGCGCACCGACCTCGTTCATCGCGATATCGGCAACGATGGGAGCGGCGCCGGTACCGGTGCCACCGCCCTCGCCGCAGGTGATGAACACCATGTCGGCGCCAGCGAGCGCCTCGGCAATGTCGTCGCGGGACTCATCGGCAGCCTTACGGCCAACCTCGGGGTTGGCGCCGGCACCCAGGCCGCGGGTAAGGTCGGTGCCGATGTGCACCTTGATATCGGCATCAGAGATCGCGAGTGCCTGAGCATCGGTGTTGATGGCAACAAACTCGACGCCGCGGATGCCCTCTTCGATCATTCGATTGACCGCGTTGGTACCGCCGCCGCCGACGCCGACCACCTTAATGACGGCAAGGTAGTTGTTGATCTCTGTCTCGTGCATGTCGGTCCTCCGAACAAAGGTTATAGCCATAGCATGGGTCGACCCCTGCGCACATTAACCTTCAGGTTGAAAGTAAATGCAAAGGTAAACCGTATTATGTTTGCACATTATGAACGTATCAGTCAAATAATTGACCGTGAAAACCAAACAAACCAGATAAACGGCGTGGTATGGCCCCTCAACAAAGCATCAACCAGCGCTACGAGGTCGGAGCATTCCTAAATGTGTAGTTGCCCGGAGAGCGCACATTGATATACGTTACGCCCTCTACCTGCGAAAGCAACTTGGTGACTACGCGTTCCTTCTTGGCGATATCGTCCGAATCGCCCAGCGACACCTCAATGCCGTTATTGAGGTTTGCCGAGATGGCTTCGACCGAAGGCGTGGAAATATCCTTGACTTGTCCCAAGAACTCGCTCGAAAAACCACGCACATAATCCAGGCCGGCCTTAACGGCTTTGGAGTTAACCGCCTGGCCGGAAACCGGAGCGACATCCGCCGAGACATCAGTCAACAACACCGCGCCATAATGCTTGGCGAGCGCCAGCGCGGCATCGATTCCGGTCAAGGTATTTGAGCCCTGCCCTGTCGTGATGACGTTGCCCTGGTCGTCCACTTCGACCGACGTCGACAGCGGGGCGATCCAGGTGTCATCGTCTCCGATAGCCCAGGCAAGGTCGTCGGAGCTGATATACGCAATGGCGATAACTTTACGCTCCGTCGGCGTGATGATAAGCGTATGGGGAAACTGGCGCTGGACATCCACGCCCGAAACCCACGGGTTCTGCTTGAGATCCTCGGTAATCTGGTCGGGATCGACGTTAAAAAGCGACGTTCCCTCGGGCAAGTCGATCAGCTGGATAGCATCGTGCTTCGTCACATGCTCGCTGCCTTGAATCTGAATATCAGTGGCAGTAAACAGTCCAGAGTTGATCACCACGATGGCAACGACGACGAGCACGGCCAAGACGGCCAGAACGCCGCCCACGATTTTGCCTTTGCCTGTAACGACAGAAGCGGCGTCTGATGTTTTATTTGCCATCGCTCCAAGTGAAGATAACGGGTTGAAACCTTTTTTACTCGAAGGCTTCTTGGCGGTAGCCGGCACCGATGTCAGCGAGCGCGGTTTCGATGCGCCCAGCGTGCGACCTGGACGCGCCGCTTTAGTTCCCGTCGAAGGCTTGGGAGCTGCCATGGGACGGGCAGGCTTGGCGCCCATAACAGGCTTTGACGTCACCGAGGGACGCGAGGACTTTTTTGCGGCCGGACGATTACCGAGCTGCGAGCCGACGACCGGACGACGGGTCTGTCGAGCATGCCCGACAGACTTAGAGTGCGCGACGGTATTGCGTTGAGGTTTGGCAGGCGCGCCGGAACGCCCTCCGGCGCGGCGGAAGGTGGGTTTCGATGCTCTAGAAGCCGAGGAATTTAACTTCCGGTCTGAGCTCGATGCCATACGCCTCCCTCACCTTTCCGTGCACATGTCTAATAACCGCGGCAACGTCATCGGCCGAGGCAGTTCCGTTATTAACGATAAAATTAGCGTGAACGGGCGAAACTTCCGCGCCGCCAATCGAAAAACCCTTTAATCCACAATCCTCGATAAGCTTGCCCACACTCGCATCGGGCGGGTTGCGAAAGACAGACCCGCAGGATGCGCGACCCATGGGCTGCGTACGCTTGCGCCTTGTAAGGTACCGCTCCATGCGCTCGCGAATGTCGGCCTTGGGCGCCGGTTTAAGCTTGAGCACGCACTCGAGGATGATCTCATTGCGGGGAAGGCTACATTCGCGGTAGCCCCAAGTGATCTCGGACCCCGCATAATGCTTGATACCGGATGCCGGGTCAAACGTTACGACATCCTCAACCAGCGAGCCAATCCACTCGGTCCGTGTGCCGGCATTCATAGATATCGCACCGCCGACCGAACCAGGAATGCCAACGGCAAACTCAAGGCCCGAGAGGCTACGCGACAGGGCATCGTTGACCAGGCGCGCAAACATCACGCCCGCACCGACCGTCAGCATACAACCGTCATCGGCAACAACCGTGCGCTGAAACTCACGTCCGAGCGAAATGACGGCACCGCGATAACCGCCATCGGCAACCAGCAGATTGGAGCCCTTGCCGATGATGACCCACGGCACCTGCTCGCGATCGAGCACCGCCACGGCGCGGCGGAGGGCATGATAGCTATGGCACGTCACAAAGAGGTCGGCCTTGCCGCCGATACGATAGCTCGTATAACGCGCAAGGCGCTCGTCCTCGATCACATCCGTGTCGATCATGCCCGAGAGCGCCATGACGGCGTTAAACAGACCCATTAGACTTAAGCGTCTTTCTTGGCAGTCAGATACTCGATAAACTCGGGACCGACGGTCGTAACGTCGCCGGCACCCATGGTGAGCAGCAGGTCGCCCTCGCCCACCATCTGCTCGAGCTCCTGATTGAGCTCAAGACGGCTGGAGCAGTACACGACCTCCTTGCCAGGATGCTTGGCGCGCACGGTATCAGCGAGCATCTTAGAGGTGACACCCGGAATGGGCATCTCGCCAGCCGAGAACACATCAATCAGCAGCAGTTTATCGGCATTGGCAAATGCATCGGCAAAGTCGTCGCACAGGGCCTGCAGGCGCGAATAGCGGTGCGGCTGGAACACGACATCGACGTGCTTGTAGCCCAGCGAGGAAGCGGCAGCAAGCGTCGCCTTGATCTCGGTGGGGTGATGGCCGTAATCATCGACCACGGTGATGCCATCGATATCGCCCACGTGGGTAAAGCGACGGCGGACGCCCTCAAAGCTCGAGAGCGCCTTGGCGGCGGCGTCGATGTCAAGGCCCAGGACATGGGCGACGGTGAGCACCGCCGTGGCGTTGAGCATGTTGTGGCGACCGGGGTTGCTCTTGATCTCCACAGCGTGCTCAGTGCCGTCCTCAAAGCGAACGATAAAGTCACTCTGGATGCCCTTGACATCCGGGTGCACGCAGACGATGTCGTTGCTCTCGGCAAAGCCGTAGGAAAGCACGTGACGGCCCGTCGACTTGGCGAGCTCGACCAGATGCGGGTCCTCGCCGCAGACGATGACGGTGCCGTCCTCGCCCACCAGGCTCATGAATTTGGCGAAAGTTGCCTCGATCTCCTCGATACCCGAGTAGTGGTCGAGGTGGTCGGCCTCGACGTTGGTCACAATGACCACGTTGGGGTTCAGGAACAGGAAGGAGCTGTCGGACTCGTCGGCCTCGGCGACAAAGTAGTCGCCCGAGCCGTTCTTGCCGTTCGTGTCATAGCCCTCGACGATGCCGCCGATCAAGAAGCTCGGATCCAGACCCATGCGGTCGAGCATGGTGGCGCACATCGAAGACGTGGTGGTCTTGCCATGCGTGCCGGCAACAGCGACGGTGGTGTAGCCGTGGCCCAAAGCAGAGAGCATCTTGGCACGGGGCCACACGGGAATACCCAGCTCGCGAGCGCGCACGAGTTCAGCGTTGGACTCCGGAATAGCGGTGGACACAACAACCACGTCGGGCTTGACCTCGTCGATCGTGGCGGCCTCATGGCCCACATGCACCTTCACACCAGCGCGGGTAAGCTGGCGGATATAACGTGACGTCTTAAGGTCGGAGCCGGTAACGGCATAACCGCGCTCGTGCAGAACGAGGGCGATGCCGCTCATGCCGGCGCCGCCGATACCGATAAAGTGGGCGCTCTTAAACTCGGGCGCGGAGGTTGCAGTCTGGGAATCAGCCATGTGCTCGTGTACTCCTTGCGTAAACACTGCCTGTAACCCGTTAACTGTACCGCACCTACCGCATCAGCGCGAGGGCGACCGACGATATCCCGTCTAACTAACGCAAACCCTCTACCGCATCCGCCAGAAGAGCGGCGGCCCTATCCTGAGCCAGACCACGCGCCGCCTGACGCATGGCGTCGCGTGCCGCCGCGTCATCGACCAGGTGCAGCAGCTCATCGGCAAAGGCAGAACCGTCGATATCGGCATCGGCGCAGAGCACGCCGGCCCCGGCGTCGACCAGATAACGGGCATTGGTGGTTTGGTGGTCGGCCGTCGCATGCGGGTACGGCACGAGCACCGAAGGCACGGCGAGCGCAGCGATCTCGGCCACGCTCGATGCGCCCGAACGCGATAGCACCAAATCGGCAGCAGCCAGCATGTCGCCCATGTTGTCGATGTAAGGCTGGACGCGGTAACGCTTCGCCTCCTCGGGCGTCAGCGCCAAAGCGCGCTCGGTCTCCTCAAAGCCGTCGGCACCCGTCGAATGCAACACATAGAGGTTCTTGCGCGAAAGCAGCTCGTTTTTGAGCGAAGCCACGCGCTCGTTGAGGTGCTGGGCGCCAAGTGAACCGCCAAAGACGAGCAGCAGCGTAGCGTCCTCGGGAACGCCAAGTGCCTTGCGGCCGCGAGCGCGATCGCCCTCGATCACCGAGCGACGTACGGGGTTGCCGGTCATGAGCACGTGGTCAGGGTCACCTTCGCGCTCAAAGACCGAACGCGCTGCCGGCACCGAGATGCACACGCGGGCGGCGTGGGAGTTCATCATCTTGTTGGCCAGGCCCGGAACAGAGTTCTGCTCATGCAGCAGATACGGAACGCCTGCGCCCTTGCACCACCCCAGCAACGGAACCTCGACATAGGCACCAAAACCGATGGCGGCATCGGGCTTGCCGACCTTTGAGAAATGACTGGCGAGCGCACGCTTGGCCTTGTTGACACGCCACAGCGAGGTCAGCGCCGTCCAAGGACGGGAGCGGTCGAAGCCCGTAACCGTAATGGGCACAAAATCAAACCCAGCCTCGGGGACCAGACGACCCTCGAGCTTGCGCGACTGGCCCACGAACACAACGTGGTGGCCACGGTCACGCAGCTCTTCGGCCAAGGCGAGCGCGGGGTTGATATGCCCTGCCGTGCCGCCGGCTGCAATAGCAACGGTCATCTTATCGGTCATGGTAGTCCCTTCGTACACGCGGTCCCTGGTCGTCGGTGCGCAAACGCGCCGACGGGTCCGAGTTCAAATCGATTCGATTATATCCGCCGCCCGCGCTGCGAGGGCTGGGGCGCTGCGGACGACCTTGCGGAGCCGTTCGCGGGCGTGGACGGGCTGCCGGCTCGGTCGCAGAGCCATCCAGAACGGTAAAGCCGTTACGCGAAGATCGCTCGCCGCGCACGTGGGGCACGCCGGCGGTACTCTCATCCATAACGGCAAAGCTCTCGCGGCGACGGTCGTACTCATCGCGACGGGCGCTCTCGTACGAAACGCGCAGGATCAGACCGGCAAGCATAAGCGACACAATAATCGACGAACCGCCGTAGCTAATAAACGGCAGCGGTTTGCCCGTCATGGGAAACACGTTGAGGATGCCCAGCGCATTGATCAAAAACTGCACCGCGAGAATGACCGCGGAGCCAGACGCCATGAGCGCGCCCCGACGATCGGTCGCCTGCTCGGCAATGCGAAACGCCGAGTAGATCAGCATCGCAAACACCAAGAAGAACAGCACGGTTCCGACAAAACCGACTTCCTCGCCAATGATGGCCAGGATGTAGTCATTGTGCGCCTCGGGCAGATACGAGTACTTCATGGTTGAGTTGCCGATGCCACGGCCGAACAGACCGCCCGAGGCAAAGGCCATGATGGCAAGCGTGGCCTGATAGCCGTCACCATACTCGTCGGCCCAAGGGTTCAAGGCAACCTGGATACGCACCATACGGTACGGCTCTGCGACAAGCGCAATCACGATCACGAGAATGCCGAAGATTATCACGCCGATGATAAATCTGGGGTCGAGACCCGCAAACAACGCCATGCACATGAGGGTCAACAGGATGATCAGGACGGTACCGAAATCGGGCTGGATAAAGATCAGAAAGAGCGAAATTCCCAGGTAGATGCCCATCTTGCGAAGGAATTCGTTGATGTTGCCACCGGGCGAAAAGAAGCGATCAAGCATGATGGCCGAATACGCAATGGCAAATGGCTTTAAAAACTCGGAAGGCTGGAACTGAATACCGGCGATGTTGAGCCAGCGCGTGGCGCCACGGCTGCCGCTTCCCACCAAGAACACCAGCAGAAGCAAGAACATCATGCCGATAAGGAAGATCCTAAGCACATCCTCCCCAAACCAGCTGTCCGGCAAAACGCGCACGATGGCAATCAGCGCCAGAACACCAACCACGGCAAACGCGGCCTGTCGACCCAGGAAAAACGTCGCCGAGCCATTCTCGTGCAGCGCCTCGACCGAAGACGCCGAGTACACCATCAACAGGCCAAAGCACACCAAAGTAAACAGGCAGGCCATAAATATCAAACGGGGGCGCATGATGCGGGCGGGAACGCCGGCAATATAGCGTTCGCTAAACGACTGCCCGCCGCGACCGGAACGCGGTGTGCTACGCCGCGAGGAAGCACGGTCCGAGTCGGGCCTCCTCATACCTTGTCGGGGGCTCTCCTCTCTCACCGGCAACCCCTATTCCATTTGCGATTTCGCTGCAGCGGCAAGCTGGGCCACATAGTCCTTAAACACGCGGCCGCGCTCCTCATAGCCCGAGAACTCATCGAACGAAGAGCAGGCAGGAGAAAGTAAGATCACGTCGCCACGGCTCGACAGCGAACGGGCAACGTCCACGGCATCGCGTAGGTCATCCGCTTGGGCGATATCCACATCGCCATCGACATCGGCCTCGTCCATAGCGGCGGTAAAGCGCTCGCGCGCATCGCCAAAGCAGACGACCGAGCGCACGTTATCCATGACAACGCGCGCGAAGTCCGCGAGCGGCGTGCCCTTATCGTGACCGCCGAGCAGCAAGATCACGTTGTCATCGGGAAATGCCGTCAGTGCCTTCTCGACCGCGTCGGTGTTGGTCGCCTTGGAATCGTTGACGTAGCGCACTCCGTCAATCTCGCCGCACGGCTCCACGCGGTGCTCGAGCGGCTGGAACGAGGCCAGACCGCGGCAGACACCATCGACATCGGCACCGACTGCCAAGGCAGCCGTGGCAGCACATAAGGCATTGATGACATTGTGATGGCCCGAGATCTTGAGCTCGGACGTGGCGACAAGCTGGGTCTCGACGCCCTTCAGGCGCACGACCATTTTGCCGTCGCGCACAAAGGCGGCGTCTGCACCCTCGGGCTCGTCAAAAGCGACCTTGCAGATGCGGCGACCCGGCGTATAGATGTACTCATCGAACTCGTGAATGCCGGCGTCTTCGACGTCGACAACCACCAGGTCGTCATCGACCATATTGTCAAACAGCTTGATCTTGGCAAGCGCATAGTTCTTATGGCTCTTATGCCAGCCCAAGTGGTCGGGAGTGATGTTGAGCAGCACAGCCACACGAGGGTGGAGCTCGGTGGTCGTAGCAATCTGATAGCTCGAGAGCTCAGCCACAAACCACTCGTTGTGGGCTCGGCCGTCAATCTCGTTGACCGGCGGCTCGCCGATGTTGCCGACAGCTACGCTGGCCTCGCCGGCAGCCTTGAGCAGATAATCAGTCAGCGACGTGGTAGTCGTCTTGCCGTTGGTGCCCGTGATGGCAATCCAGTTATCGGGCGACAGGCGATAGGCAAACTCTGGCTCACCCATAATCTGGGCGGCATGCTCGCGCCCGGCCTTAAAGAAGCCCGAGAACTCCGAGATGCCCGGGCACGTCACGCATACGTCATAGGCGCCCTCGACCTGTTCGGTCCCATAGACAAACGACGCACCAGCAGCCTCGAGCGCACGCGTGGCGTCATTGGGCTCAGAGGTGCCGCCGCCATACACGGTAACGGCGCTTACGCGCTCGGGATGTGCCAGCGCCCAGCGGGCGACATCGAGACCTGATTTGCCCTGACCCAAAACGAGCAGGCTAAAGACATCAGCAAGAGGCATGAAAGACCACTATCCCAACTGGAAGAACAGAGCAAGGCCAACGGCACCAAATGCCGCAGCGATAATCCAAAAACGAATGACGACCTTGGTCTCGGCCCAACCCTTCTTTTCGAAATGATGATGGATGGGCGCCATAAGGAAGACGCGCTTGTGCGTAAAGTGGAAGTAGACAACCTGAATCATGACCGACAGAGTCTCAACGATAAACAGGCCGCCGATGATGAGGGAGACGACCTCGGTGTTGGTCATGATGGACGTGCAAGCAAACGCGGCGCCCAGAGCAAGCGAGCCGGTATCGCCCATAAAGATGCTCGCCGGATAGCAGTTGAACCACAGAAAGCCCAAGCAGGCACCGGCACACGCGGTACAGAAGATGGACAGGTTCACGTCTCCGTGCAAAAACGCCATGGCAGCCATGGCGAGCATGGCGATCATGGAGGTGCCGCCAGCAAGACCGTCAAGGCCATCAGTCAGGTTCACGGCATTAGAAAGACCGGCGATCATCAGCCAGCAAAAGACAATGTAGAGCCACGGGAACGAAAGGCCGCAGATGGTGGTCGAAAGAACACCGAGGTCGATCGTCAACCCACCGGGAAAACGAATCTCGGGGGCGACGCCGCACCAGTTGACGGCAAGTACCGTAAAGGTGACACAGATAATGGTTAAGCCGATCATCTTGGCATGGGGCGTCAGACCGAGCGAGCGCCCATGCGTAACGGAGGTCAGGTCGTCGATCAGACCCAGCACGCCGGTCGCCAGCGTGGCGAGGAGCACGAGCACGAGTTCGGTGGTGAGCTTGCCCATCAGCAGGCAGGTCAGCGAGATCGCGACGAGGATGACAACGCCACCCATGGTGGGCGTTCCCTGCTTAACCAAATGACGCTTGGGGCCGTCGGCACGAACCTGCTGGCCGATACCCTCGACCTTGAGCAGCTTGATCCACCACGGCATGAGCAGCAGCGCAATGGCGGCGGCGATGCCAAGCCCCAAAAAAGCCTGATACGTTGGATACGAGGGATTGCCGAACATGGGCTAGCACACACCTTCCACAAAGCGGTCGAGCTCAACAAAGCGGGAACCCTTGACCAGTACAACATCATGTTTTTCAAGCGCGCCGCCCATGCGGTCGAGCACCTGCTGATAATCGGAGAACACCTGGATGCGGTCCTCATCCATACCCATCATGCGCGCGGCATCGGCCATAAGCTGGGCCAGCTCACCACCCACGCACGCCAGCATGTCGAGCTTCTTGGCGGCGGCATAGGCGCCCACGAGCTCATGCATGCGAGGAGCCTCATCGCCCATCTCGCCCATCTCGCCCAGGATCGCCATGCGAGACCCCGTGCACGAAAGCGAGCACAGCAGGTCGAGACCGGCTGCCATGGATTCGGCACTGGCGTTATAGGAATCATCGATGACGCGGGCACCGCTCTTGGCGCGCTTGATCTCCTGGCGGTGACCGGTGATTGTGAGGCCCCTAAAGGCAGCATCGATCTGCTCGGGCGTCACGCCCAGGCGATAGGCAACCGCGGCGGCCTTAACGGCATTTGGAACGGACTGCACGCCGGGGATGGCAAGCATGGTATCGATCGTCTCGCCCTGGCCAAAATCGAGCGTAAAGACCGGACGGCCCTCGTCATCAACACGAATGTCGCGGGCACGGACCTCATCGTCGTCCGAGACGCCGGCCAGCATCACGTCGATACCAGCAGGCTGGGCGAACGTATCGCGAATGAACGGCGTAAAGTCGTCCTCGCCGCCCAAAACCAGCAGCGGCAAATAGTCGCCGGCGGCGCACATGCCCTGGACAATCTCGGCCTTAGCGCGGGCGATGTTCTCGCGGCTGCCCAAAATACCGATATGAGAGGTGCCAATTTTGCTCACGATGGCAAGGTTGGGATTGGCGGACTGGGACAGGCGCTCGATCTCGTGGAAATGGTTCATGCCCATCTCGAGCACCAGGACCTCGGTATCGGCCGGAGCGGAAAGCACCGTGAGCGGCATGCCGATCAGGTTATTGAAATTGCCCTTGGTGGCCCAGACACGATAGCGCTTGGCGAGAACAGCGGCGAGCACGTCCTTGGTCGTCGTCTTGCCGATGGAACCGGTAATGCCAACGACCAGGCAGCCAAGCTCCAGGCGATACACGTTCGCCAAACGCAGCAGAAACTCCTCGGGATCATCGGTCAGCAGGATGGCACAGCCCTTGTCCTGCGCCAGCGAGACCAACTCGGCATCGGGCTCACGCGTCATCACGACGGCGCCGGCACCCGACTGGACGGCACGGGAAGCAAAATCATTGCCGTCGACGTTTTCACCGGGAAAGGCGACGAAAATCGTCCCTTCCTCGACCTGGCGCGAGTCGATAACGCACCCGCGGCATACCCGATCGACTTCTCCCGTCACGGTTCGGGCCCCTGTTGCGGCCACGAGGTTGTTGACGGCGATCTCTATCATTGCAGCTCCCCTGTAAACCTAATAATGCTATCGGCGTATTGTATCCCAGCGCCGCGCATGCGTGGTGCAGGGCATGTGAACACCCCTCATATGGGACAACAAACCACGCCCCAAAGATTGTAACCCCCTACTTCGTGTGCGGGATACCCAGCACATCGAGCGCGTTGGCCATAATGGACTGGAACGGCACCGCAGCGGCATCTGAGCCGCTCGGCGTTCCGTCGAGCGTGATATAGCACAGCACCTTGGGCGATTGCGCCGGCGCAAAGCCCATAAAGGACGACATGTAGTTCTCCTTGAGGTAGCCGCCGTTCTCGTCGGCACGTTCGGCCGTACCGGTCTTGCCCGCCACGTCATAGCCGTCAACCGCGCCGCCAACGCCCGTTCCCTCGGACACGACCGTCTGCATGCACGATGTCACCTGGGATGCGGCGTCCTCCGAAATCGCGCGCTCGCCTTCGCCCCAGTCCTTCTCGTCGCCTTTGCTGGACTTATAGAAGTGCGGGGTCATCATCACGCCGCCGTTGGCGATGCCGCCCACGGCACGTGCGATCTCAATCGGCGAGACAGACAGCGCCTGTCCAAAGCTCATCGAGCCCAGCGTGGCGCCGTCATACTGGTCACGCTCCTTGACGATGCCCAGACTCTCGCCCGGAAAATCGACACCCGAGCTGTGACCGATGCCCCACTTGTCCACATAGGCGGCAAAGTCGTCGGCACCGATCTTGCGCCCCACCAGGACAAAGCCTACGTTGGACGAACGGCGCATCATCTCGCGCACATCCATGGTCATGGCATAGTCGCGCTTGTCGGCATCGGTGACGGTATCGTCGCCCACCTTGATGCTCGCCGGCACCTCAAACGACGTACTCGACCGCACGACACCCAAGTCGAAGCCGGCGCCCGCCACGAGCGTCTTAAAGACCGAGCCGGGCTCGTAGGCGTCGGTGACCAGGCGCAGGTTCATATCCTCGGTCTTGGCGTTTTCCAAATTGGTCTGGTCGTAGGTCGGATACGAGCAGGCTGCCAAGATCTCGCCTGTCGTAGGATCGGTGACCAGCGCCGAGCCGTTCTTGGCCTTTGTCTTCTCGACAGCCTCTGCCAGGGCATCCTCGGCCGCACGCTGGATATTGACGTCGAGCGTCGTCACGATGTCCACGCCGTCCACCGCGGCAACCTTTTTATAGGCGCCGCCCGCGATATAGCTACCGTCCCTCGCCCGCTCGCGCACAAGAGAACCGTCCGTGCCGGTCAGAAGTTTGTTGTATTGCTTTTCGAGACCCGTCAAGCCGTCGTTGTCTACATTCACTACACCCAGCACCTGCGATGCCAGATTGCCGTATGGATATACGCGCTTCATGGCCTGCTCAAAAAGCACGCCGGGCAGGTTCTTCTTCTCCAGCGCCACAGCATCGTCTTCGTCCACCTGGCGCTTGATATACACCCAGGTTCCATCGGACTCAACGAGCTTACGGCAGGTCTTTTTATCGATTCCAGTTGCCTTGACCAGCGCCGACACCGTCTTGTCAACATCCTCGACAAGCTGCGGGTTCACGGCGATATTGCGACATTCGACCGACGACGCCAGCACGTTACCGTTGCGGTCGTAGATGGTGCCACGTTTGGCATAGAGGGTCTGCGCAAGCAGGCGACGCGCATCGGCACGCTCGCGCAGTTTATCGGCTTCGACAATTTGATAGTCGGCAAGGCGAAAGACGCCCAAGCCCAAGCCAAACCCAATGAATCCCATGACGGCTTTGCGGCGAGGCAGAGGCGTGCCTGTGAGCCATTCGGTCGACGAGCTCTTGCGCGACCTGGTGTTATGCACTTGAGGGCCGCCCGAGCCGCGAAGTCGCGACGCCGGGTCGTTGCCACGGGACCGCCCGGCGTTGTAAGATTGCCGACCCGTTCCTTGATAACCAGAACGTCCCCGCGACGAGGGACGTCCAGAACCGTGGCCCCCGTCGGAACCGCGGCGATAGTCATTTGTCATACTCAGCTACCGTCTTGCTACTGAGCGGTCGCGGTCGCGTTGGCGCCCGCGGCTGCATCCTGCGAAAAGTCAAGTGTAACGCTCTCGCTGGGCTCCACCATGCCATAAGCGCCCGCAAGGTCGCGAATGCGCGTGTCGGCGCCATAGACCGAATGCATGACCTCCAGGTCGGAGCTCTCATCGGTCGCCTTTTCGAGCGTGTTGGTAAGCTCGGCGTTGCTGTTGAGCACCTGGGCCGTAACGCCGGCGAGCGCCACGCGGGCGACGCCGATCGTCATGAAGATAGCCGCAATGATGCAAAACGTTTTAAGAACGCTCATGAAAACCGGGCTTACCGCCTGGTTTGCCTGACGGCCCGCGCCCGTGTAGACATCAAAGCGCGGCGTGCGCTGCTCACGGGGAGCAACGGGGGCCTGCGGCGTCTCACGATAGGCGGGCATGGCGTTCATATCATAGGCGAGTGCTGCGTTTGAAGTGTTGTAGCCCATGATATGCCGCCTCCCATCCCGAGTACGTTGGTAGTGTGTTTAAGCTTCGTTTATGGTGCGAGCGGGAGGTCCAATATCGCGCGGTCGCGCCTACAGACGCTGCGCCACGCGGATTTTGGCTGATCTCGCCCGAGGGTTGCGCTCAACCTCATCAGGCTGGGCAACCAGGGGTTTGCGGGTGATGACCTTGAGTATCGGCACGTTGCCGCACACGCACACCGGAATCTCCGGCGGACACGTGCACCCCTGGCTCATCTCCTTAAAGTGGTTCTTTACGATACGGTCCTCGAGCGAGTGATACGAAATGACGCAGATACGTCCGCCCGGGTTGAGCCACCTGGTGGCGGCATCAAGCCCTCGTTCGAGCACATCGAGCTCGTGATTGACCTCGATGCGAATGGCTTGGAAACTTTTCTTGGCCGGGTGTCCACCATGCCGACGAGCGGCAGCTGGGATACCCGCCTTGATGATCTCGACAAATTGGCCGGTGGTTTCGATCGGTTCTTGCTCGCGGCGGCGCACGATCTCGCGCGCGATCTGCGAGGCGAACTTCTCTTCGCCGTAGACGCGTAGAATCCGGGCGAGGTCGTGTTCGTTATAGGTGTTGATGACCTCAGCTGCGTTTAAGGTGTTATTGCCCGGATCCATCCGCATGTCCAATGGGGCGTCCTCGTTATACGAAAAGCCCCTGCCAGGGATATCGAGTTGCGGTGACGAAACGCCCAAATCGAACAGGAAGCCATCGACCCCGGGCACCTCGGCCGAGCAAAGCAGCTCGTCCAAGTCGCCGAAGTTGCCCTTCAGCAGCTGGTGCGGAACGCCGGGAACCTCGCGGTCCAGACGGGCGCCAGCGGCCTCGAGGGCCATGTCGTCCTGATCGACGCCGAGCAAAAGGCCCGTCTCCCCCACCTGTGCGGCCATCTTTACCGAATGGCCGGCACCGCCAAGGGTGCAATCGCAGACAACGGAGCCGCTCTTTAGCTGCAGCGACTCAAGCACTTCGCCGAGCATGACAGGTTCATGCCGATATTCTTGTGTCAAGATCCCACGCTCCATCCGTTACCCGTGCCTTGCCCTTACGAGAAGAAGAGGTCCAGCAGGGCCTCATCGTCATCGTCCTCATCGGCCGCGGCGCGATCCCAAACCTCAAGGTGGTCGTAGTTGCCCACAACCGTGACCTCGCGGTCGAGATTCGCCTGCTTGCGGAGAGACTCGGAAAGACCGATACGACCGGCGCTGTCCACATCCATCGACGTGGTGCGCTTGTTGATCGCCCTCATGAGCTTCTGGTCGTTAATGTCACGCGGGTTAAAACCCTCGTGGTCCTCACGACCCGCGAAGAGTCCTTCGACCCACTTATCGAAGGCCTCGGCAGAGAACACGTACAGAGCATCGACATCCAGGGCTTTGAACACGCGAACGTGCTCTCCAAGCTCCTCGCGAAGGGGTGCAGGCAGGGACAGACGACCTTTTGCATCGAGATTGCGCTCATATGCACCAGTCATTCCCATGTGCGCCCTCCCCTCGGTTACTCAGATGGCACGTACGCGGGGAACCACCCCGCCTGTCGACGTCATCAATAATATGGGGAACCGCCCCATTTTTCAACACCTTTCCCCACCCCTTCCCCCACCCCTCCCCACCATTCCACCCCCAATATGTTGTAAAACACCCCCGAGCATATGTTCGAAAACACAATATGTTGTGTTTGCAGCAAAGGCGGGATGCCACCTGTAGAACCACGCCCGCGAACCTCAACCTTCAAGTTGACCTTGAGGCGATTTTTACGTCCCTTTACACGCCGTTCACATCGCCCCCAAACTCCCCCACCCACGGTACACACGGCCCACCGCCGCGTCGGTGTCTAGCGAAAAAATGGACGAGCCCCAGATTGCCCATGCGCGCAAAAGTGCGTCTCGGCAATCTGGGGCCCGTCCCCTTTAGTATTTATAAATATGCAGGTCAGCGATGTGCTAGCGATGTGCTAGCGGATGCGCCGCCAGATAGACCTCGGTCAGTTGCGTTCGGTCGACATGCGTGTAGACCTGCGTGGTCGAAATATCGGCATGGCCCAAAATCTCCTGCAGCACACGCAGGTCGGCACCACCCGCGAGCATGTGGGTGGCAAAGGAGTGGCGCAAGGTATGGGGATGGAGCCCCACCAGCCCCACCTGACGCCCATACCGCTCGCATATCGCATGCACGGCTTGGCGCGACAGGCGACGTCCGTTCTTATTTAAAAAGACCGCCGAGGTCTCGGTTCCGCGGGCATGGGCCGCCAAGCGAGAACGTCCCTCAGTTACATAGAGCGTCAGAGCTCGCGCCGCGCTTCCCACCAGTGGGGACAGGCGTTCCTTTGAGCCCTTACCGCGAACGAGTACAAAGCCATCGTCAATATGGATATCGCCCACATCGAGCCCCACCAACTCGCTCACACGCAAACCGCATCCGTAGAGCACTTCCAAGATGGCATGGTCGCGCAGTCCCATCTCGCCCTCGGGAAAATCTTGATCGAGCAGTGCCGAAACATCCTCCACCGATAGATACTCCGGCAAACGCTCAGCCTTTTTAGGCAGGCGCAACACCGCCGTCGGGTTTTGGGCCACGGCCCCATCGCGCACCAAAAAGGCATGCAGGCCCTTCACGGCCGCAAGCGCACGCTCCACCGAAGCATCGGAATAGCCCCCATCGCGGCGGTCGGCGACAAAGCCCTCCACGACCTGACGAGTCACCTCTTCAAAAGACACAATACCCGCCCGCTCCAGATAGGCGCAGTACGTCGTCAGGTCACGACGATAGGCCGCAATCGTGTTGCGCGCCAAACCCCGCTCGACCGCGAGGTAATCGAGATACTCCCCCGCCGCCACGGCGAGCGACGAGGGAGTAGCTTCGGTATGTTCTTTGTTCGCCGGCACCCTTAGTCCGTAGCGAGGTTCATGGGCGTCACCTGCAGGCGATCGACACCCTCGTGCTGACCGATCGAGGCACGCACGAACTCTCGGAACAGCGGCTGCGGGTTGGTCGGGCGGCTCTTGAACTCGGGGTGAGCCTGGGTTGCCACATACCACGGATGCACGTCGCGCGGCAGCTCGACCATCTCGACCAGGCGCTCGTCGGGCGACAGGCCCGAGATAACCAAGCCGGCGTCCTCGAGCTGGTCGCGGAAGGCGTTGTTGAACTCAAAGCGGTGACGGTGACGCTCGTAGACGAGTTCCTCGCCATATGCCTCACGAGCAAGAGTATCGGCGGCGAGCTTGCACGGATAGGCGCCCAGGCGCATGGTGCCGCCCTTCTCGGTCACGTCCTCCTGCGAGCTCATCAGATCGATGACGCTATACGGACCGTCCGGATCAAACTCGGAGGAGCTGGCACCAGCAAGGCCAACGACATTGCGGGCGAACTCGCACACGGCCACCTGCATACCCAGGCAAATGCCCAGATACGGAATCTTGTGCTCACGGGCAAACTCGGCCGCGAGGATCTTGCCCTCCAGGGCGCGCTTGCCAAAGCCGCCGGGGACCAGGATGCCCGAGGCGTCGCCCAGAACCTCGGAGACATTCTGCTCGTCGAGGCTCTCGCCGTCGACCAGCTGGACGTCCACATGGCGATCGTAGAAGACGCCCGCATGGTGCAGGGCCTCGATAACCGACAGGTACGCATCGGGTAGCTGCGTGTACTTACCCACGACGGCGATCTTCACCTTGTCGGCGTGATGGTTGGCGTGATTCTGTTTGCGCAGGAACTCATTCCACTCGCTCATGTCGCGCTCACGCGGGTCCAGGCCCAGGCGCTCGCAAATACGCAGGTCAAAGTCCTGCTCGGCAAGCAGCTGCGGCACGTCGTAGATGCTCGCGCAGTCCTCATTGGTAAAGACGCAATCGGTGTCGACGTCGCAGAAGCTTGCGATCTTTCCGCGGATAGCGTCATCGATATGGTGGTCGGAGCGCAGCACGATGATATCGGGCTGGATGCCAAAGCTGCGGAGCTCCTTGACGGAATGCTGCGTGGGCTTGGTCTTGACCTCGTGGGCGGCGGCGATATAGGGAACGAGCGACACGTGGATGTAGCAGACGTTCTCGGGGCCGGCCTCCTTGCGGTACTGACGAATGGCCTCGACAAACGGTTGGGACTCGATGTCGCCGATCGTGCCGCCCAGCTCGGTGATGACTACATCGGAGCCGGTCTGCTCCTC
>CAUHFS010000016.1 GCA_959605475.1 uncultured Collinsella sp. | reverse complement strand
CGAGCCGTCGGATGACTTGAAGAAGGGGGAGGCCTCGCGGCCTCCCCCTTTTTTGTGCTATATATACGTCGTGCTTTGGGACCTAGCTCCCCCGTATGCGCTCTTACTGTTTGGCTGTATTTTGAGTCCTTCTAGAGTATTTGAGCGATAATTACTCGCATTGGCGTTAGGGAGGGCTTGATGTTTACCGTATTTGTCTTGGGCAATATTGCTTCGGGTAAGTCGACTGCCTGCCGCTATTTCGAATCTCGTGGCGCTATGCTTATCGATCTGGATGAGCTTGCAAAATCGCTGTATGTACCGGGCTCTGATATCGTCAATGCTCTCGCGGATGAATTCGGTTGGGACATTTTGGATGAGGAAGGCGGCATTCGCCGCAGCATCCTCGCTTCTCGAGCTTTCGCTTCTCCTGATTCGGTCGCACGGCTCAATGGCCTTGTGCATCCCGTTCTCATTGAACAGCTTTCGCTTAGGATTCTCGATCCGGTTTGTTGTACGGTTTCGTCTCCCCGTTACCCCTTTGCGGTGGTCGAGGTTTCTGCCCCGACTGGTTTTGAGGATGCATTTGGCTTGGCTGATGAAATTCTGGTCATCAGCGCCCCTTTGTCAGTTCGTCGCAAGCGTGCTATTCAGCGTGGCATGGAGCCATCTGATTTCGATGCCCGTTCTGCTTGCCAGCCCGATGAGTCTGCGCTGTGCAATCTCGCTGCAACGGTGATTGATAATACCGCAGGTGATAATTCGCTCTTTGAGCAGCTTGACTCATGGCTTGCATGCCATGGGTTTATAGACACTGCGAATCAGGAGGATGCCGATGCCTAAGACACGTTTCTTTGCGTGGTATCGCCTTATACCGCTGGCTGCCGTTTTTGCCTTCGGCCTTATTTCGCTCGTCTACTCGTATGCTCCTGCCGCCTTCTTTAAGCCTTTGTATCCAATTGACTACGAGGCGTATGTAAAGCAATCGAGTATTTCGCATAATCTGGATCCGTATCTGGTGTGCGCTGTCATTAAGTCGGAATCGAATTGGGATCCCGAGGCTGAGTCGAATCAGGGTGCTCAGGGATTGATGCAGCTGATGCCCGAGACTGCCCAGGATATGATCGCCAAGGGTCTTGTCGACGGTGGGGAGTATTCGGCCGACAACCTTAGCGATCCGGCTACGAATATCGAGTTTGGCTGTGCGTACCTCTCGTATCTCTTAACGTATTTCAACGGGTCGACGGATAGCGCTATTGCCGCCTATAACGCCGGCATGGGCAATGTCGACGGATGGGCGCAGCAAAGTACGTCGCTGCACAATGCAATCACCTTTCCCGAGACGCAGGCGTATCTGATTCGCGTCAATAATGCCTGGGTTCGCTATAAGACCCTCTATCCCGATCGGTTCGTATAGGACTATGCCTGCCGCCTGCGTATACTGCAGATATATGAGTTAGGAGTATCCATGGCGGAATTTGAAGTAGAACGCGTCGGCGGTGAACTTAAGCGCTTTGGCGTTGAGGGCGCTGAGGTGCCGTTTGAAGTCGTTTCTCCCTATGAGCCTGCAGGTTCTCAGCCTAAGGCCATTGAGTCGCTTGTGCAGGGTGTGAGGGACGGAGATCGCTATCAGGTTTTGCTGGGCGTGACTGGTTCGGGCAAGACCTTCACGATGGCTAAGACTATTGAGGCCCTGGGGAAGCCGACGCTGGTCATGGCTCCCAATAAAACGCTCGCCGCTCAGCTTGCGAGCGAGCTCAAAGAGTTCTTTCCCAACAACGCTGTGGTCTACTTTGTCTCGTACTACGACTACTATCAGCCCGAGGCGTATGTGCCGCAAAGCGATACATATATCGAGAAAGACTCCTCGATTAACGAAGAGGTCGAGATGCTGCGCCATCAGGCGACCGCATCGCTGCTATCTCGACGCGATGTGATCGTTGTCGCATCAGTCTCGTGTATCTATGGCATTGGCTCTCCTGAGGACTATGCGGGTCTGGCTCCAAACGTCGACAAGAAGGTGCCGCTCGAGCGCGATGACTTTATCCATGCGCTTATCGACATTCAATATGATCGCAATGACTATGACCTGGCGCGCGGCACGTTCCGCGTGCGCGGTGATGTCGTCGACGTGTATCCGCCTTATGCCGAGCATCCGTTGCGGTTTGAGTTCTTTGGTGACGAGGTTGAACTGATAGCCGAGATCGATGAGGTCACCGGTGAGATGCTGCGTGAGTACGAAGCAATTCCCGTGTGGCCGGCCTCGCATTACGTGACCGAGAAGCCAAAGGTCAAGGCCGCTCTGAAATCAATCAGTGAAGAGTGCGAGAAGCGTGTGGCCGAGCTCAAGGCGACTGATAAGTTGCTCGAGGCACAGCGTCTGCAGCAGCGTACCGACTATGATCTCGAGATGCTCGAAACGATGGGCTTTTGCAACGGCATCGAGAACTACTCGCGTCATCTGGACGGGCGTAAGCCGGGTGAGCCGCCGTTTACCTTGATTGACTACTTTCCCAAGGACATGCTCTGCATCATCGACGAGAGCCATGTGACGGTGCCGCAGATTCGCGGTATGCACGAAGGCGACCGATCGCGTAAAGTGACCCTGGTGGAGCATGGTTTTCGCCTGCCCTCGGCGCTCGACAACCGTCCGCTTCGCTTCGATGAGTTTGAGGCAAGGATACCCCAGTTTATCTATGTTTCGGCCACACCGGGCGACTACGAGCTGCGGGTGAGCCAAAACGACGTGGAGCAGATTATTCGTCCGACCGGTCTGCTCGACCCCAAGATCGATGTGCGTCCGGTTCGTGGGCAGATTGACGATCTTGAGGACGAGATTCGCGAGCGCGTTGCCCGCAAGGAGCGCGTACTGGTGACCACGCTCACCAAGCGCATGGCCGAGGATCTGACCGACCATCTGCTTGATGCCGGCATTAAGGTCAATTACATGCACTCCGATACAGCGACGATGGACCGTGTCGAGATCCTGCGAACGCTGCGCGAGGGAAAGATTGATGTTCTCGTTGGCATCAACCTGCTTCGCGAGGGCTTGGATCTCCCCGAGGTCTCACTGGTGGCAATTCTCGATGCCGATAAGGAAGGCTTCTTGCGCAACCGCCGTTCGCTGATTCAGACGATTGGCCGCGCGGCCCGTAACGCCGATGGCGAAGTCATCATGTATGCAGACGTTGTGACCGATTCGATGAAAGAGGCCATCGAGGAGACGCAGCGCCGTCGCGAGATTCAGATGGCATATAACGAAGAGCATGGCATTGTGCCCAAGACGGTGCGCAAGGCCATCAACGACATCTCAAGTTTTATTGCCGAGGCCGAAAAAACCGTGGGTTCCAAGGGACGCTCGAAGGGCGACTCTCTTGGCCATGGCGCATTCTATACGCCCGATGAGTTGGGCGAGGGTGGCGTGCCGGAAACGGTGGCGCCCGAGCAGACACTTGCGGAGCAGTTGGAAGAACTGCCGCATGACGAGCTCGTGCGGATCGTCGAAACCATGGAAGAGGATATGCGTAACGCTTCTGCCGCCATGGACTTTGAGGAGGCGGCGCGCCTGCGCGATGCCGTCGTTCAGATTCGGGCGATGCTCGAGGGTGCGTCTGAGGACGAGACGATCGAGCGCTTACGTTCGCAGGCCCGCAAGGGTTCCACGTTCGCATCGGGCAGAAAACGCCAGGGTGCACGGTTTAAGAAATAGTGAACAGGCCCCGAGTTCCCTGTGGAGCTTGGGGCCTGTGTCTTTTGCGCGCTGGAATTCGTGCGTTAGAGGTCTGCGATCAGGGCTTCGGCACAACGGATGCCGTCGGTGGCCGCGCTCATGATGCCGCCGGCATATCCAGCTCCCTCACCACAAGGGTAGAGGCCCGGGGTCGACACGGCATGGCACGTTCGGTCTCGGGTGACAGTGACCGGTGAGCTCGAACGAGTCTCCACGCCGGTAAGAACGGCATCGGGACGGTCGTAGCCTCGTAGCTTTTTTCCGAGTAGGGGAAGTCCCAGGCGGAGCGACTCGACGATATGCTGCGGCAGGGCTTCGTCAATTGCCGTCCAGGTCACACCGAGCGGATAGGTGGGCTTTACCTTTCCGGGCGCCTTGCTGGCGCGTCCTGCGAGGAAATCTCCGACGAGTTGTGCCGGTGCGTTCCAGTTGGAACCGCCCAGGCGATAGGCGGCCGCCTCGCAGGCACGCTGGAGCTCGATGCCGGCGAGCGGGTCATCGTTGGGAAGGTCCTCAGGCGTGACGTTAACGAGCAAGGCGGCATTTGCGTTGCGTCCGTCGCGGGCATTGAGGCTAGCGCCGTTGACGCACAGGTGGCCCTGCTCGGAAGAGGCGGCGACAACCTGTCCGCCGGGGCACATGCAAAACGAGAACACGCTGCGGCCGTTGGGAAGATGGGCAACAAGTTTGTAAGGGGCCGCCCCGATCGCTGGATGTCCCGCCGAGGCTCCATATTGGGCTCGATCGATGTCGCGCTGCGGATGCTCGATGCGAACGCCCATGGCAAAGGTCTTTTGTGCGAGGGTCACGTTGTGGTCCTTAAGGAGCTCAAAAATATCGCGAGCAGAATGCCCGCAGGCGAGGATGAGGTGCTTTGTCTCGATTGACTCGTAAGCGGCGTCTTGGGACGATTGGACATCAATACCGGTGATGGCGCCAGACGCGTCGATGCGAATGTCGACGAGCTTTGTTCGATAACGGACGACACCTCCGAGCTGCTCGATGCGCTGGGATATAGCGGTGACAACCGTGGGAAGGATGTCGGAGCCAATGTGCGGCTTGGCATCCCACAGAATATCGCGGGGCGCACCCGCCTCGACGAAGGTTTCGAGGATAAGGCGATGGGCGGGATTTTTGGTTCCCGTATTGAGCTTGCCGTCCGAGAAGGTCCCCGCGCCGCCCAGACCAAACTGGATATTGCTCTCGGGGTCGAGGATGCGCTCCTTTAGAAAGAGGTCGATCGCATGCGAGCGGCGAAATGCCGGGTCGCCGCGCTCGATGAGCAAGGGCTTAAGACCTGCTTCGGCGAGCGTAAGCGCAGCGAAAAGGCCGGCGCATCCGGCGCCGACAACGACAGGGCGTTCTTGAGGTGCGTCGGAGACGGGGGTGGGGAATGAAGACCCATCGTCTTCTATCGCGCGTACGCGTGAGCGGTCACGCTCGGCGACGCTGTCGACCGCTTCTCGCTCGAGGTGGGGACTAGTCAGCTCAACACGAAAGCTCAGGATAAAATGGACGTCTCGTTTTTTGCGAGCGTCGATTGACTTGCGGTGGAGCTCGATGGACTTGATCTCGGAGTCCTTGCAACGTAGGACGCGCTTGGCGACTCGCTTACCAACAATGAGGCAGGCATTTTCATCGCCGGCTTCATCGAGCGACGCGTTGACTTGGGTGATTTCGATCATCGAGGTCTCCTTAGAGGCAAGAAAGAGGCCGTCCGGTATCCCAGACGGCCCGAATGCGTTTTTGATTATAGACTGCGCGGCTACAGGCTGCTTGCAGCGCGAATGCCCGAGAGCCAGGCCCACGCAAGGTTAAAGCCTCCGCAATCGGCGTCGATGTCGAGCGCTTCGCCGCAGACGTAAAGCGGGGCGTCGACAGCGCTGCGCGCGCGTAGACTGGGTATTGAGATGCTCTCGACAGATACGCCACCACGCGTGACCTGCGCCGAGCGCTCCTCGGCTGTTCCCTCGACGAGCAACTTAAAGTGTTTGAGGATTGAGACCAGGTGGATGACATCGTTGGAGCCTGGATGGCACTGCTCGAACGTCGTGCAGACGACGCGGGAGAGTTGCGGGGCGAGCATGCCGTCGAGCCAACGGGGATTGCGGGGCGAAAAGCCGCCGAGCAGCTCAACGCGCCGGTTGAGCATATCGAGCAGCTCGTCTTTGGAGAGGTCGGGGAAAACGTCGAGCAGGATCGTATCGCCGCGCTGGATACGACGGGAGAGGTTGAAGACAGCGACGCCCGAGATACCGAAGGCTCGAAACAGGACTTCACCGTCTTCGTGCCAGAGCTCATTATGATTGCGGGCGAGCGTCAAGCGGGCGCGGACGCGCAGGCCATCCAACGTCTTGAGTGCCGCCCGATCGCCGACGACCGTTGCCGATACGGGGCAGAGGATGGGGTGCAGCGAAGTGAGGGGGAGGCGAAACGTATCGGCGATACCGGTGGGGTTGCCGCCCGTGGCGATAATTACGGCATGTGCCTGCAGGGCCTCGTTCTTGCGAGGGACATCGGCGAGCGCTTTCCGAAGCGAGCGGAGCTCCGATTTTCGGTCGTCGTGCTTTTTTGCCTTGAGCGCCCGCGCCGGACGGTCTATTTGGAGTGCCCAGCCTTCGGAAGTTTTGTGTGCCGAGGCAACGTTGGCTCCGCAGATTAAGGTGATACCCAGGCGGTCGCAAACATTGAGAAGCGCGTCGCGCACCGATTCGGCGCGAAGGGAGCGCGGGTACAGCCGGCCTTCCTCGGAGGTTGTCATGATGCCCAGCGAGGAGAAGAAACCCATAAGCTCTTGTTCGGGCCGGGGGCCCATAACGGATTCAACGAATGCGGGGTGGTTATACCGCTGTGGATCAATCGATTCGTTGGAGAGGTTGCAGCGGCCGTTGCCGGTCGCAAGGAGCTTAAGGCCGCAGGCGACATCGCGCTCAACGATGCAGACGCTTTTGCCAGCGCGTGCGGCCGTAATGGCGGCGGCGAGGCCTGAAGCCCCGCCGCCGATTACCAGGACGTCATAGAAGGCGCTCGTGTTCACTTAGGCCTCGTCGGTCTCGTGCGGGGTAATGGCCTCGACGGCAGAGACTGCCTTGGGCAACATGCCATCGGGCAGTGCGGTCTCGACCTCGCCCTTATCGCAGGCCTCGGCGAGTGCCGGATTAATGGGAAGCTGGCCCAAGATGTCGAGGTTATAGCGCTCTGCGACCTCGGGGAGCTTGCTCTTGCCAAAGACCTCGATCTTCTTGCCGCAGTCGGGACACTCAATATAGCTCATGTTCTCGACAATGCCCAGAATGGGGACGTTCATCTTCTCGGCCATGTTGACCGCCTTGGCGACGATCATCGAGACCAGATCCTGCGGGCTCGTGACGATGACGATGCCGTCGACGGGCAGCGACTGGAAGACGGTGAGCGCGACGTCGCCTGTTCCCGGAGGCATGTCGACCAGCAGGTAGTCGATGGGGCCCCACGAGGTCTCGCTCCAGAACTGCCTAATGGCGCCTGCGATGACCGGACCGCGCCAAAGGACGGGGTCGGTCTCGTTTTGGAGCAGAAGGTTGGAGCTCATGACCTTGACGCCGTGCTCGGAGATTTCGGGCAGCATGAGGTTGCCAAGGGCATGGACGTGGCGTCCGCTCATACCGAACATTTTGGGGATAGAGGGACCGGTGATGTCGGCATCGAGGACGCCGACCTTGTGGCCGTGACGGGCAAGCTCGGTGGCGATGGCACCGGTGACAAACGACTTGCCGACACCGCCCTTGCCGGAAAGCACGGCGATGACGCGTTTGACCTCGGACAGTGTGTTCTCCTCAAATTGCGACGGCGACGTTTGTCCGCCGGCGGCCTGTGCGTGCTCGCAACCCATGTATGACTCCTTTGTATATGTTGGGGCCGGAGCCCCGTGATGTGACACGAGCGTCATTGTACCCTCGTTTGCGAGCGGGAGTCATTTGCGATGCATTTGGGCCGAGCGTGCTTGCAATACGATGGGTCCAAGCGAATGGGCGGGCTTACTGAACTTTGCTGGCGAACTCGAGGTATTGCATGCGCTGCAGCTTGTCGATCGTTGAGGCGTATGGGCTGTCTTCAGATTCCAAGTCGTAGCGCAGCCCGTCGGCACCAAGGTAGCCGGCGACATTGATGGTGGGCACATCTGACCTTGTTGCAAGCAGAGCCTTTTGATAGTCGGTGAGCGGGGCGCCGATCTTATTAAGGGTAATGGCTGCAATCTCGTTTGCCCCGACGGTGTCGTAGACGTTGAGCTCGGTATTGCCGGCGATTTCATAGTTAGCCCAGACGAAATATGTCGACTGATAGATACGGAAAGCGTGGCTTGCCGTATCTTCCTGAGGGTACAGCTCGTCGTTGAGAGTCGTTGCGGCGCTCGGCTGATGGTCGCCAAAAAAGACAAGGACAACCGGTCTGCCGATATTGCGGAGCTCGTTGATAAAGTACTCGAGGTCCCGGTCGGATGCGTTGATGCAGGTAAGATAGGTGTTGAGCGCGCTATTGGCGCCCTCGCTGGCTCCCTCGACCCAATAGTTTGTCAGCTCCTCGGCGGGAACGGTGCCATAGTCGTAGCCGCCGTGATTTTGCATCGTGACGTCAAAGATGAACTGTGGGGCTTCGTCGGTTCTAAGCAGGTCGAGTATCTTGTCGTAGGTGGCGTAGTCGCATACGCCGGCATGGTAACAGGGCGCACCTTCGAAATCGCCGATCGAAAGAAAGTCTCCAAAGCCCAGCTGCTGATAGATTTTATCTCGATGGTAGTTGACGGGGTTTTGCGGGTGCATAGCGGTAGCGGTATACCCAAGCTCCTTAAGGTCCTTTGCCAGGCTGTTGACACCATTCATCTGATATAGCTGATAGGGGATTTTGCCTAATCCGACAAAGGCCGTTGTCGCTCCGGTCAAAAATTCGAATTCGGAGTTCGCCGTTCCGCCACCGGCGACCGAAGCGAGCATGGTGCCGCGAACAAGTGTGTCGGGAAGCGAGTTGTAGAATGCGGGGCCGGTGTACCCGGCCGCCTGGAGCTGCTCAAAGCACGAAAGGTCGCTAAAACTCTCGTTCATGACGGCAACAATCGTCGGCTTGATTTCATTGAACTGGGCAACGGCCGCCGCGCGCTGCTCGCTCGAGCCATACGTGCTGTCGTAGGTGGCGGCGAGCTCCTGCTCGATGCTCTGCGCCTCATCGGGCGTATAGTCTTCGGGCCTCTCAATAGGCAACTCGTTGACCATTTCGGTGAACGAAGTGATAAAACCCTGAGACGCATGCGTGGTGATGGGCTGCCAACGGTCAAATCCAAAATTCAGCGCCTGCTCCAAGTCGATGCTGGAAAAGCCCGAGAGCCCCACAACGGTCACTAGCAGAAAAGCGCAGAGGTTAGCGGCGATTGCGGGGAAGACATGGGTGGGCGTACGGAGCTTTCGCGGTCGGATAAGCGAAAGAAGCCCCAGGGAAATCTCCAGCAGGGCGAGAGAGGTTACGATTCCGGCGGTAAAGGTAAACTCGTATCCCTCGCTCACTTCCATTGCAGTGCCAAGGGCCAAGATATCGCTTGGCAGGATGGCTTCGCCTTTAAACGTTATGACGAAGTGCTCGGCAATGCCAAGGATGCAACAGACGACGGGCACGAGGGCCATGACGCCCCCATGACGCTGTCCCAGCAGATAAAGGGAGAGCAGAACCGTCGCGAGCAGCCCGACGGAAAACCCGAATGAGTTGGCGGGAATGTGATAGAACGTTTCGTTGCAGGCAATTTCGAGTGAAACGAACGAGAGCGCTGAAACAGCGGCGATGACAAGGATGTCACGGCAAATACAGGCAACCGTTCCCGTCTCAAGATCGGTTTGGTCAATAAGTCCCGAAACCAAGGGCTCGACAAGAAGTATGACGGCGGCAGCACCGAGCGCCGAATAAGAAAGGACCCATAGGGAACTGTCCTCATTTACGAGCAATTGATTCGTAATCCGTGCAGCTACCACGCCGAGCGGGATGAGGAGCGTCGCGCACCAAAAGACGCGGGCAATGGGCGGCTTTTCATTGTGTTTGATTGAAAAATACACGCGCACGACGACGGTGGCCACGATAAGGACGGCGATGAATATGGGCAGATTGGCCATGTCGCTCGAAGTGATTTCAAGGGGGATATCTTCGGTCATGGACGTTCCTCTGTTACAGCAAATTAAGTTCAGTAGTAGATTACTGTAACCTTTCCACGGCATTTCGAGAAACAAAGCACCCGATACGCAAAGCTAAAGGTCTGCGAATCTTGTATTACGAACATCTGTGCGCGTCGAGTGCGCTAAACTCATCGACAGTATGATTCGATGCAATAGGAGGCAAGGAGCTTCCATGTCTGATTCTTCTATCGTTATTCGCGGCGCTCGTGAGCACAACCTCCGTGATATCGATGTTTCCATTCCGCGTGACCAACTCGTGGTCATTACCGGTCTTTCTGGCTCGGGCAAGAGTTCGCTGGCATTTGACACTATCTATGCCGAGGGCCAGCGTCGATACGTCGAGAGCCTTTCGAGTTATGCGCGCCAGTTCTTGGGCCAGATGGACAAACCCGACTTGGATTCAATCGACGGCCTTTCGCCGGCTGTCTCAATTGATCAAAAAACGACATCCAAGAACCCGCGCTCGACGGTGGGCACCGTAACCGAGATTTATGACTACCTGCGACTGCTGTTCGCCCGTGTGGGCACCCCGCACTGTCCCGAATGCGGCCGCGTCATTGAGCGCCAGACGACCGACCAGGTTGCCGACAAGGTCTTGGCGGCGGGGGAGGGCCGCCGCGCGTTTGTGCTGGCACCGGTGGTACGCGGGCGAAAAGGCGAGTACACCAAACTGTTTGAGGACCTTCGCGCCGAGGGCTTTAGCCGCGTGCGTGTCGACGGTGAAGTGCGCTCGCTTGATGACCCTATCGATTTGGATAAGAAATTCAAGCACGATATCGAGGTCGTGGTCGACCGCATCGTGATTCGCGAGAACTCGCTGGGCCGTATTGCCGAGTCCGTTGAACAGGCGACTGCGCTAGCGCACGGCAATGTGAACGTATACTTGCTGCCCGACCGCGACGCTCCCGAGGGGACCGAAGGCGAGTTGCTGGAGTATTCGCTGGCGTTAGCGTGCCCGGAGCATGGACACTCCATCGATGACCTGCAGCCGCGTGATTTCTCGTTCAACGCGCCCTATGGCGCGTGCCCCGAGTGCGATGGCCTGGGCTTTAAGAAGACGGTCGATGCCGAGGCCCTAATCGAAGACCCCTCGAAGTCGATCGCCGACGGGGTCTTTGGCAGCCTGTTTGGCAACTCTAACTACTATCCGCAGATTTTCGCTGCGGTCTGCAAACACTTTAAGGTGAGCGTCGATACGCCGTGGGAGGATCTGCCTCCGCGGGTGTGTCGTGCGTTTTTAGACGGCATGGGCGACCAGAAGATTTCGGTCGACTATCAAAAGCTCGATGGGCACCGCAGCCAGTGGGACACCAAGTTCTCGGGTGTGCGCAATATCCTGTACGAGCGCTATACCGAGACGACGAATGAGAACACCAAGGCGCGCTTGGAGAAGTACATCCGCGAGGAGCCGTGCTCGAGCTGCCACGGCGCTCGTTTGCGCCCCGAGATGCTCGCCGTCACCGTGGGCGGCAAGTCCATTTACGAGGTTTGTTGTCTGTCGTGCCGTGAGTCGCTCGAGTTTTTTGAGGGCCTGGAACTCACCGAGCGCCAACAGTTTATCGGCGGACGCATCGTCAAGGAAATCCTGGAGCGCCTGCGTTTTCTGGTCGATGTCGGACTCGACTATCTGACCCTCGATCGTGCCTCGGCGACGCTTTCCGGAGGCGAGGCCCAGCGCATTCGCCTGGCAACGCAGATCGGCGCCGGCCTCATGGGTGTCCTGTACATTTTGGACGAGCCATCGATTGGCCTCCATCAGCGCGATAACGAGCGCCTGATCAAGACGCTTGAGCGCCTACGCGATATCGGCAATACCGTCATCGTCGTCGAGCATGATGAGGATACGATTCGTGCTGCCGACTATGTGATCGACATGGGCCCCGGCGCGGGCGTGAACGGCGGACACGTAGTCGCGGCGGGAACGCCTGCCGATATCATGGCGTGTCCCGAGTCGATGACGGGCGCTTATCTGACCGGCAAACGAATGATCCGGGTTCCCGATGAGCGCCGCAAGCCCGGTCGCGGCTGCCTTAAGATCACGGGCGCCCGCGCCAACAACCTCAAAAACGTTACCGCCAAGATCGAGTTTGGTACGCTTACGGTCGTTACCGGCGTGTCGGGATCGGGTAAGAGCTCCCTGGTTACCGACACTATCGCACCTGCCCTTACGAATGCCATTCACCGTTCGACGCGCCCTGTGGGTCCGTATAAGAAAATCGAGGGCATCGAGTGTATCGATAAGGTTATCGATATCGACCAGTCGCCGATTGGCCGCACGCCGCGTTCCAACCCTGCTACGTACATTGGCCTGTGGGATGATCTTCGCGCGCTGTTTGCGAGTACGCCGGAGTCGAAGGCGCGCGGCTACTCGCCGGGACGTTTCTCCTTTAACGTGAGCGGCGGTCGCTGCGAAGCATGCAAGGGCGACGGACAAATTAAGATCGAGATGCACTTCCTTCCCGATATCTATGTCCCCTGTGAGGTCTGCGGCGGCAAACGCTATAACCGCGAGACGCTTGAGGTCACCTACCGTGGTAAGACCATCTCGGACGTGCTCGACATGAGCGTCACCGAGGCACTGGCCTTCTTTGGGAATATCCCGCAGATTAAGCGCAAGCTCCAGACGCTGTACGATGTAGGCTTGGGCTACGTGAGCCTGGGCCAGCCCGCTACGACGCTCTCGGGCGGCGAGGCGCAGCGTGTGAAGCTCGCCAAGGAGCTTCATCGACGCCAGACGGGCAAGACGTTCTATATTTTGGATGAGCCGACGACCGGCCTTCATTTTGAGGACGTCCGCCAGCTGCTCGATGTGCTGCAGCGCTTGGTCGATGCGGGCAACACGGTGCTGGTGATTGAACACAACCTTGATGTCATCAAGGTTGCCGACCGCCTGATCGATATGGGCCCCGAGGGCGGTAACGGCGGCGGAACCGTCGTGGTTTCGGGCACACCGGAGCAGGTTGCGGACTGTCCGCAGAGTTATACGGGCAAGTTTTTGGCGCCGTTGCTCAGGCGTGACCGGGAGCGTCAGGCTCAACTTGATGCTCAATAAATAGGCGATTCAGTTTATGGGCGCCATCGACTCCTTGTGATTCGATGGCGCTTGCTGTGTCGAAGTGACGTATGCAGCCGAATTGGACATATACTTAATCCTTGCGTCCGAATGCGAGGGAAAGGATATGCCATGGCAAAGGCTGTAAAGACGCCAAAAACCAATGCGATGCGCGAGCTGGAAAGCGCCGGCATTTCCTATGTTCTACATACGTACGAAGACGATGGTGATGAGTCGGCGGGCCTGGGGGTCGCGATTTCGGAGCAGCTTGGCGAGGAGCCCGGACAAGGATTTAAGACCTTGGTCTGCGTGACGCCGTCCAACGACCACGTCGTGTGCTGCATCCCTGTTGCCGACGAGCTCGATCTAAAGTCCGCCGCGCGTGCCGCGGGGGAGAAGTCCTTGGCCATGATGCATGTGAAGGATTTGCTTGCGGCGACTGGCTACGTTCGCGGCGGCTGCAGTCCGGTCGGTATGAAAAAACGCTACCGGACGCTCATTGATGAGACATGTGTCCTTTGGGATACCATTTTTATTTCGGGAGGCAAGCGTGGTTATCAGCTTGAGCTTGCACCCGATGATTTAATTGCATTTTGCGGGGCGACGGTCGCCCCGATTACGAGAGAGGACTGAGCGATGCCGCAGGAAGAATTGAAGTGCGGAGCTCATTTTGCAAAAGAATCTGCGCCTCAGACACCCTCATCCGAAGCTTCTTCGTCGCGAGACGACACTGACGACATGGGCTCGTCGGACTACTCCACGGTTGGTCGTTCCGCCGGGCTTATGACCATCCTGACCATCGTGTCTCGCGTCACCGGTTTTATCCGCACGTGGGCAATGGCGGCCGCTATCGGCATGTCGCTGCTCTCGTCTTCCTATCAGGTCGCCAACAACCTGCCCAATATGCTCTACGAACTCGTGATGGGCGGCATGCTCGTGACGGCGTTTTTGCCCGTGTACATGGGCGTGAGGCGTGAGCAGGGTCGCGAGGCCTCTAACGAGTACGTGGGCAACCTGCTCGGTATTCTGCTATTGGTGCTGGGTGGCATTTCGTTGCTGGGGACCGTGTTCGCCCCGGGCTTTATCTGGACGCAATCGTTCCTTTCGGGTGACGGCGGCAGCATGGATACCGCTGCGTTCATGTTCCGTTTCTTTGCCATCCAGATTCTGTTTTATGGTTTGGGCTCGGTGTTTTCGGGCGTCCTCAACGCACACCGCGACTACTTCTGGTCGACGTTTGCCCCGGTCCTCAACAATGTGATCGTCATTGCGAGCTTTATGGGCTTTGCGCCCGTGTCCGCACAGTTTGGCGAACGTGCCGGCATCATCTTGATTGCGGCCGGTACGACCCTCGGTGTCTTTGTTCAGATGGCATGTCAGATCCCCGCGCTTGGCAAGCACGGCGTGCATCCCCATATCCATATCGACTTTAAGGACCCCGCACTGCGCCAGACGATTGCGCTCGGTATCCCGACGCTGCTCGCCACGGTGTGCATGTTTGTCTCGACTTCTATCACCAACGCTGCTGCGCTGGTGGTCCAGCCCGAGACTGGTCCTTCCGTCATCGCCTATGCGCGCCTGTGGTACACGCTGCCCTACGCGCTGATTGCCGCCTCGCTTTCGACGGCGCTCTATACCGAGCTCTCTCACGACGCACAGGAGAAGGATTACGACAGCGTCCGCACGGGCATTTCGCGTGGCGTCGCCCAGATGCTGTTCTTCCTGATTCCATTCGCGCTGTACCTGATTGTCTTCGCGCGTCCGCTCAACATGATTTACTGCGCTGGCAAGTTCGATGAGTCCGGTGTGGCGCTGGTGTCGGAGTTCCTTATCTACCTGGCACTTTCCCTGCCGCTCTACGGCGTGGTCGTGCTGATGCAGAAGAGCTTCTCTGCCCTGCTCGACATGAAGCCCTATAGCCGCTATTGTCTGTATTCCGCCATCGGCCAGGCCGGCTCGGTTTTGCTGTTTGGCGTTGTGCTGGGCTTCGGTATGCCGGCAATCGCGCTTTCGTATGTCGTCGACTACGTGATCTTGGTCGGTTGCTCGCTGTGGTGGCTGCGTCGTCGCCTGCGTGGTCTTCAGGTCAAATCTATCCTGCATGGCGGGTTCTTTGGCCTTTTGCTCGGTGGCCTGGGTGCTGCCGCAGGCGCCGGCGTCATGTGGGCGCTTGAGCACTTTGTCGGGGCACTTGGCGGCTCGATTCTGATTACTCTTGGCTACGTTTGCGTTGCGGGTGTCGTCTCGCTTGCTGTTACCTTTGGCCTTGCCGTCGTCCTTAAGATGCCCGAGGTCTCGGCGCTGATTCGTCGCAAGTAGGTGCGCGTGGCCGGTCACGACAACATTCCAACGCTTGCCGAGCAGGTTTCGCGCGTTCCCACGCAGCCCGGCTGCTACCTTTGGAAAGACGCCAAGGGCGATGTCATCTACGTGGGCAAGGCGAAAAACCTGCGCGCCCGTATGCGTCAGTACGTGACGCTGCAGGACGAGCGCCAGAAGATCCCGCTGATGATGCAGCTGGTGGCGAGCTTTGACTATATCGTGGTGGAGACCGAGCACGAGGCGTTGGTGCTCGAGCGCAATTTGATTGGTCAGTACCATCCGTACTTTAACGTCGACCTCAAGGATGACAAGAGCTACCCCTTTATCGCCATTACAAAGGGCGACCTGTATCCCGCTATCAAATACACGCGTGAGCGTCATAAGCCGGGAACGCGCTATTTTGGACCTTATACCGATAGCCGCGCGGCACGTGAGACGATAGATACGCTGCGCAAGGTTATCCCCATCTGCTCCGCATCCTGTGCGGAGTGGCGTCGTTGTCGCCGTATCGTCGAGTCCCACAAGGGCGAGGAAGACATCGTCAATATGATGTGCGCGCAAAACGGGCGCCCCTGCTTTGACTACCATGTCGGGCGTGGCCCGGGTGCGTGTGTCGGCGCGATTTCCCCGGCAGACTATGCCAAGAACGTCAAGCGTGTCGAGCGCTTTTTGTCGGGCCATCGCAAGGATGTCGTCGATGAGCTGACCTCCGAGATGACGGATGCCGCTGAGGCGCTCGACTTTGAGCGCGCGGCACGCGTCAAACGTCGTTTGGAGGTCATCAGGGGTCTGGACGATCGTCAGCAAGTCGTTTTTCCCTCCAGTGTCGATATAGATGTCATCGGTTTCTATCGCGAGGAGACCATCTCCGCCGCTTGCGTCTTCGTCGTTCGCGAGGGCCGAACAGTTCGCACCTGCGAGTTCATTCTCGACAAGGGTCTTGATGTTGACGAGGAAGAGCTCCAGTCGGGCTTTCTTAAGCGCTATTACGACGAGACGGCTGATATTCCAGCTGAGGTCAACCTTTCCGTCGAGCTTGAGGATGCGGAAGCGCTGGGGGAGTGGCTTGCGGGCAAGCGTGAGCGTTCCTGCCATCTCCATAGGCCGCAGCGTGGCGAAAAGCACCGTCTGCTCGATATGGCATCCAAAAATGCGCGCCATGCCCTCATGCGCTACATGATGCGAACGGGGTACGCTGACGACCGCACCAATCAAGCGCTCCTAGAGCTCGAAAGTGCGTTGGCGCTGCCATCGCCGCCGTTGCGTATCGAGTGCTTCGATATCTCTACACTGCATGGCACCTTTACGGTCGCCTCGATGGTGGTGTTTACCAACGGGCGCGCCGACAAGAGTCAGTATCGTCGTTTTAAAATTCAGGCCGAATTGGACGAGGCAAACGACTTCGTGTCGATGTCCGAGGTTTTGGGACGACGTTATGCTCCCGAGCGCATGGCCGACGAGCGCTTTGGCTCGCGCCCCGATTTGCTCGTTGTCGATGGCGGTAAGCCGCAATTGACCGCTGCGATCAAGCAACTTGAGGCTCTTGGGCTCGATATACCAGTTTGTGGCTTGGCAAAGGCCGATGAGGAGGTTTTCGTGCCTTGGGACGAGACTCCCGTCGTGCTGCCGACCGGGTCCGCGTCGCTCTATCTAATTAAACAGGTGCGCGATGAATCGCACCGTTTTGCCATCACGTTCCATCGCGAATTGCGCGATAAAGCCATGACGGTTTCGGTACTCGATGACGTTCCAGGCGTGGGACCCACCAGAAAACGTGCCCTTATGCGCCATTTTGGCTCGATGAAGCGTTTGCGTGCGGCAAGTGAGCAGGAGATTGCAGAAGTTCGAGGCGTTCCGGCCGATGTCGCCAAAGCGGTCCACGAGGCACTTGTTGCATGGAATGCCGAGCGCGCCCAGACATCGGCCAACCGTTCCGAAAACTAAATGCGCTTCTAAACAACTGATATACATGATTGCGTGATTTTCAATCATTTATTTCGCGGCGATTACCAGCCGATTTCGGGTTTAATTAACGCTAAAACGTTTGACTAGCCATGGTGAACAACCCTGCTATCCTGCGGGTTGACGAAGACTGATATCTCACCTCGTCGATACATACTGTCTGGCGAATCGTTTGTCAATGAATTCGGTGAACGGTAGTAAATACCGTTCAAGCGTATGTATGTATCGGTCGCCGAGCGCGGCACCTCAGTTGGGTTCGTCGGTAGGTAAGGTATATATCGTCCGCAAGTTGCGCGGGGGCACGTCTAGGTGCTCCCGGGTAAGATTCTCTATTGATAGGAGAAGACATGGCCATCATCAACAAGGGTATGTCCAGGCGTTCGTTCCTCGGCCTCACCGGCAGCGTCGCTGCTGTCGCAGGGCTTGGTCTCACCGGCTGCGGTGGCAGCTCCAACGACGAGGGTTCCGCTTCCGGTTCCACCGATTCCGCCAACCGTGGCGGCGGCGTGATCACCGCTGGTTCCGCTTACGCTCCGTCCAGCTTCGATCCCGCCAGCACCGGCTCCGCTGTGGGCCTGGGTGCTAACTGGCACGTCGTCGAGGGCCTCTACGGCATCGATTACCACGACTACAGCACCTTCAACGAGCTCGCCACCGACGATCCCAAGTCTGTGGACGACACCACTTTCGAGGTCACCATCCGCAAGGGCGCCAAGTTTTCCGATGGCACCGAGGTCACCGCTGACGATGTCGTTGCCTCCTACACCGCTTGCGCCGCTTCCGCTACCTATGCTCCGTTCTTCCAGCCCTTCGAGTCCATCGAGGCCAAGGACGCCAGCACCGTGACGGTCAAGACCAAGGTCCCCAACTTCTCCCTGCTCAAGGATCGTCTGGCCATCGTCCGCGTTACCCCGGCCACCCAGACCGAGGAGGATCGCGCCAAGCAGCCGATCGGCTCCGGCCCCTGGATGTACGACTCTATCTCCGATACCGAGATCACCCTGGTTCCCAACCCCGAGTACAACGGTGAGTATGCTGCCGAGGATAAGAAGATCCAGTACAGCATCCTGACCGACCCCACCGCTCGCGTTACCGCTCAGCAGGAGGGCTCCACGCTCGTTATGGAGCTCGTTACCGCTGACGCCGTCGACCAGCTCGAGAGCGCCGGCTGCAAGATCGATAACGTTCAGGGTTTCGGCACCCGCTTCATCATGTTCAACGTCGCCAAGGAGCCTTGGAACAACGTCAAGGTCCGTCAGGCTGTCATGTATGCGCTCGACACCGAGAA
This sequence comes from uncultured Collinsella sp., assembly GCA_959605475.1. Classification (GTDB taxonomy): domain Bacteria; phylum Actinomycetota; class Coriobacteriia; order Coriobacteriales; family Coriobacteriaceae; genus Collinsella. The sequence continues at coordinate 23,396 of CAUHFS010000016.1, read as the reverse complement.
GATGGTCAGCAACACCTTCGCCGGCCTTGCCACCGCTGCCAGCTGCTACCTGCCCAAGAGCTTCACCAACTATCATGAGGCTTCCACGGTGTACAAGACCGACGCCAAGAAGGCTAAGAAGCTCATCGAGGAGTCTGGCATCACCCCGGGTGCCATCACCCTGCGCACCACCGACAACGAGCAGATTAAGGGCATGGCCGCCCAGGTCAAGAACGACCTCGACGCTCTCGGCTTCGATGTGACCATCCAGACCGATACCTCGCCGGCCACTTACGCTGCCATCGACGGCGGCGAGGCCTACGATATCCTCCTTGCCCCTGGCGATCCTTCCTGCTTCGGCGCCGACCCCGACCTGCTGCTCAACTGGTGGTACGGCGACAACGTCTGGATGCAGACCCGTTGCCCGTGGAAGGAGTCCGCTGAGTGGCAGAAGCTCCACGGTCTCATGGACGAGGCTCTTGCCGCTGAGGGCGACGAGCAGCAGAAGAAGTGGAACGAGTGCTTCGACATCATTGCCGACAACGCCGTTCTGTACCCCGTTGTCCACGTCAAGACCGTCTCCGCTTCCTGGGACGATCCGTCCACTGCGCCCAACGGCGAGGCCCTCGATGGCTTCAAGGGCATCGGCACGACGAGCATGTCCTTCAGGGGCGTTGCGACCGTCAAGGCGTAAGACTCGCTTGAGTCTGTATGCAGGATGTCGGCCGTTGGGACCGCATCCTCATAGTTGAAACAAAGACCCGGGCGGCAACGATGTCGCTCGGGTCTTGTAATGAGTATCCGTACTCATATACCAGTTGGTCCTACCGACAAAAGAAAGGGGAGAGAACGTGAACAACTTGCTACGTTTGATTGGAAGGCGTCTTGTGGCGCTGCCGATCATGGCATTGGGCGTCACCGTCCTGGTGTTCTTCCTTATGTCGTTCTCCAAGACCGACCCCGCCTACACGGCGTTGGGTGACGGTGCCTCGCCCGAGGCGGTTGCCGAGTACCATGAGAAGTATGGTCTGGACGACCCCTGGCCCGTGCGCTACGTGCGCTATATGGGCGATTTGATCCATGGCGACATGGGCACCTATGGTGCTGCTCGCAACTCCGTTGCCAAGCGCATCTCCACGGCCCTGCCCGTCACGATGCAGCTGACCTTCATCGGTCTTGCCATCGGTGCGGTCGTTTCGTTTTTGCTCGGCGTCATCGCGGCACTGTATCGCGACAAATGGCCGGACCAAGTGATCCGCGTCTTCTCCATCGCCGGCTTGGCAACCCCGTCGTTCTGGCTTGCCGTTCTGTTGATCCTGCTGTTCTCTTCCTACCTTAAGGTGCTCCCGGCATCGGGTGCTCTGCCTCACTTCACCACGAATCCGGTTGGCTATCTGGGACGTATGATTATGCCCGCTATCGCCTTGGCATTTCCGCTGACGGGCCAGATGACTCGTATCGTGCGTACCGCCATGGTCGAGGAGCTCGACAAGGATTATGTCCGTATGGCTCGCGGCGCCGGCGTTCCCGAGAAGGTCGTCGTCGGCATCAACGTTCTTCGCAATGCGCTGATCACCCCGGTCACCACCCTCGGTCTTAAGATCGGTTACCTCATGGGCGGCGCCGTCGTCATTGAGGTTATCTTCAACCTCCCCGGCATGGGCACCGCGATTCTGCAGGGCGTTCAGGGCAACGAGGCGAACCTGGTTCAGGGCGTCGTCATCGTCGTTGCTCTTGCCTTCATCATCATCAACATCGTGGTTGACATGCTCTACCTGCTCATCAACCCGCGCATCAGGACGGTGTAGATTATGGTAAAGATTCGAGAGAAGCAAACCGAGCAGCTCGAGAAGGCTGCCTCTAAGGGGCTCAAGCTCGGTGGCTGGAAGAAGATGACGCTGTCTTCTAAGATTGCAGCCGTCGTGCTGGTGCTGGTCGCCCTGACTGCGATTCTGGCGCCCCTTCTTGCCCCCTATAGCCCGGTCGAGATCTTTACGGCTCGCCAGGCTCCCGGCAACGGATTTATCTTCGGTACCGACGATAAGGGTCGCGACATTCTGTCGCGTATGCTCTACGGTGGTCGTTACTCGCTGATTATCGGCTTTGGCGCCACTGCCATGGCTCTGGTCTGCGGCTCGGTCGTGGGCGCCCTTGCAGCGGTTTCGCGCAAGGCCGTCTCCGAGACGATCATGCGTATCTTGGACATCATCATGTCCATCCCGGGCATCGCCCTCGCGGCCGTCTTCGTCTCCATCCTGGGTAACTCCGTGCCGTCGATCATCTTCGCCATCGGCTTTATGTACACTCCGCAGATTGCCCGTATCGTGCGCGCCAACATCGTGTCCGAGTACGGCGAGGACTATGTCCGCGCGGTCATCGTTTCCGGCGCCAAGGCTCCGTGGATTTTGATCAAGCATGTTCTGCGTAACTGCATCGCCCCGATCATGGTCTTCACCGTTACCCTGGTCGCCGACGCCATTATCTTCGAGGCCTCGCTGACCTTCATCGGCGCTGGTATCCAGGAGCCCACCGCTACCTGGGGCAACATCCTCGCCGACGCCCGCGGCGGCGTGCTCGCCGGCCGTTGGTGGCAGGCGTTGTTCCCGGGCCTGGCCATCATGATCACCTGCCTGGCGCTCAACATCCTCTCCGAGGGCATTACCGACGCCATGGCCGCTGCTCCCTCCGCCGCCCTGGATCCGACCGATTCCTCCAAGCGTCGCGAGGCCGACCTGCTGGTCTCCGACCCCGTTCGCGCCTACAAGGAGCAGGCCCAGTCCCTCTCCGCTCGCCTTGGCGCCCTGCGCGATGTCGAGCTCAAGCGTGACGATCGCCATGTGCCCGACGAGTCTGTCGAACCGATTCTCTCGGTCCGTGACTTCTGCATTCAGTTTGAGCATCACGGCGATATCAACGTCGTCGACCATGTCAACTTTGACGTCCGTCCTGGTCAGACCATGGGCCTGGTGGGCGAGTCCGGTTGCGGTAAGTCCATCACCACGCTGGCCATCATGGGCCTGACCGACGATGACGAGCACCTTTCCGGCGAGGTCCTCTGGGAGGGCCGCGACCTGCTCAAGATGAGCAAGAAGGAGTGGTTCGGCCTGCGCGGTACCGATATCGCTATGGTCTATCAGGACGCCCTGTCCTCGCTCAACCCCTCCATGCTCATCTCTGCCCAGATGAAGCAGCTCACCAAGCGCGGCGGCACCCGCAGCGCCGAGGAACTCCTGGAGCTCGTGGGCCTCGACCCCAAGCGTACGCTCGAGAGCTACCCGCATGAGCTTTCCGGTGGCCAGCGTCAGCGTGTCCTGATCGCTATGGCCCTTACCCGCGACCCCAAGCTGGTCATCTGCGACGAGCCCACGACCGCTCTGGACGTTACCGTCCAGAAGCAGGTCATCAAGCTGCTCAACGACCTTCAGGCCAAGCTCGGCTTTGCCATGATCTTCGTCTCGCATGACTTGGCGCTGGTCGCCGAGGTCGCCCATAACATCACGGTTATGTACGCCGGTCAGGTTATCGAGCAGGCGCCCACCAAGGAGCTGCTCACCAACCCGATCCACGAGTACACCCGCGGTCTTCTGGGCTCCGTTCTGTCCATCGAGAGCGGTTCGGGCCGTCTGCACCAGGTGCCCGGCGCCGTTCCGAGCCCGCGCGATTTCCCCAAGGGCGATCGCTTCGCGCCCCGCTCGAGCCATCCGCGCATTGGCCTGGACACCCGTCCGGTCTTCAAGCGCGTGCCCGGCACCGAGCACTTCTATTCCGAGCTCCCCGACGAGGTGCTCAAGGCAAATGGTTTGACCCCTCACGCGGAGGTGATGTAGATGAGCGAGACCGCAGTCAACGGCGTCGAGCCGATCATCTTCCTTGATGACGTCCACGTCACCTTTAGGACCCGTACCGGCTCGATTCTGCACCCCAACCTGGTTCACGCCGTCCAGGGTGTAACGATTAGGCTCATGCCCGGTCAGACGATCGGCATCGTCGGCGAGTCCGGTTGCGGTAAGTCCACCACCGCCAACGTCATGTGCGGCCTGCAGGCCCCCACGAGCGGCAAGGTCTACTTTAAGGGCAAGGACGTAACCAAGCGTACCGCCGAGGACCGTCGCCACATGGGCCGTGTCATCTCGGTCGTGTTCCAGAATCCGGCTACGGCGCTCAATCCCCGCATGGTCGTTCGCGAGCAGCTGCTCGACCCCATGCGCGTCCACAACCTGGGTACCGAGGCCGAGCAGGAGAAGCGCGTCAAGGAGCTCCTGGAGCTCACCGGTCTGCCCAGCTCCGCTGCCGAGGTTCTTCCCGGCCAGCTTTCGGGCGGCCAGCGCCAGCGCGTCGCAATTGCCCGTGCCCTGTCGCTGAACCCCGATGCCATCATTGCCGACGAGCCCACCTCGGCTCTGGACGTTTCGGTCCGCGCGCAGATTCTGAACCTGCTGACCGACCTTAAGAAGGAGCTCGGCCTGGCCATGGTGTTCATCAGCCATGACATCCAGACGGTCCGCTATATCTCTGACGACATCATCGTTATGAATGGCGGCAAGATCGTCGAGCAGGGCGAGGCCAAGCAGGTCTTCCAGCACCCCCAGGACCCCTACACCAAGATGCTGCTCGGCGCTGCGCCGTCGCTGCTGCATCCCAAGCTCGGCGAGTAGCCTCGCTTTCCCTCCCGTGCGCCCGGTTCCCTTGCCGGGCGCACCTCCGTTGCGTTTTCGAAAGGTTGGGTTCACGAGCCATGCCAAGTGCTCAGGAGCTACAACATCAATTTGGTGAATATCGAGGCGCCATGCCCCGTCCATCAGATTTCGATCTCTTTTGGAATGACCGCATGGCCGAGGCCGATGCCGTCGAGCTCGACTATGCGATCGAGGCGGCATCGGTCACCGATGCCGTGACCTGCCAGCTTTTCGACCTCTGGTATACCGGCATGTGTGGCGCTCGCCTGCATGCCAAGTACCTTAAACCCGTCTCGGACGAGCCCGTGCCATTGGTACTTCAGTTCCATGGGTATCCGGGTGCAAGCCGCAGCTGGTTTGAGCAGGCGTCGTTTGCGGGCATGGGCATGGCGCTCATCGCCCTCGACTGCCCCGGCCAAGGAGGTCCCTCCGAGGACATTGGTGGATTTGAGGGCACAACGGTCGCGGGCCATATCGTCGCCGGTATCGACGGTGATCCGGCCAACCTCTACTATGTCCGCTTGCACCAAGATATTCGCATCCTGTGCCGCATCGTTCGCGAGCTCGAGGGCATCGATCTTGCCCGTGTGTTTGTGAACGGCGCGTCGCAGGGCGGCGGTTTGGGCATTGCGACCTGTGCACTTAACAGCGAGCTTATCAATCGCGCCGCCATCCTCTATCCCTTCCTGTCGGATTTCCGCCTGGTCTGGGATTTGGATGCCGACGACATTGCCTACGAGGGCCTGCGCTATTGGTCTCGCTGGTTTGACGAGGACTCGACTCGTATTGACGAAGCCTATGCCAAGCTGGCGTACTTCGATTCCAAGAACTTTGCCCCCATGGTCAAATGCCCTGTGCTGTTTGGCACAGGCACAGCCGATATTGTCTGTCCGCCAGCGACGCAGTTTGCGGTCTATAACAACCTGACCTGTGAAAAGCGTCATGAGTTCTTTGAAGGCTTTGGCCACGAGGAGATTCAGGATTTTGACGATCTGATCATTCCGTTTTTCTGCAAGGGAGGGGAGGCTCATGTCTAAGTGCGAGAGCAATGTCGATGGGCTGATTGTCTCCGAGCTTGCGGGGATTCCTGGGACGGTTTCGTCAAGGCTCGCTGAATATCGGGACTGGCACGGTGATGTTCAGGCAGATGTTTCTGATTTGGAGGCATGTGCTTTGGATCTTGAAATTCAAGGTCTGGCCATTACGGCGATTGATTTCGCCAATCCGTATGCCCGCTACTCCGAGGTTTCCTTTGAGCTCGGTGACGATGCGATTCACGCTCGTTTGATCGAGCCCGTCGGTCGTGCCCGAGTATCTGAGCGCGTGCCGCTGTGCCTGATGTTCCACGACATCGATCGGCCTGTGCGCGGCTGGCATCACATGACGAGATTTGCCGCCATGGGGTATGCCGTCCTCGCGCTGGATGACGATGTTGCTGGTGCGGACGACCTGCGGCGGGGGATTTCTTCGCCCGCTTTTGTCGAGCGCGTCCGTTGGGGTTGCGCGCTGGCGAAGGTGGCGCGCAATCTTGATGGCATGGACCCCGACCGCATCTTTGCATGGGGCGAGGGCCTTGGCGGCGGAGTCGCGCTGGCGGTTTCTGCTCTGGACGAGCGGGGCCTTGCCTGCACGGCGGTTGCCAATCCAATTCCCGGTGGTCTCGAGGCTCTGTCGTCTCGGGTGCGCGGATCGGTGCTCATGGGCACATCGCTTATGGATGCCGTGAGCGATCCCAAGGGCCAGTTTGCCGTGTTCAACGGTCTTGAGTGTGACCGGAGGCATATCATCTATGCCAAATACGCTCACGAGCGCATCAATGCGTTCGAAAACGAAGTCGTCGACTTCTTTAACCAAACGTTCTACCCGTGTTCTTTGGCCTAGACGGCCTGGACACTGCCAACAAGAGTGGGTGGCATAGGGTCGCCCGCCAGACAACTAAGGAGATTCTTGTGGCAACTCAGAAATTCACCGGCGTTATCCCTCCCGTCGTTGTTCCCGATACCGAAGACCACCAGCTCGACGTTGCCTCCTTTGAGCGAAGCATCAACCGCATGATCGATGCCGGCGTCGATGGCCTGTTCTTCCTGGGCTCCTCGGGCGAGGTCGTCTTCTCCACCGACGAGCGTCGTCGCCAGATTATCGCCGAGGCCGTTCGTATCGTCGACCACCGTGTGCCCGTTCTGGTCGGCATCATCGATACCGAGACCGAGCGCATGATCGAGCACGGCAAGGTCGCTCAGGAGCTGGGCGCCGATGCCCTCGTCGCCACCTGCCCGTTCTATGCCCTGCAGGGCATGACCGAGGTTGAGGAGCACTTCCGCATCCTGCATGAGGAGCTCGACCTGCCCATCTTTGCCTATGACATTCCCGTCTGCGTTCACACCAAGCTCCCCTGGAAGCTCCTTGCCAAGCTCGGCGCCGAGGGCGTTCTGGCCGGCGTCAAGGATTCCTCGGGTGATGACATCTCGTTCCGCTACCTCGTTCAGGAGAACGAGAAGAACGGCCATCCGATGAGCATTCTCACCGGTCACGAGGTTGTTGTCGACGGCGCCTACCTCGGTGGCGCCGACGGTTCCGTCCCGGGTCTCGCCAACGTTGAGCCCGAGGGCTACGTGCGTCAGTGGAAGGCCGCTCAGGCTGGTGACTGGGCTACCGTCAAGGCCGAGCAGGATCGCCTCAATGAGATTTCGCACATTTGGGATGTCACCTCGGGCGTCCAGGGCTATGCCGGTGGCGTCGGCGCCTTCAAGACCGCTATGAACCTCATGGGCATCTTCGACAGCCCGACCATGCCGCGCCCGGTGAAGGCCATGACCGGCGAGAACGTCGAGGCGATTAAGAAGGTCCTTCAGGACAACGGTCTCCTGTAAAGCTTCCCCGGGCGCCCGACCTCGCCGTTCAACCGTGCGGCCATGACCCATTAGGTTAATGGCCACACGGTTTCTCGGCGATCTCGGGCACCTGGAAAACCTTTACCGCGCTGTGACGGCTAGCCTGACGGCGCATTTCCTGTAGTTGTTTTTTATCTCCTAAGGAGAGCGACATGGAGAACAAGTACGTCTGCTCTGTCGATATCGGCGGAACTAAGATCGCGACTGCCATCATGGAGTACCCGGCTGACGGCAGCGTGCCCCATCCCGTATTTGAGGCCGAGGTTCCCACCGAGGCCCAGGAGGGCGGCGAGGCCGTCTTCCAGCGTATCGAGGCGTCCATCAAGGCTGCTCTCGAGGCGAATCCCGATGTCGAGGTCCTTGGCGTCGGTATCGGTGCTGCCGGCGTCGTCGATCCCAAGACGGGCGCCATCGCGTATGCCAACGAGATCATGCCCGGCTGGTCCGGCGTCCAGTTGGGGCCGCGTCTGCGCGAGGACCTCGGTCTTCCCGTTGCCGTTGTAGGCGACGTGCAGGCTCATGCTCTGGGCGAGGCCCACTGGGGCGTCGGCAAGGGCAAGTTCTCCGTCTTGTGTCTTGGCATCGGTACGGGCATCGGCGGCGCATATGTCGAGAACGGCCGCGTGATGCAGGGCTTCCATGGTGCTGCCGGTCATATGGGCCACATCGAGTGCTCGGCTGCCGCCGGCATTCCCTGCGCCTGCGGGCGTTCCGGCCATCTGGAGTCGGTTGCTTCGGGCACTTCCATTGGTCGTATGTACGATGAGCGCTTTGGTCGCGTCGACCCCAGCCGTCCTTCGGTCGGTCGCGATGTGAACGACCTGTGCCGTGCGGGCGACGCAAAGGCGACCGAGGTCATCCATGACGCCGGCTTTGCGCTGGGTGCCAGCTTGGGCTCGCTCGCTAACATCCTGGACCCTGAGGTCATCGTGCTTTCGGGTGGCGTGATTCACCAAGGTCCCGATTGGCGTTCGCAGACGTGGAAGGATTCGGTGCACGAGGGCTATGCCAGCCAAGCGCTCGATCCGCTTCAGGACACGCCGATCCTCATCGGTTCTCTGGAGGGCGATGCTCCGCTCATCGGTGCCGCCGAACACCTTCTTGCGTCGTTGAAGTAAACATAACTACCAAGTGCGCCTTCTGAGGTGCCGCAGATTGACGTGAAAGAGGAGCGAAGCGTACTTCGGTACGCGAGCGACGGTTTGAACGTCAAGGTGCGGTGTCTCAGAAGGCTGTTTTGAGAAAGGTTGAGTCGCACATGACCGTTGATCCTTTGATCCAGTCCCTGAAGGGCAAGCTCGTCGTGAGCGTTCAGGCGTATATGGGCGAGCCGCTTCGTACGCCCGAGACCATGGCGCAAATGTCTCGCGCTTGCGAGCTCGGCGGCGCCGCCGCCATTCGCTGCCAGGGCCTTGCCGACATTGCCGCCATTAAGGGTCGCTGTGAGGTTCCCGTCATCGGCCTGTGGAAGGATGGGCACGAGGGCGTTTACATCACGCCGACGCTGCGCCACGCTCGCGCCTGCGTTGCTGCGGGTGCCGATATCGTGGCGATCGACGCCACCGATCGTCCGCGTCCCGATGGCAAGACCGTCGAAGATACTTTCCGTCCGCTGCACGAGGAGGGCGTGCTCCTGATGGCCGACTGTGCCACCATCGAGGATATTCGTCGTGCTGTCGACATGGGCTTCGACCTGGTGTCCACCACGCTGTCTCATGGTGTTGCCGCCATCGACTGCACCATGGCCGATGGCCCCGATCTGCCGCTCCTGCGTCAGGCGACCGAGGAATTCCCCGGCCTTCCCATCATTTGCGAGGGTCGCGTGCATACGCCCGAGGAGGCTCGCGCCGCGATCGATGCTGGCGCCTGGGCCGTTGTCGTCGGCACCGCCATCACGCACCCCACGAGTATTACGAGTTGGTTCAAGGCTGCGCTTGAGGCGTAAGACAGGCCTCGTATCCGCTCGGGGCGGTATACTCAATATAGGCAATTGACCGCGCGGGATCCGGGTTGCTGGGTCCCGCGCTTGTTTTCGGGAGGCAACACATGCAAAAGGGAGATGCCATGGATGCGGCGGAGCGCTCGGAGCGCATCCCCGATATCGTCATCATCACCGGAATGTCCGGATCAGGCCGCACACAGGCCATGCACGTGTTCGAGGACATGGGCTATTTTTGCATCGATAACCTGCCTCCGCGTCTCATCGCCCAGCTTGCCGAGCTCGTCGGCATCAATACGGGCGTGGGCAGGCATCTCGCCGTCACCTGCGATTTGCGTAGCCAGGGACTGTTTGACGAGTTGCTCGATGCGGTCGCCGCTCTCGAAGAGCGCGAGATGAGCTGCGACATCGTGTTCCTGGAGGCTTCTGACGAGGTGCTGATTCGTCGCTACAGCGAAAATCGCCGCCGTCATCCCATTGCCAAGCCGGGGGAGACTACGGCCGATGCCATTCAGCGCGAGCGCCTTCAGCTGCAGGGCGTGCGCGACCGAGCCGATATGATTATCGACACGAGCCGTCTGCGCACCTCTGCGCTGCGCAACAAGCTGCGTATGGCATTTTCCGAGCTGTCCGACCAGCAGCTCATGGACGTCCACGTGTTCTCGTTTGGCTTTAAGCACGGCATGCCCGTCGAGGCGGACATTATGATCGACGTCCGCTTCCTGCCTAATCCGTTCTACGATCCCGAGATGCGCACGATGACCGGTCTCGATAAAAAGGTCTCCGATTTTGTTCTGGACCATCCCAAGACGCAGGAGTTTTGGAAGGCTTGGACACAGCTGCTCGATACGGTGATGCCGGGCTATATCGCGGAGGGCAAGCCGCAGCTTTCTATCGCCATCGGCTGTACAGGCGGCCAGCACCGCAGCGTTGCCATTGCCGAAGCCACGGCACGTTATTTGGAAGGCGCCCAATATCACGTGAGCATTTCCCATCGCGACCTGTCGCGCGCCAACACGAAGGCATAGGCCTGCATGTCGTTTACCGCTGAGGTGCGCGACGAGCTTGCGCGCTGCGAACCCGAATGTGAATACTGCGATTTGTCGACGCTTGCCGCCCTCACGCGCGTGAGCGGTACGCTCTCGCTTACCGGCTCTGGGCGGTATCGTTTGACGGTTGCGACTGAGACGGGAGCCGTTGCGCGCACGATGATCACGCTGACGCATCGCATCCTTAAGCTCAAAACGGAGTTCACCGTCCGTAAATCTGTATTGCATAAGGTTCGAAACTACCTCATCACCTTGCCCGATCAACCCGACCTGGATAAGGCTCTGGTGCTGCTGGGTATCCTCGACCGTAGGGGAGGACTTGTTGCCGGCGTGCCCCGACATATCGTTGCCCGTCCTTGCTGTAGACTTGCCTATATCCGCGGCGCGCTCATCGCGGGCGGCTTCGTGGCCGATCCACGCGGCGATTTTCATTTGGAGATCGCGGTGCAGGGCGAGCAATATGCCAAGGGGCTTTGCGATCTGTTGGAGCAGGTTGGGGTCCATGCTCGTGTTAATGCACGGCGGGGGTCATATGCCGTGTACATTAAGAGTGCCGAGGAAATCGAGCATCTTTTAAAGCTGATTGGTGCCAAGCGCAGCGTTGCCGAGATTGAGGAGGCGCGCGCGGTCAAGTTGGTTAAGAACGATGTGAACCGTCGCGTGAACGCCGAGCTCGCCAACCAGACCAGAAGCGCCGGTGCTGCCCAACATCAGCTTGCGCTTATCGATGAGCTCGAACAGCGGGGTTTGCGCGACACGCTTCCGGATGCCTTGGCGGTCTTTTGCGACCTGCGCGAGCGCTATCCCGATCTTTCGCTGCGTGATTTAGGGGAGATGGCTGACCCTCCCTTGTCGAAGTCTGCCCTCTACCATCGAGTTTTGAGGCTTGAAAAGCTCATTGAAGCAAACAGGTAGGTTAAAGTATCGACTTATATACGGATTTAGCTGCTATTTTATTCTTTAAAGCGTTTTAACGCAAATTTGATTTTCAATTTCGAGCATTCTCGTGAAATTCAAGTCAAAAAAAAGGTATATTAGGCGAGTGGTTAGTTTGTGGGCCTCAACGGCGGGCGCTGTAGCTCGCGGGGGCCTTACGAAAGGAGACACAATGGCAGTAAAGGTTGCTATTAACGGCTTCGGTCGCATCGGTCGTCTGGCTTTCCGTCAGATGTTCGGTCATGAGGGCTCCGAGATCGTCGCTATCAACGACCTCACCTCTCCCGATATGCTCGCTTACCTGCTGAAGTACGACTCCACGCAGGGCAACTACGCTCGCGATCACGAGGTCGTTGCTGGCGAGGATTCCATCACCGTTGACGGCAAGGAGATCAAGATCTACAAGGAGGCCGACGCCAACAACCTGCCTTGGGGCGACCTCGACGTCGACGTCGTTCTCGAGTGCACCGGTTTCTACACCAGCAAGGCTAAGGCTCAGGCCCACATCAACGCTGGCGCCAAGAAGGTCGTCATCTCCGCTCCGGCTGGCAGCGATCTGCCCACCATCGTGTACAACGTCAACCATGAGACGCTGACCGCTGATGACAACATCATCTCCGCTGCCTCCTGCACGACGAACTGCCTCGCCCCGATGGCCAAGGGCCTGAACGACTTCGCCCCCATCGTCTCCGGCATCATGACCACCATCCACGCCTTCACCGGCGACCAGATGCCGCTCGACGGCCCGCAGCGCAAGGGCAACTTCCGTCGCTCCCGCGCCTGCTCCGAGAACATCGTCCCGAACACCACGGGCGCTGCCAAGGCCATCGGCCTGGTTCTCCCCGAGCTCAACGGCAAGCTCATCGGTGCCGCCCAGCGCGTCCCGACGCCGACCGGCTCGCTGACCAACCTCTACGCCGTCGTTGACAAGAAGGTCACCGTCGACGAGGTCAACGCTGCCATGAAGGCCTACGCCGAGACCATCCCCGATACCTTCGCCTACAACGAGGACCAGATCGTCTCCCGCGACATCGTCGGCGAGACCCACGGCTCCATCTTCGACGCCACTCAGACCATGTGCTCTGACCTCGGCAACGGCCAGACCCTCGTTCAGGTCACCTCTTGGTACGACAACGAGAACTCTTACACCTCTCAGATGGTCCGCACCATCAAGTACTTCGAGAAGTTCGTTGCCTAATTTGGCTTTTAGCGAATAGCTCGTTGAGCGTCTAAAGAAGGGCGCGGCCTTATAGGGCTTACACCCTAGGGTCGCGCCCTTTTTATAAGAAATCGTCTGCCGTAATGGGAGGCAGACACGTACGAAAGGTAGAAGCAAACATGGCCTTTACCAAGAAGACCGTCCGCGACATCGATGTCGACGGCAAGCGCGTTCTCGTCCGCGTTGACTTTAACGTGCCTATCAAGGATGGCGTCGTTGGCGACACCACCCGTATCAAGGCTGCCCTGCCCACCATCAACTATCTCGTTGAGCACAACGCTCGCGTCATCCTCATGAGCCACCTCGGCCGTCCCGATGGCACCGGCTTCCAGCCCGAGCTGTCCCTCGAGCCCGTCGCCAAGAAGCTCGCCGAGCTCTCCGGTCTCGACGTTACCTTTGTCGCCGACACTTACGGCGAGAAGGCCGCCGAGGCCGTTGCCGCCGTCGAGCCGGGCAAGGTCCTCGTTCTCGAGAACGTCCGCTTCGATAAGCGTGAGAAGAAGAACGATCCCGAGATCGCTAAGAAGCTCGCTTCTTATGGTGACGTCTTCGTTCTCGATGCCTTCGGCACCGCTCACCGCGCCCAGGGTTCCGTCGTGGGCCCCGCCGCTTACCTGCCTGCCGTCGCTGGCTTCCTGCTCGAGAAGGAGGTCGACACGCTGACCGGCATCTTCGCCGAGCCCGAGCGCCCCTTCGTCGCCATCGTCGGCGGTTCCAAGGTTTCCTCCAAGATCGGCGTTCTCGATCACCTTATCGACTCTGCTGACACCCTGATCATCGGTGGCGGTATGGCCTACACCTTCTTCCTGGCTCAGGGCCTGTCCGTCGGTCAGTCTCTCAAGGAAGAGGACTGGGTCGAGCGCGCTGGCGAAATGCTCAAGAAGGCCGAGGAGAAGGGCGTCAAGATCCTGCTCCCCATCGACAACCGTGTTGCCGATCACTTTGGTGAGGACGCTGTCCCCGAGGTTGTCGCTTCCGACGCTATCCCTGACGACCGTGAGGGCATGGACATCGGTCCTAAGACCGAGGAACTTTACGCCGAGGCTGTCAAGGGTGCCAAGACTGTGTTCTGGAACGGCCCCATGGGCGTCTTCGAGTTCGATAACTTCGCTCACGGCACCCAGGCTATCGCCGAGGCTGTCGCCGAGGCCGACTGCACCTCGATCATCGGCGGTGGCGACTCTGTCGCAGCTGTCAACAAGTTCAAACTGGCCGACAAGATGAGCTGGATCTCCACCGGTGGTGGCGCTTCCATGGAGCTCGTCGAGGGTAAGGCCCTGCCCGGAGTGGAGGCGCTTCTCGATGCCTAATCGCACCCTTCTTATCGCTGGTAACTGGAAGATGAACAACGACGTCGCCGAGGCCGCCAAGCTCGCCGACGAGCTGGCTCAGGCTCTGCCCGAGGTTCCGGCTGGCGTCGAGGTGCTCGTCTGCCCTCCGACCATCGACATCACCACGGTTCATGACCGCATTCAGGCTGCCCCCATCGCCCTCGGTGCACAGAACGTGTACTGGGAGGCCAAGGGTGCCTTCACCGGTGAGTCCTCTTGCGACATGCTCAAGTCCGCTGGCTGCACCTACTGCATCATCGGCCACTCCGAGCGTCGTGACTACTTCCACGAGACTGACGAGGACCAGAACAAGAAGGCCAAGGCCCTCGTTGCCGCCGGTCTTGTTCCCGTCTTCTGCTGCGGCGAGTCCCTCGAGGTCCGCGAGGCCGGCACCTATGTCGAGCACGTCGTGAACCAGGTCAAGGCTGGCCTTGCTGGTCTTGAGATCACCTGCCCCAAGCAGGTCGTCGTCGCCTACGAGCCCATCTGGGCCATCGGCACCGGCAAGACCGCTACTGCTGAGGACGCTCAGGAGGTCTGCGGCGCTATCCGTGAGACCCTCAAGGAGATGTTTGGCGAGGAGCTCGCCGACGACATCCGCGTCCTGTACGGTGGTTCCGCCAAGCCCGGCAACATTGCCGAGCTCGTCGCCAAGCCCGACGTTGACGGCGCCCTCGTGGGCGGCGCTTCGCTCAAGGCTGCCGACTTCGCCTCTATGGTCGTCAAGGCAGGCGAGTAGGACATATGGCACAGCGTCATCTTCCTGCACTCCTGATTATCATGGACGGCTGCGGCCTTGCTCCGGCCGATGGCGAGAACGCCGTCGCCGCTGCCAAGACGCCCTTCCTTGATAGCCTGTACGAGAAGTATCCCCACACTACGCTCGGCGCTTCGGGCGAGGACGTGGGCCTTCCCGACGGTCAGATGGGCAACTCCGAGGTGGGTCACCTCAACATCGGTGCCGGCCGTATCGTGTTCCAGGAGCTTTCGCGCATCAACAACGCCATCAAGGATGGCTCCATCGCCAAGAACGAGGTCTTCGTCAAGGCTATGGACGACGTCAAGGCTGACGGCAAGACCCTTCACCTCATGGGTCTTATGAGCCCTGGCGGTGTTCATTCTCACATGAACCACGTCGAGGCCCTGGTCAAGATGGCTGCCGAGCACGGTGTCAAGACCGTTCGCGTCCACGCCTTCATGGATGGCCGCGACGTTGACCCGCAGTCCGGTGCCGGTTACATGAGTGAGTTCTGCGCCTTCCTGGCCAAGATCTCCGAGGAGACCGGTTGCGACGCTCGCGTTGCCACCGTCTCGGGCCGTTATTGGGCCATGGACCGCGATAATCGTTGGGAGCGCATCCAGCGCGCCTACGACGTCATGGTCAACGCTTCCGATGCCGATACCGACCCCGTTGCCGGTATCAAGGCCTACTACGAGAAGGACCCGCGCGGCGACGAGTTCGTCGAGCCCTTCGCTGCCCACAACGAGGGCATCCACGAGGGCGACGCGGCCATCTTCTTCAACTTCCGTCCCGACCGCGCTCGTCAGATGACCCGCGTGTTCACGGACAAGGAGTTCGACGGCTTTGAGCGCGAGCAGATCAAGCTTTCGCACTTTGTGACGATGACCGAGTACGATCCGACGTTTGACGTCGAGGTCGCTTTCCCCAAGACGTTCCCCGAGAACGTCCTGGCCGACGTTATCGCCGCCAACGGCCTGAAGCAGCTGCACACCGCCGAGACCGAGAAGTACGCCCATGTGACGTTCTTCCTCAACGGCGGCATCGAGGAGCCCAAGGAGGGCGAGGAGCGCGTGCTCGTCGCTTCCCCCAAGGTCGCTACCTACGATCTGCAGCCTGAGATGAGCGCTCCCGAGGTTACTGAGAAGCTTGTCGCCGCCATCAACGAGGATCGCGCTGATTTCTACATCGTGAACTTCGCGAACTGCGACATGGTTGGTCACACCGGTGTCTTCGACGCCGCCGTTAAGGCCGTCGAGGCTGTTGACGATGCCCTGTCCAAGGTTGTCCCGGCGATTCTCGCCAAGGGCGGCTTTGCGCTGATTACCGCCGACCACGGCAACGCCGATCACATGTTTGACGTTGCTTCCGACGGTTCTAAGCATCCGTTTACGGCTCACACCACCAACCGCGTGCCGTTCATCATCGTTGATGAGAAGGCCAAGCTCACTGGTATCGAGGACGGCCGTCTTTCCGATATCGCTCCGACCATGCTCACCATGGCTGGTATTGAGCCTTCCGCCGAGATGACGGGCCGCGTGCTCGCCACCGAGGCCTAATAGAAAACAAATACCGTTTTCTAGTAAGGGGGTCGTCCACAACGGGACAACCCCCTTTTTGGTATTTCTGCCATTTCCGCCCCGTCCTTGAGTGGCAGGTAGGGGAGAGCGGGGGATTGTGGTACAGTACTGGAGTTTGAACTGTTCTATTAAGGAGCTTATCTATGGGTCCGTTCCAGATTCTTCTGTTTGTCGTTTGGGCTGTCTCTGCCGTGGCGCTGACGATTCTCGTCCTGATGCATTCCGGTAAGGGCACCGGCGTTTCGGATATGATCGCTAGCTCGCTGTATAACTCCAGCTCTGCCACGGGCGTCATGGAGCAGAACCTCGATCGCCTGACGGTAATTATGGCCGTTGTTTTTGCCGTGTGCGTCGTCCTGTGCATGTTCTTCTTCCCGCAGGGCATCGTCGGCTACTAAGCATCGGCGTATATACGTTTGAAAAGGGTCCCGCATGTGCGGGGCCCTTTTTGTTTACAGACTTGTAACAGAGCCAGAATATCACCACATACTTCGCCCAACTAAAGAAATTCTCGACCGTTAACCGGAATTAGCCCCAAATCGTGCACAAAATGCGCTACTGTATTGCAAAACGTTGCTCCGTTGTGCATAACCAGCCATAGCAACGGACGGCGTTTTGATGGTTCGGATCGGATTGCCTCGACATGTGTCCGACTGAACATTTCTTTGTCCTATCTCATAAGGAGGATGGCATGGCTGATTCTATGTTCCACCAGCCCGTTATGGGTCGTCGCGCCTTTGTCGGCGGCACCCTTGCTGCGAGCTCCATGGCTTTTCTTGCCGCATGTGGCAAGAAGGGCGGCGACGCTTCCGGTTCTGAGTCCGGTTCGACGCTGAACTTCTACATCAACAACCCGGTCTGCATCGACCCCTACAATATCCAGGAGGACCAGGGCACTCAGGTCGAGTACCAGCTCTTTGACGCTCTGACCTCTTATGACGCCGAGAAGGGCGAGATCGTTCCGCTGGCTTGCGAGTCCTTCGAGGCCAACGACGACGCCACCGAGTTTACCTTCAAGATCAAGAAGGCCAAGTTCCACAACGGTGACGACGTTACCTCCAAGTCCTTCAAGCTCGGTTGGGAGCGTCTGGTCAACACCAAGTCGGCCATCGCTACCGAGTATGGCCCTTCCGAAGTCTCCTATCACCTTTCCATGGTCGAGGGCTATGACGATCTGCTTGCCGGTAACGCTACCGAGCTCAGCGGTGTTACCTGCCCCGACGATGAGACCCTCGTCGTCAAGCTGTCTTCCGCTTACGCCGACTTCCCCTTCGTCGCCTCTCACCCGGCTTTGGCCCCGGTTCCCGAGTGCGCCGAGTCCGATGCCAAGAGCTTCTATCTTGCACCGGTCGGTAACGGCCCGTTCATGATGGACGGCAAGTGGGAGGATGGTCAGGAGATCAACCTCAAGAAGTTCGACGATTACTATGGCGACAAGGCCAAGATCGATGGCATCCACTTCCAGGTCATCAAGGACATGGAGACTGCTTACAAGGAGTTCCAGGCCGGTAACCTCGACGTCTGCGACGTTCCCGTTGCTCAGATCGACGCCGCCAAGAAGGATCGCGGCGTGTCCAAGGACGGCTACACCATGGGCGACGGCGAGCGCATGCTGCTCGGCTCCGAGCCTTCCACCTACTACCTGACCTGCAACAACACGGCCGAGCCGTTCAACAACGCCGACCTGCGCAGGGGTATCTCCCTGGCCATTAACCGTGAGGCCATCTGCAAGACCATCTTCAAGGGTACCCGTACCCCCGCCGACGGCATTGTTCCTCCGGGCATCGATGGCTACAAGGAGGGCGCATGGGAGTTCTGCGCCTACGACGTCGACAAGGCTAACGAGTACCTCGACAAGGTTGCTCCCGCTGACGCCAACGGCGATCGTGGCATTAACGTGACCCTTTCCTACAACCAGGACGGTGGCCACAAGGAGATCATGGAGTCCATCATCGGCGACCTCGCCAAGGTTGGCGTTACCGCTACTTCCGATACCCCTGAGTGGTCTGCCCTGCTCGAGCAGTATCAGAACTTCAACTATCAGTTCGGTCGTCTGGGTTGGATTGCCGACTACCCGATCATGGACAACTTCCTGTATCCGCTGTTCCACTCCGACTCCCTCGGTGGCGACAACCGCTCTGGTTACAACAACCCCGAGTTCGACGCCAAGGTCGACGAGGCTCGTACCACGGTTGACGATGAAGAGCGCGTCGCTAAGATGCAGGAGGCCGACGCAATGGTCGCTGCCGACTGCCCGGTCATCCCGGTGATGTTCTACACGCACACCATCGTCGGCTCCGATCGCATCAAGCACCTCTATGTCGATCCGCAGAAGCATGCCGAGCTGGGTACCGCTGAGCTCGCCTAAGAGTTTGCAGCTTCCGTGAGGGTCAAGTATTTACGTAGACCTCATGGGAAACATACAGTTCTCCCTAACCTGGGGTAAACTGGCTGATGGTAATTTTGGGATGCCGGTCTGGCGATCGGCATCCCATTTAGGTTAATCCCTAGATAGGGGAGTGGTATGGGTAAGTACATCGTTAAACGTGTGCTTCAGTTCATCCCGGTGTTTTTGGGCGTTACGCTGATTCTGTTCGCCCTCCAGAATATCGTGCCGGGAGATCCGATCAAGCTGATCGGTGGAGACAAGGCTCTGTCCCCCGAGGTGGAGCTTCAGCTTCGCGTCCGCTATCACCTGGTCCAGTCGGACGAGGATGGCAACGCGATCCTTGACGAGAACGGCGACCCCGTTCAAACGTCGCTCGTGGACCGTTACTTGTATTACATGAACGGCCTGCTTCATGGCGATCTGGGCAATTCGTATCAGCGCAAGCTGCCGGTTACGGAAATCTTTGCCCAGAAGTATCCGTATACGGTCAAACTTGCCGCGTGCGCCATCGTGCTCGAGGCAATCATGGGTATCGGTGCGGGTATCATTTCGGCGGTTAAGCGTTATTCCTTCTGGGATATTTTGGTAACGCTCACCACTTCGATCCTCGTTGCCGTCCCGGCTTTCTGGCTCGGTATGTTGCTGCAACTGTTCTTTGGCGTCATTCTCAAGGACGCCACGGGCGGTGCATTCTCCATGCCGATCTCGGGTGCCGGCGGTTCCAGCTCTCAGTATCAGGATTGGATGCACTATGTGCTTCCGACCATTACGCTGGCTTCGGTTTCGACCGCTTACGCCGCCCGCATTATGCGCTCGCAGCTGCTTGACGTCATGAACCAGGATTACATCCGTACGGCAAAGGCCAAGGGTCTCTCCAATCGCGCGATCATCATCAAGCACGCGCTTAAGAATGCACTCATCCCCGTCGTTACCTATATTGGTGTCGACTTTGGCGGCATGCTTTCGGGCGCCATCCTGACCGAGACGGTCTTTAACTGGCCCGGTATCGGCTATGAGGTCTATCGCGCCATTAGCATGCGTGACTGGCCCATCGTTATGGGCGGCGTTACGCTCATCGTCGTCGTCGTCATGGTGATCAACCTGCTCGTCGACATTAGCTATGCATTCCTCGACCCGCGCATCCGCCTTGGCGGTCCGTCGGATAAGGCCTAAGGGAGGTACGTCTCATGCAGGAAACTGATTCTCAGTCTCAGGAGCAGGCTACCGCCACCAAGGCCGCATCTGCTCCCGCTAAGTCCCGCACACTGTGGGGCGACGCTTTTAAGCGTCTTCGTAAGAACAAGCTCGCCGTTATCGGTGTCTGCTGGATCATCATCGTCGTTGTGGTTGCCCTGACCGCAGATCTGTGGGCTAAGCCCTGGCTCGGTTCGCCGACGGCTTCCGACTCGACCACCATGGCCGAGACGTCGCTGCTGGCTCCGTGTGCCGAGCACCCGTTTGGTACCGACGCCCTTGGCCGTGACATTCTTGTCCGTGTTATCTACGGTGCACGCGTTTCGCTTTCCGTCGGCATTATGGCCACCGCAATCTCCACGGTGATCGGTCTGGTCATGGGTGCTCTGGCCGGTTTCTACGGCGGTATCTGGGATACGATCATCATGCGCTGCGCGGATATCTTCCTGGCATTCCCGTACGTGCTGTTCGTTGTTGCCATGATTGCCGTTATCGGCCGTGGTCTTCAGAACGTCTTTATCGCCATCGGTATTCTCGGCTGGCCTTCGATTGCGCGCGTCTTCCGATCCGCGATCCTGACGGTCAAGGAAAACGACTATGTTGACGCTGCGCGCGCGATGGGTGCATCTGATGCTCGTATCGTCGTGCGTCACATCTTCCCGAACTCCGTCGCTTCCATCGTGGTCTACGCGACTATGAACATTGGTGGCGCCATTCTGACCGAGTCCGCTCTGTCCTTCCTCGGCATGGGCGTTATTCCGCCTACGCCTTCGTGGGGCTCCATGATTCAGGATGGTCAGCAGTATCTGCTGACTGCTCCCTGGATGATGATCATGCCCGGTCTGGCAATTCTCTCGACGGTGCTCGCCTTCACCCTGCTGGGTGACGGTCTGCGCGACGCCCTCGACGTCAAGATGAAGGACGCATAAGGATGAAGAAGAACAAGAACTATGTGGACCTGAAGGAGCAGCCGGTTCCCGAGGGCCAGCATCTGCTCGAGGTCGATGACCTTAAGATGTATTTCCATACCGAGGATGGTGTCGTTCGCGCTGTCGACGGTGTGTCCTACACGCTCGATCGCGGCGAGACCCTGGGTGTCGTCGGTGAGTCCGGCTCCGGTAAGTCCGTGACCGCCATGACCATCATGGGCCTCATCTCGATGCCTCCGGGAAAGATCGAGGGCGGCGACGTTCGCTATCGCGGTCGTTCTATTCTCGAGATGACCGAGGAAGAGATGCAGCACATTCGCGGTAACGACATCGCGATGATCTTCCAAGATCCTATGACCTCCTTGAACCCGGTCTATAAGATCGGCAAGCAGGTGGGCGAGGGTCTTCGTCTGCACCGTGGCTACTCCAAGCAGGAGGCGCTCAAGCGCGCCACCGAGCTTTTGGACCTCGTTGGTATTCCCGAGCCCGAGAAGCGCGTCAATGAGTATCCGCACCAGTTCTCTGGCGGTATGCGTCAGCGCGTCATGATTGCTATGGCTCTTGCCTGCGATCCCGATATTCTGATTGCCGACGAGCCCACGACTGCCCTGGACGTTACCATTCAGGCTCAGATTATTGAGCTTATGCAGGAAATGCAGGAGAAGAACGGCAACGCCATCATCATGATTACCCATGACCTGGGTGTCGTCGCCGATATGGCCGACAAGATCATGGTTATGTACGCCGGTCGTCCCGTCGAGTTCGGTACTGCTGAGGAAATCTTCTACGAGAGCCGCCACCCCTATACCTGGGGCCTGATTCGCTCCATCCCGGAGCAGGCTATCGATGAGAAGAAACCGCTTACGCCGATTCACGGCAACCCGCCTTCGCTCATGAACCTGCCCGAGGGCTGCGTGTTCTCGCCTCGTTGCCCCTATGCGACCGATAAGTGCCGCAAGCAGCGCCCCGAGCGCGTTGTCACCGAGTCTGGTCACTACTCTGCGTGCCACTACTCCGGTGACCCCGAGTTCCTCAAGAACGCTCCTGAGACGTCCCGTACGCGCAAGGATTCCAAGAAGGGAGGCGAGGCGTAATGGCAGATACCAACGAGCGTACTCCGCTGCTGAAGGTCGAGCACCTCTCTAAGGAGTTTCCCGCTGAGTCCGGCATGTTCGCCAAGCGCTTCTCCAAGCGTGTCGTCTCTGCTGTGAACGACATTTCGTTCGAGATCTATCCTGGCGAGACCTTTGGTCTGGTCGGCGAGTCCGGTTGCGGTAAGTCCACCACGGGCCGTACCATCATGCGCCTCACCAAGCCGACGGCCGGCAAAGTGTTCTTCCAGGGCAAAGACGTTGCCGAGATGAGCAAGCACGAGATCAAGGATATGCGTCGCGAGATGCAGTTCATCTTCCAGGATCCTTATGCTTCGCTCAATCCTCGTATGACTATCGGTGAGATCGTCTCCGAGCCCATGACCATTCACGGCGTGGGCACCAAGGAGGAGCGCATTGAGCGTGTCCGCGAGCTTCTCGACGTTGTCGGACTGAACCCCGAGCACATTAACCGCTATCCTCATGAGTTCTCCGGCGGTCAGCGTCAGCGTGTCGGCATTGCCCGTGCATTTGCGCTGAAGCCCAAGCTGATTATCTGCGACGAGCCGGTTTCCGCTCTGGATGTGTCCATTCAGGCCCAGGTTCTGAACCTGCTCAAGGAACTCCAGGACAAGTTCGGTACTGCATATTTGTTTATCGCCCACGACCTGTCTGTCGTGCAGCATATCTCCGATCGCGTTGCCGTTATGTATCTGGGCAAGATGGTCGAGGTTTCGGACTGGAAGACGCTCTACAGTGAGCCTCACCATCCGTACACGCAGTCGCTGCTGTCTGCCGTGCCGGTTCCCGATCCTGATATCCAGAAGACCCGCAAGCGCATCATCCTCGCTGGCGATCCGCCGTCGCCGCTGGATCCGCCGACCGGCTGCCGTTTCCACACGCGCTGTCCGATCGCGCAGGGCATCTGCTCCGAGAAGCTTCCCGAGTTTAAGGAAGTCGCACCGGGCCACTGCTGCGCCTGCCACTTCGCGGAGCCGTTCCCGATCAAGGAATCGCACATCGACCTGTAGTCGGTTGTTTGTCCGGGCCCGCCCTGGTGTTACTTTTCAGAACGTCCTCGGACATGCAAGAAGCCCTCGCTGCGCACTTCGTGCGGCGGGGGTTTCTTGCGTCCTGCGGGATGTTCTGAAAAGCAACGCCAGGGCGGGCCCTGCGGTAACTCGGCAGGGGAGTGCGATTCCTCGATCGCTCACTTTATCTAATAAGAAATTGAGTGAGGCCGGAGCTTTAGCTCCGGCCTCCTTATATAAGGGCTCGGCAAGGCCGAGCCACTAAATTTATATCAGCCCTCAGAACATGTTTGAGAACTGTGCCTGAAGTACGTATTTGCAGGCCCCGAATCGGTGGTGCCTCCCGGCGCATTCCGCAGGGGGAGCGATATTTTGCAGCACGAAGTGCGCAGCAAAATATCGCTCATGCCCGAGGACGCGCCG
>CAUHFS010000015.1 GCA_959605475.1 uncultured Collinsella sp. | reverse complement strand
GTACAACCCTCAAATTCTTGAGCAGGTCAATTCCTATCAGACGAGCGAAGGATGCCTCTCGCTGATCGGCGAGCGTCCCTGCACCCGCTATCGCCGCATTAAGGTTGAGTATTTGGACGAGAACTTCGTCCACCGCATCAAAAACTTCTCGGGCTACACCGCCGAGATCATCCAGCACGAAATCGACCACTGCAACGGAATCGTTATTTAGTTCCGCCGATTCAAGAAAGCCCCCCGCAGCCAAGCAACTGCAGGGAGCTTTTCATAGTGCGGAGCTTCTATCCCACTAGTTCTGACGGTAGTGATCGAAGAAGTCGGCGAGGTCTTCGAGCGACTCTTTGAGCACTTCCATGCGCGGCAGGTACACGATGCGGAAGTGGTCGGGCTCGGCCCAGTTAAAGCCGCCGCCGCGCGTGATGAGGATCTTCTTCTCGTGCAGCAGATCGAGGGCAAACTGCTCGTCATCGGTGATGTTGAACTTCTTAACATCCATCTTGGGGAAGATGTAGAACGCCGCGCGCGGCTTGACCACCGAGATGCCGTCGATCTTGCTGAGCGCCTCATACACAAAGTTGCGCTGCTCGTAGACGCGACCGCCGGGGCGGATGTAGTCGTTGACCGACTGATGGCCGCCGAGCGCCGTCTGGACGATCGACTGGGCCGGCACGTTGGAGCACAGACGCATGTTAGAGAGCATGTTGACGCCCATGATGAAGTCGCTCATGCAGCGCTGGTTGCCCGAAAGCACCATCCAGCCAATGCGATAGCCCGCGATCATATGCGACTTGGACAGGCCGCTAAACGTAATGCAGGGCAGATCGGGAGCGAGCGAGGCAATCGAGACGTGCTCGTAGCCGTCCATGCACAGACGGTCGTAGATCTCATCGGCAAAGATCATCAGCTGATGCCTGCGCGCAACCTCGACGATGCCCTCGAGCACCTCGCGCGGATAGACAGAACCCGTGGGGTTGTTGGGGTTGATGATGACGAGGGCCTTGGTCGCGCTCGTGATCTTGGACTCCATATCCTCCAGGTCGGGATACCAATCCGCCTGCTCGTCGCATAGATAGTGCACGGGATGACCGCCGGCAAGGGTTGCGCACGCCGTCCAGAGCGGATAATCGGGGCTGGGGATCAGAATCTCGTCACCATTGTCGAGCAGCGCGTTCATCGAAAGCTGAATGAGTTCGGACACGCCGTTGCCCGTGTAGATATGCTCCATCTGAACATTGGGCAGCCCCTTGATCTGCGAGTACTGCATGATCGCCTTGCGCGCAGAGAACAGGCCGCGCGAGTTGGAATAGCCTTCGCAGTCGGGCAGCTGCTGGCGCATGTCCTTGATAACCTCGTCGGGCGTGCGGAAACCGAAGGGCGCCGGGTTACCGATATTGAGCTTGAGGATGCGCTCGCCCTCGTCCTCCATACGGGCGGCCTCGTCGACGACGGGGCCGCGCACGTCATACAGGACGTTATCGAGCTTGGTGGATTTAGAAAAAGTGCGCATGGTGGTGCTCCTTGCAATTTGAGCTGAGGGATGGGGTTCGGGCTTGGAATCGTTGCGGGGTGATGATGCCTCGCCTTGATCGGCGTCGCCGGCAAGCAGCCAGGTAACATCGACCTCCAAAATACGGGCGAGCAGCTCAGCCACATCGCGCCGCGGGATCGTCTTGCCGCTCACATATTGGCTCATCTGACTCTTGCCGAGTTTTTTGCCGAGCATCTCCGATGCGCGGATCACGTCCGACTGGCGAACGTCGCGATCGGACATAGCCTGTCGCAGGCGATCGCTAAACGTCTCTTGGGCCACTAGAACCTCCTTGCTGGCAAAGTTCAATTTATAGAACACGAATTGAACCAGGGTTCAATTTAGCAAGCAGTATAGCGCCGTACCTCATTCGAAAGTTCAATTTCATAAGAAAATGTATCGGACTCCGAGATTTGCCCAAAGCGAACAATGGTGTGTACACGTTTAGAGGTATTCGAGGAAACGGGCGGCGGCAAGCGAAACATCGGCCGTTCGATATATGGCGTTGATCTGCCGATGGGGATGTCCCTCGAGCGAACGCACGGCAACATCGAACTGACAACGGCGCAAGATGAGCGCGGGAAGAATGCTCACACCCAGGCCGTCCTCAACCATGGCCATAATCGCATAGTCATCCCAGGTCGACAGCTTGGAGCACACCGTCAGTCCCGCCCGACGGAACAGCGGCGTAATCTCGTCATCGGTGCCGCGTTCTAGCAGAATAAACTGCTCGTTGGCTAAATCGGCAAGAGAAACGACCTCCGCCGTGGCAAGCAAAGAGTCTGCCGGTACTACCGCCATCAACTCGTCGCGCACCAAAGACCGCGATGCCATGCCGTTTTCTCGGGGCTCACGCGGGATAAAGCCCAGGTCACAACGACCCTCAGCCACCCATTGTTCAATCTCTGAGTAATCGCCCATCAGCAGCTCGTAATCGACATCCGGATGATCGGCGCGAAAGCGCGCGATCACCGGCGGCAGTACATGAGTCGCCACACTCGAAAACGTACCGATACAGATCTTGCCGCGCATGAGCCCTCGCATCTCGTCCACGCGTCGCTGCAGGCGGCCAAACTCTTCGCATAACGCCTCGACTGCCGGCATGACCTGCCGCCCGTCGGCAGAAAGCACCACGCCCTCGCGGCTGCGATCAAGCACCTTAAAACCCCAGTCTGCCTCAAGGTCGCCCACCATGCGGCTCACGCCCGACTGCGAATAGCTCAGCCGCTCTGCAGCACGCGTAAAGCTGCCGGCACGCACCGTCTCGAGCAGCACTTGCATCTTTTGGATATTGGTCTCCATGGCACGTCCCCACCCTTGTATGAGTTTTTGTCATGTTTTCCATGCATTATATTCGCTTTTCTTCTAAAGCCAGTTCACCCATAGTGAACATGCTCGGATATAGAGGGGATGGAAGCGCATGAACAACGGACTGTTTACGTACTTAGCAGCATTGCTATTGTTTGGCTCCAACGGCATCATCGCCGCTGCCATCGCGCTGCCGAGCTCCGATATCGTGCTGCTACGCACGTTTTTGGGCGCTCTCTCGCTTGTCACTATCCTCGCCATCACCCAACACCATAAGTTGCAGGCGCCATCTCGTCCCCGCGAAGCCGCGGCCCTCCTCCTCTCGGGAGCTGCGCTGGGCGCCAGCTGGATTTTTCTGTTCCGCGCCTACCAGACGATCGGCGTCGGCGTATCCTCGCTGCTGTACTACTGCGGCCCCATCATTGTCATGGCGCTCTCCCCGCTCATCTTTGGCGAAAAGCTGACCGGCGGCAAAATCGCCGGCTTTGTCGCCGTTGCTTGCGGTGCTTTTCTCATTGCAGCGCAAGGTCTAGGCGGCAATATGCCCATTGCGGGCATCGTCTGTGGAATCGCCTCGGCCTTCTGCTATGCATTGATGGTCATCGCCAGCAAGGGTGCGCCGCACATCGAGGGCCTCGAGAACTCCGCGCTCCAGGTGAGCGCCGCCTTTGTGACCGCACTGGTCCTCACGCTCATCACGCAGGGCGCTCCCTCGTTCCTGTCCGCCGGCGTCGCCGCCAGTATTGATTGGCACGCCGTCGCTATGCTCGGCGTCGTCAACACCGGCATTGGTTGCCTGCTCTACTTTAGCGCCGTCGCCAAGCTGCCCGTCCAGACCGTCGCCGTCGTCGGCTACCTCGAGCCGCTTTCGGCGGTCGTGTTCTCGGCCGCCCTTTTGGGTGAAGCCATAACACCGGTCCGCCTGCTGGGCGCCGCGCTTATCATCGGCGGCGCGATTTTTTGCGAACTCGCCGGCAAACGCGCAAACGCCAAGGCTGGCATCGCCCAGACAGCACGTGCTTAAAAGCCCCTGCTTTGAAATGCTACCTGCGTAGATAAATAATCCCCAGCTGAGGATTATTGTCTAAAATAACCCGATGTGCCAAACTGCTCTTGTATGTATAAAGACGGCATAAAGTTTTTTGTCCTAGACAGATAACCGGATGTCTAAGGGAGTCCTCGTGGCACACAACAAACTGGAGGCAAACCTCCAAGGCCAGCATGGGCAGGGCGGGCACGGAGCCATTCCCCTCTCCGCTGGCATGCTGCTCGTAACGCTCGGCGTCGTCTATGGCGACATCGGCACGAGCCCCATGTACACCATGAAATCAATCGTCGCCAACAACGGCGGCATCGGTACCGTCAGCGAAGACATGATCTTGGGAGCGCTTTCGCTTGTCATCTGGACCATGACGCTCGTGACCACGGTCAAGTACGTGGTTATCGCCATGAAGGCCGATAACCACAACGAGGGCGGCATCTTCGCCCTATTCAGCCTCGTGCGCAAGGTGGCGCCATGGCTGATTCTCCCCGCCATGATCGGCGGCGCGGCGCTGCTCGCCGACGGCATCCTCACCCCCGCCGTCACGGTTACCACGGCCATCGAGGGCTTGCGCACTATCGAGTGGGGCCACGCGCTTTTGGGCGACGGCCAGACCAACGTCATCATCATCACCATCATCATTATCTGCGGCCTATTTGCCATGCAGCGCGCCGGTACCTCGTCGATCGGTAAGCTGTTCGGCCCGCTCATGACGCTGTGGTTCCTGTTCCTGGCAGGCGCCGGCCTGTTCAACATGCTCGGCAACCTATCCATCCTGCGCGCGCTCAACCCCATCCGCGGCATCATGTTCCTGTTCTCGCCCATCAACCACTCGGGCATCATGGTGCTCGGCTTTGTCTTCCTGTCGACGACCGGCGCCGAGGCCCTCTACTCGGACATGGGCCACGTTGGCAAGGCCAACATCTATGCATCCTGGCCGTTTGTTAAGGCGGCCCTTATCCTCAACTATCTGGGTCAGGGAGCTTGGCTGCTCGCCAATAACTCCAACCCCCAGATGCTCGCGATGGATATCGTCAACCCGTTTTATATGATGCTTCCCGAGCCCCTGCGCCCCTTTGCCATCGTACTTTCGGCCGTAGCGGCCATCATCGCCTCGCAGGCGCTCATCACCGGCTCGTTCTCGCTGGTATCCGAGGCCACGCGCCTCAACCTTATGCCGCATCTGCGCATCCACTACCCCAGCGACACCAAGGGCCAGCTCTATATTCCGCTCGTCAACAACATCATGTGGGTCGGCTGCATCTTCATCGTGCTGCTGTTCCAAAACTCCGAGCGCATGGAGAGCGCCTACGGCCTCGCCATTACCGTGACCATGCTCATGACCACGACGCTTTTGACGAGCTATATCGCTGGCATTCTCAAGCACAAGCTGGGCGCCTGCGTCTTCGCCCTGCTCTTTGGTGCCATTGAGCTGTGCTTCTTCGCCTCGTGCCTCACCATGTTCTTTGACGGCGGCTATGTGATGATCTTCCTGGCCGCACTGCTGTTTGGCCTTATGTACGTGTGGCGCCGTGGCACCGCCATCGAGCGCACGCAGACGATTCTGTTGCCCGTCTCCAAGTACATCGATCAGCTCAACCGCCTGCGCAACGACGAGACCTATCCCGTGCTCGCCGACAATCTGGTATTTCTCACCAACAGCCCCGACCCGCTCACGCTCGACCGCGACGTGCTCTATTCCATCCTGGACAAGCACCCCAAGCGCGCCAAGGCATATTGGTTCATCAACGTGCACGTTACCGACGAACCCTATACGCACGAGTATTCCGTCGAGACCTTTGGCACGGACTTTTTGTTCCGCGTGCGCTTGGACCTGGGCTTTAAGGTCAACCAGCGCATCAATGCCTACCTGCGTCAGATCGTTGGCGACTTGATGGCATCGGGCGAGCTGCCGCCGCAGCATCACACCTACTCCATCTACGAGACGCGCGGCAACGTGGGCGACTTCCGTTTTTGCATGCTGCGCAAGATGCTTGCTCCCGAGACGGACATCAACCGCAACGACCATCGCGTGATGGCCATCAAGTATGCCGTCCGCCGCGCCTGCGGAAGCCCGGCACGCTGGTACGGTCTTGAGAACTCGGCCATCATCATCGAGTACGTACCGCTCTTTGCCCGCATGCGTCCAGCAGTCAAGCTCGTACGCACCCAGGTGCCACTCGAGGTCCAAATCGAGGAAGCCGAGGAAATGGAAGTCGATATCTTCTCGGACGACCTGGTCAACGGCAACGAGGCCGGTAAGGACATGAACGTCGATCCCACCGAGCTGCTCGAGAGCGTCGCCGATACGCCCGAACAGCAACAGCTCGACGGCCTCGAGAGCGAACAACTCAACGACGCCAACTTCTAGCAACGCCACAAATCAACGACAGCGGCCCTGCGCCTCACGAGAGACGCAGGGCCGCTTTGCATTGCAGTAAAGCTAACGGCTACGAACGGCGCGGCTCGGGAACCACGAGCCTATCGGGGCTCGCGCCCTCGGCATCCATCAGGCTCACGTAGCGAATCGACGGATCCCCATACATCGCGTAGTAATAATTGCCCGTGCGCGCACTAAAGCATCCGGTGTAGATAGTCTTCTCGAACTTGCCATCGCCCATCCTGGACGCTCCCTCGATCATCACCACGCCCTCGAGCGAGCGGAACATGCGAACGACGTTTTCGGTCTCGCTCTCCTTTTGCGGGTAATTGGCATTGAGGTACGCCGCCTTTACAAAACGGCTCGGCGAATAGCAGTCACCCGGAATACCGCGCATGCCGGCACCCGCGCCATAGGGCTTGAGCTCGGCGCCACGCCATGTCGCCGTCTGCGGAAAATCGCTTGTGGCCGTGATATAGGTGCGCAGGTTTTCCATGTGCCACGGGAAGGTGGGCTGATTGGCAAGGGTATCGACCGGATCGTCGTATACATGCAGGCCGTCAGCCATCATCTCGACCACGATGCTGCGCTGGCTGTCGCCGATAATCCAATGGAGCAGCGACACGCCCAGCCCCTCTCCGGCAGATTTGGCGACAATCACCGTGTCGCGCAGCGCGTCCTCGACCTCATCGACCGTCGAGAACGTCGCTGCCACCCACAGGGGAAACTCATAGGCCGCGATATTGTTCTTGCCGTCGACAGGGCCCTCGGCATACTCGGCATAACCCGGGAAATTGAGACCCGCCACGGCGAGGCCCGCATCGTTGCCGCAGTCGAAAAACATGGGATAGTTCTTGTAATCGATGCACATACCAATCACCGCGTGTGCCGCTGTCGCGTCGTCGATAAACGAA
Organism: uncultured Collinsella sp.; assembly: GCA_959605475.1. Taxonomy (GTDB): domain Bacteria; phylum Actinomycetota; class Coriobacteriia; order Coriobacteriales; family Coriobacteriaceae; genus Collinsella. Next base: position 35,708 of record CAUHFS010000015.1, on the reverse strand, counting down.
TACGGAATGTGGAACCCGCGCGGCATCACACGAACCTGTTGGCCGTAGTCAAAGCTCCAGTCGAGGTTGCGGCCTAGATACATGTGGCCAGAATTATCGGTAAATCGAATGCTCGTACACATAGCGCCTCCTAGCTTTACGTTCCTGCTAAGGTTATTGTCACCAAACAAAAAGGCGCTAAACACAAAAGCCCGGACATGACAACAATGTCACGCCCGGACCAAAAGAGACGAAGTGTGGTGCTTTGTTCCCCTTAGACCAACTTTCCTAGACAGTGGTCAATCATGTGCTGGATCATCTGTGCCTCAAAGCCCGCGTAGTCGCGGCGGCACTCCTTCATCTTGCCGTCGACGATCTGATCAAAGGCGACCTTGCACTTGATATAGCGCGTGGACTTGGTGACCTCCTCGTGCGTCAGGCAGCTCTCCTCCATCTTGCTGGCGCCCAGGCCAAACACCAGACGGGGGTTGTAGAGCACGTGGGGCTCGCCGGCATCGTCCAGGTAGACGCAAACCTTCTTGGTAACGCCAATCTGGTTAGCGGCCAAGCAGCCGGCATCGTCGAGCGACTTGATGGTATCGATCAGGTCCTGAGCAACCGACTCGTCCTCGACGGTCGCAACCTCGCAACGCTGGGACAGAATAGCCTCGTCGTGGCAAAGCTCTTTAATCATACGTTCCTCCATAGGGGTCGTTGTAACCGCTTAAGTATACGGTACCCACACATTTTCATGCGAAAAATACCGTCCGTCTGCTACAAAGCGCCGAACATCAACATGCGAGGAACAACAGCGTCGTAAAGGGGCTATAGTGGGTGAGTTCGTGTCAATCGGCCTAAACTCGGGGCCGAGCAAGGAAAGGGTATGCATGGACGAACTATTTCACGTCAGCGAGCGCAAGTCCACAATCGGGACCGAACTGCGCGCTGGACTGACAACATTCCTGGCGATGGCCTACATCATCGCCGTCAACCCCGCAGTGCTCTCGGGCGCTGGCATCGATGCGGGAGCGCTCGCCTGCGCCACCTGCCTGGGCGCCGGCATCATGACCATCTGCATGGGCATCTTCGCCAACCGCCCGCTCGCCTGCGCGTCGGGCTTAGGCGTCAACGCGATGATCGCTGGAATCACCACCACCGTCTGCGGCGGTGACTGGCACGTGGCCATGAGCGTCATCTTCCTCGAGGGTATCGTCATCTTGCTGCTCGTGCTTTGTGGCCTGCGCGAGGCCATCATGGACGCCATCCCGGTTGTCCTGCGTCACGCCATCTCGGTGGGTCTGGGCCTGTTCATCGCCATGATTGGCCTGTGCGATGCCGGCATTATCACCGCTGGCGCCGGTACACTCGTCGGTCTGGGCGACATCACCTCCCCCACCTTCATCGTCGGCATCATCTCCATCCTGGTGACAGTCGCCCTCGCCTGCCGCAACGTCCCCGGCTCGCTGCTCATCGGCATCGTCGTCGCCGTCATCGCCGGTATCCCCCTAGGTGTGACCCATGCTCCGACCGGTATCATCGCCCCGCTCGACTTCTCGAGCATCGGTGGCCCCATCGCCGACGCCGGCGGCGTGCCCGCCATCGTCAAGGTCCTTACCGACCCCACGCTCCTCGTCATCTCGTTCTCGCTGCTCATGAGTGACTTCTTCGACACCATGGGCACCGCGATGGCCGTAGCCAAGCAGGGCGAGTTCCTCACCGACGACGGCAACGTCGAGAATATCAAGGAGATCCTGATCGTCGACTCCGCCGCCGCTGCTGTGGGCGGTTTCATGGGCGTCTCCTCCATCACCACCTTCGTCGAGTCCACTTCCGGCGCCGCCGACGGTGGCCGCACGGGCCTCACCTCCGTCACCACCGGCGTGCTGTTCATTCTCGCCGCGTTCTTCTCCCCCATCGTCACCATCGTTTCCAGCGCCGCCACCTGCGGTGCTCTGGTCTACGTCGGCTACCTCATGATGAGCGAAGCCTCCGAGATCGACTGGTCCGACGTGTCGCAGGGTTTCCCGGCGTTCATGATCGTCGCCGGCGTGCCCTTCACCTACTCCATCTCTGCCGGCATTGGCCTGGGCTTTATCGCCTACGTGATCGTCGCGCTCTTTAAGGGCGAGGCCTCCAAGATCAAGCCGCTCATGTGGATCGCAGCCCTTGCCTTCCTCGTCTACTTCTTCGTGGCGTAACGGCATAGTCTGCTAAAGCAGAACATCAAGGCGCGGAGTCGCATCGAGCGGCTCCGCGCCTTTCTTTTAGCGTCTGCCCCCGCGCCAGCGTGCGACAATTGAGGCTGTCAATATCACAACACCGAGAGAAGCCTGCCTTGGAAGCGCATCATAAGCAGATAACCGTTTATTCAGAGTGTGTGGAAGGCGCGCCCGTCATCTACCTTCCCGTGGTTATGGGCGACGGTAGTGAAGTCTACGAGCGCTGCCGAGAGCTCGACTGCCCGCCCTTCACCCTTGCCGCCATTGGAGGACTCGATTGGAATCGCGAGCTGAGCCCCTGGGAATGCGACGGAACTATACGAGATGCCGAGCCCTTTGGCGGACAGGCGTCTGAGTTTCTCGATGAGCTGCTGAATCAGATAATCCCAGAGGCCGAATCATCACTTCCCTGCCCGCCCACCTGGCGCGGCATTGCCGGCTACTCGTTGGCGGGTCTTTTTTCACTGTGGGCACTTTGGCAAACAGATGTCTTTGAGCGCGCGGCAAGTGCATCGGGGTCGCTGTGGTTCCCCGGCTTTATCGACTACGCGCGCGAGCGCACGATGACAGCCACGCCCGACGCCGCCTATCTGTCGCTCGGTAAAAAGGAAACCAAGACGCCCAACCGCATGATGCGGCACGTACTCGACGATACGCGTGCGATGGAAGAGCTGTTTATCGAGCGTGACATTCCAACAACGCTGGAGCTCAACCCCGGCAATCACTTTGCCCAAACTGACCTGCGCATGGCGCGCGGCATCCACTGGATACTGACGCATTAAAAATGGCGTCCACGCGTACATACGCATGGACGCCATTTTTAATTTGGCTGAACGCAGCTACTATTCAGCAGTCTCCTCAAGCTCGGAAGTATCAAACTCAAAGTCATTACCGGGCAGGATGGCGTTGAGCACAATGCCCACCAGCGAGCCCACGGCAAGGCCCGAAAGCGAAATCGTCACGCCGCCCAGCTCCAGCACGATGGCACCGGCGGTACTGTAGGCAATGCCGAGCGAAAGCACGAGCACCAGAGCCGCCACCAGCACGTTGCGGTTGTTCTGGAAATCAACCTGATTCTCGATGAGGTTACGCACGCCAACGGCGCTGATCATGCCGTAGAGCACGAGTGACACACCGCCGATAACGCACGCCGGCATGGCGGCAATCACCGCAGCAAACTTGGGGCAGAACGAAAGCACAATGGCGCAGCAGGCGGCAATGCGAATCACACGCGGGTCGAACACACGCGTCAAGGCAAGCACGCCGGTGTTCTCGCCATACGTCGTATTGGCGGGGGCGCCAAAGAGCGATGCCAAGATGGTCGCCAGGCCATCGCCGAGCAGGGTACGGTGCAGACCGGGATCGGCAATGTAATTGCGTTCGCAGGTAGAGCCAATGGCGGAGATATCGCCGATATGCTCGATCATAGTTGCAAAGGCCAGCGGCATGATGGTGATGATGGCCGTCGTGGCAAGACCGCTATCGAACTGCGGGCCAAAGAGCGCAAACACGGTGTTGTCCCACACGATGGGCAGACCGACCCACGGAGCGGCGGCAACGCCCGAAAAATCGACCTCACCCAACGCGGCCGCAACGGTATAGCTCACCACGACGCCCAGCAGGATCGGCACGATCTTGACCATGCCGCGGCCCCAAATATTGCAGATGACGATGACGGCCGCAGCGACAACGGCAACAAGCCAATTGGTCTGGCAGTTGGCAATGGCAGAGCTCGCTAGGATCAGGCCGATGGAAATGACGATGGGACCGGTCACCACCGGCGGAAAGAAGCGCATGACACGCTTGGCGCCAAAGGCACGGAACAGGGCCGCGAGCACCGGATAGAGCAGACCGGCGCAGGCAACGCCCAGGCAGGCGTAGGGCAAAAGCTCGGCCTCGCCGTTGGGCGCAATGGCGGCATAACCCGCGATAAAGGCAAACGACGAGCCCAGGAACGCAGGCACCTTACCGCGCGATAGAAAATGAAACAGCAGCGTGCCGATGCCGGCGAACAGAAGCGTCGCCGAAACGGAAAGGCCGGTGAGCACGGGCACGAGCACCGTTGCTCCGAACATCGCAAACATGTGTTGCAAACCCAACACGAACATGCGCGGGCGGCCGAGCGACGATGCGTCGTAGATGGCATCGGTGACGGCGGGCGTCGAGGATTGGGACATGGAAGTCCTTTCATGATGGAAGGGCGATCAGGCATATCGGATAACCTGCCCGAACGATACGATCCGAACCATTGTACGTGATACACCATGTCTCGCGCGCGCCGTCACCTGCAAGCGGTAACGTTACTTCCAAACGCGCTCAGCAATGCGCTTGACCAGCGCGATCTTTGCCCACTGTTCGTCCTCGGTCAGCTTGTTGCCAATCTCGCAGCTGGCAAAGCCGCACTGGGGCGACAGGTACAGGTTCTCGAGCGGCACATACTTTGCGGCCTCTTGGATACGTTCGACGATAACGTCCTCGTCCTCAAGCTCAGCCGCCTTGGTGGTCACCAGGCCCAGCACGACCTTCTTGCCGGGAGCAACGTACTTAAGCGGCTCAAAGCCACCGGCGCGTGGCGTATCGAACTCAAGGTAGAACGCGTCGACGTTCTCATGTGCGAACAGGTACGGCGCAATGGGATCGTAACCACCCTCGAAGGCATACGTGGAGTGATAGTTGCCGCGGCACACATGCGTGTTGATAACCAGATCGTCGGGCTTGCCCGCGATGGCAGCATTGTTGAGCGCCACGCCCAGCTCGCTCACCTTTTGCAGGTCAACCGGGCTCATGCCAGTCTTGGACACAAAGTCCGTATCGCAATAGATGCCCCAGGTGCAGTCATCAAATTGGATGTTGCGGCAGCCCGCGGCATACAGGTCGGCGATCACCGTGCGATAAGCGGCTGCAATGGCGTCGGCAAGTTCCTCATCGGTCTTGTAGACGGCGCGCAGACTCTCCTGCTGTCCATCGCAGCGGTCGAGCGTAACCTCCGAGAACGTCTGGATCGGCGCCGGAATGGTTTGACGCGCGACCTGGCCCTCCCCCTCAAGCGCCTTGACAAACTTAAAATGCTCGACGAACGGGTGGTTCTCGCCGCTAATGGGACCGGTAACCACGGCGGTGTCGGCCGTCGTCTCCTCGTCATGGAACATATAACCCGTGCGTGAGGTGCGGCGCTCAATGCCGTTAAGGCCCCACATAAAATCGAGGTGCCAGTAACTGCGGCGGAACTCGCCATCGGTGATCACCTGCAGGCCGGCGGCCTTCTGCTTGGCCACTAAGTCGCGGATGGCCTCGTCCTCGACGGCCTTAAGGCCGGAAGCGTCGAGTTTACCCGCGACATAGGCGGCACGGGCATCCTTTACAGCCTGCGGACGAAGAAAACTGCCGACGATATCGGCACGAAACGGCGCGTTCGGTTGAATCGAAGTGCTCATAGATATCTCCCTTTGCATTGGTTGCTTTACTGGGACAGAGTATGAGCGCTCATATGGTCATCGTAAAATATACGTTTATAACAGTTTGATATAGATGCTTCCTATATCAGTCTGGACTGTCATAAAGAGACTTGAACCGTGCGGAGCACAGCAGCCTAGATATGCTGACGAATCGCGTCGATATAGGCCCGACCGTAGCGCGTGAGCGTCGTGTTCTTGCGCGTGATGATGCCAATCTCCATGTACTCGTCCACGTCGAGCGGAATCGAGATAATGCCGGGGCCGTTGAGCTCGTGGCTGATCACGCCCGAGCATACCGTGTAGCCGTTGAGGCCCATGGCCAAATTGAACAACGTCGCACGGTCGCGCACGCGGATATTTTTGCGACGCTCGAACGTCGAGGTCAGCTCCTCGGAATAGTAAAACGAGTTGTAGCTGCCCTGCTCGTAGGACAGGAACGGGTAGTCTTCCAGATCCTCGAGCGTCACGCTGGAGCGGCCCGCCAGCGGATGGTCGGCGCAGACGAAGACATGCGGCGTGGCGCAGAAGAGCCCTTCGAACACGAGCTCGTTGGCGGCAAGCATGCGCTCGATGACCTCGCGATTGTGCTCCGACAGATACAGGATGCCGAGTTCGCTTTTCATATGCGCGACATCCTCGATAATTTCGTGGGTCTGCTCCTCGCGCAGGGTAAAGTCGTAGCGCGCGGCATCGAACTCGCGGATCACATCGACAAACGCATTAACGGCAAAGGAATAATGCTGGCAGCTCACACTAAAGTGCGGCACCTGCTCGGACGTGCCTTTGTACTTGCCCTCGAGCAGGTCGGCCTGGTCGAGCACCTGGCGCGCGTAGCCCAAGAAGGTCTCGCCTTCCTCGGACACAATGACGCCCTTGTTGGTGCGCTCAAAGATATGCACACCCATCTCGTTTTCGAGATCGCGAATCGACGCGGTAATCGAGGGCTGCGACACAAAGAGCCGGCGCGAGGCCTCGGTGATGCTACCGCATTCGGCAACCTTAACAACATATCTGAGCTGCTGGAGCTTCATAGCCTTCTCCCTAGACGTTCGTGACGCCAAAACCTGCCGCGTCCATTTGACGCATAAACGACGGCATCTCCCCCGTCGCGGCGCAGGCGGCAATCTGATGCAGAGCCCCGGCAACCGCATCATCTGCCGCAGCGCCAATATGCCAGCGTGCGGCAGCCGTGACGGCCTCGTTGGCATTGGCGACTGCAACGGAGTTAGGAACGGCATCGATCATGGGCAAATCGTTATCAGAATCGCCGAATACGGCCACCTCGTCGGGCGTCAGGCCCAAAGCGCGCGCCAGCTCCAGCGCAGCGCAGCCCTTGTCCCAACCAGCCGGAAGGATGTCGAACAGGCGCACTCGGTTGTTGGGAAACACAAGCGAGAGTTCCGGCACCTCAGCGGCAACGCGCTCACGTAGCTCCGCGAGCTCCTCACGCGAACGGGCACTCCAGATATTCGCCTTAAACACCGACGCGTCATCGACGACGGGACGACATGGGGCCTCTTCGCCTTTGAGCCACGCGTTGCCGCCCGACTCCATGGCGCGACGAACGCGCTCGGGGTCACTCGTCACACAATGGGCATCGTTGCCCCAAAAGTCATCGCCCAGGCTGTAGACTTTTAGAAATGTATCGTCGGTCTCTTGCTCCAGATAGTCGGCCAAACGCATCAGAGCATCGTTGTCGATTGCGCGCGAGGCGACTACTTCGCCGTCAACAAACATCACCTGGCCGTTACAGAACGCACCGGTCGAATAACACCCGGAACGGTTTTTGAACATCCAGCCCATCGCGGACGGCTGACGACCCGAAACCGGCCCAAAGTGCAAACCCGCCGCCTGCATGGCATGAATACCCTCAATGGCGTAGTCGCTGGCGCCGTCATGCCCGGCTGGAATCAGTGTATCGTCCATATCGGTCAGCACAAGTTTGATCATAGAGTCCCCTCGGTCATTCTTAATCCCATCTATTGTACCGACCTGCCAAAAAGGGACAGGTTTATTTCGGCAGGTTTCATCTGGGAAAACGCAAAGTCCCAGTTGTTACCTGCCAAAATAAACCTGTCCCTTTTTGGCAGGTGCGCTAGTATAGGGAACAACAGATTCGATGCGGGAGTGCCGGCGGTGCAAACCACAAGGCTGAGAGGGCATGGGGCCCAATACTTTGAACCTGTCAGTTAATGCTGGCGTAGGGAGCATGCCGCCTTTACAGGGGCGCTGTCTATGCACAGCGCCCCTTTTCTATGCCAAGGAGGCATGTGCAGTGATTGATTCGGAACAGCTTAAGCAACATATGGTCAAGGCCGTGGAGGAGATTCGCACCACCAATCCGATGGCCGGCTCCATCACCAACACGGTGACGATCGACTTTGTCGCCAACGCGCAGCTCGCTGTGGGTGGATCGGCCGCCATGGTCTATCTTCCCGACGAGGGCGAGGCGCTCGTTGCCGGCGGCGGCGCCATCTATCTCAATATGGGCACGCTCTTCCCCATCTACGAGCAGACGATTCCCCGCGCGGCCAAGGCGGCACACGACGCCGGCAAGCCCTGGGTGCTCGATCCGGTGGGTCTGGGCATCGGCAGTCTGCGCACCCAGTTGGTAAACGAGCTTAAGCAGTACAAGCCCGCCATCGTGCGCGGCAACGCCTCCGAGATCATCGCGCTCGCCGGCCTGTGGGGTCTTGAGGGCGAGGCGGCCGATCTGAGCCGCGTGCGCGGTGTCGATACCACCGACACGGTCGACGCCGCCCGCGATGCCGCCGTGGCGCTCGCCCGCTACACCGGCGGCGCCGTTGTGGTCTCGGGCGAAGTCGACCTGATCACCGACGGCATGACCGTGGCCAAGTCCCACGGCGGCAGCCCGCTCATGTCCAAGATCACCGGTTGCGGCTGCTCGCAAGGCGGCGTGCTGGCTGTGTACGCCTGCGCTGCCGACCCGTTTACGGCCGCCGTCTGCGGCACCGCCGTCTACAACGTTGCCGGCTCGCGTGCCGCCGCTGTCGCCGACGCCCCGGCAAGCTTTAAGGTCGCCTTTATCGACGAGCTCTACCGCGCAACCGCCCAGGACATCGCCAACAACCAGCTCGACCTCGAGGAGGCATAGGCCATGTCCGAGCCCGCAACCGATGCCGGCATGAATACGCTCGTCGCCGTGGCCATCGCCCCGTGCGGCACCGGCGATGAGCTGTCCGCCGAGGTCGCCGAGGTCGTGCGCGTCATTCGCGAGAGCGGCCTTCCCAACCGCACCACCTCGATGTTCACCGAGATCGAGGGCGACTGGGACGAGGTCATGCAGGTCGTGCGCGACGCAACCTTTGTGTTGGCGAGCAAGGGCATCCGCACCGAAGTCGTGCTCAAAGCCGATATTCGACCCGGATTTACCGACACCATGACCGGCAAGCTCGAGCGCATGGAAGCTCAGATCAAAAAGCAGGAGGAAACACGATGAGTATCCGCGACAACCTTGATATCTCGGCCTATCTGGTGCTCGGCCCCGAAAACACGCTCGGGCGCCCCGTGGGCGATGTGGTGGCCCAGGCACTCGACGCCGGCTTTACCTGCATCCAGGTGCGCTCCAAGGTGGCAAGCGCCCGCGAGATCATTGCGCTGACCGGCGACGCCGCGCAGGCAATCGCACAGGCCGGCAAGACCGGTCAGGTCGCTTTGCTGATTGACGACCGCCTGGACTGCGTACTCGCCGCGCGCGAGCAGGGCATTGCTGTCGACGGCGTGCACGTGGGTCAGAGCGACATTCCCGTCGAGGTCTGTCGCAAGCTGCTGGGGCCCAACGCCATCGTGGGCCTTTCCGCCCGTTGCGAGGAGATGCTCGAGTACGTCAAGACCGCCGACATGAGCCTAGTCGACTACCTGGGCATCGGCCCACTCCACGAGACCGAGACCAAGCGCGACTGCGGACGCGCGGCCGACGGCTCTATCATCACCAAGAGCTTTGAGGACCTGGCCGCCCTCCACGCGGCAAGCCCCGTGCCCATCGTGGTGGGCGGCGGCGTCAAGACGGCCGACCTGCCACAGCTCAAGGCCACCGGCGTCGACGGCTTTTTCGTGGTGAGCGCCGTCTGCAGCGCCGATGACCCCTACGCCGCGGCCAAGGAGCTCGTCGACACCTGGCAGCAGGCGTAAGTCTAGGCCGAGCAGCTGATTCGCAGCCTCATATCTTCAGCAATGGAAAGCGCATCCCAGTTTGAGCCTCCATTCCGGGATGTGCTTTCCGCCGAGATGGCGGCAGCAGCCTCTACCCTGCCAGATATGCCTCCAGTGCCGGCAAGGTCGCCTCCGCATCGCGGCGACCAATCTGGTAGATGCGCTCAAGTTCATCGGGCTCGCGACACAGCGACGGCACCTTCACCGATTCGCTCGGACGCACCACAAAGATCTCGCCGGCAGCCTCGCGACGTGCCAGGTCATCGAGCGTGGCATTGTAGACCTCATGCCGATGCTCAAGCGCTGCGACAAACTCCGGATAGTGACGGAACACGCGCCGCAGCATGGGCATCACGCTGTTGGGCTGCTTCACAAAGCCCGCCGGCTGCGTGAGTACCACGATATTGCGGTCATACCCCTGCGCAAACAGCCACGCGCTGGGAATAGAATCAGCCACGCCACCATCCAGATACTTATGCCCGTCAATAGCAACGGGACGCGTCGCCACGGGAATTGCCGACGACGCCCGAATCCACTCGATATCGCGCTCGTCGCCATACGGCAGATCGTGATAGACGGCCTTGCCCGTCTCGATATCGGTACACACGCACGTAAATCGCATGGGACAGGTGCGATACGCCTCTAAGTCGATAGGATCGCGCTCGATAGGCACCTCGTGATAAGCAAAGTCGGCATTGTACATATCGCCGGTTCGCAGCCAGCTGGTCACGCTCGCATAGCGCTTGTCGGCGCAATAGGCCTTGTTATAGCGAATGGCGCGGCCGATCTGGCGCGATTTAAAGTTGTAGCCAAACGCCGCGCCCGCCGAGACGCCCACCATATGGTCGCAGGTCAAACCGTGCTCCATCCAAACGTCGAGCACGCCCGCCGTATACATACCGCGGTAGCCGCCTCCCTCGAGCGCCAGCCCCACCGTGCGCGTCATATTTGACTGTGCCATGCGACCATCTCCGTTCCTGCGTTTTAAAACGGGACAAGTATACCCGTCAACATATATCGTCCCAGTCGCATTTTTATCGAACATCGCATCGTCGCGCTACCGCTTGTCGAATAATAGCCGCCCACAGCATGTGCACCCATATATAATTGTGCACTATTGTTTACACTACTCAGCTGTTATCAACAGCGAACATTAGCCGACAAATTAACTCAACAACGCGGCAAGGCGGGGGCCTGGATACATGCAAAGCGCTGAGCAACGACGCGTGTACACAACGAGCTCGCCCGACGCAATCCGCCCCGACCTCAGAAAGTCGCTTAGAACATGGAAACTGTCAGCAATTACACCGAAACGCTCGAAAAGACCGTCCGCGACCTTCTCGAACGGCAGGAGGATCTGATCAGGACTGCCTTTACCGACCAGCTTACCGGGCTTGGCAACCGTGGCGGCTTTGCCCGTTCCCTCGAGGAGCTCTGGGAGCAGGACGCCCCCGTTACCATGGCGTTCATCGATATCGACAATCTCAAGCACTGCAACGACGTCTTTGGGCATGACGAGGGCAACCGCTATATCTTGCAGGTAAGTCTCTATCTTAAGCTGTATATGAAGGTGGGCGAAGCGGCGTTTCGCATAGGCGGCGACGAGTTTGCCATCCTATCTACGATTGCAACCGAGGACGACCTCGCCGAACGTCTGAAACACTGTCGAACGGTTCTGCTCAAAAACAACGATTCCGAGATGCCCCACTCGTTTAGCTACGGAGTGTCACATGCCGACCCCGCCCTGGGCGAAGCTTCCAATCGCATGACGCTCGATGCCGACCATCGCATGTACGACTACAAGCTACGTCATGCCATGCACCTCGATCGACGCAATATCACGCAAGTCCACGCCGACGACTTCGAAATAAGCGATCGTATTTTTGACGCCTTTTCGATGCTCAACGAGGGCCGTTATTTCTTTATCGAGAACTTGGACAAACATCGCACCCTTTGGTCACAAGGTGCCTTGCGCGATCTTGGCCTTCCCTCGGAGCACATAGACAACTGTCGCGATTACTGGAAAACGCGCGTCCATCCCGACGACCTTGAGGCCTGCATCAACGACATCGACCAAGTCTACAACGGCACCAAGCACCGTCGCGTCATGCAGTATCGTGTGCGCAACGCCGTCGGCGACTACGTCCTTTGCCGTGCTCGCGGGTTTCGTATCGACGGCGACGGAAATGTCCCCTCGCTCTATGTCGGCGAGCTCGTCAACCACTCACTTGCCGAAACCGTCGACGCTGCCACAGGCCTCGGAACGCAGCGCATGCTGGTCAACGCCATCGACGCCTGCCGCCGCGATCGTTGCGAGACAGGGCTTATAGCGGTGCGCGTTCGTGGCACGACAAAACTCAACGAGCTCTACGGGGCCGAGGCTGTCGACAACATGCTTGCCGAATACGCAGGCCGCATGCTGTCGATCACCCGCGGCAGGAGCCGGGTCTACCGTTCACGAAGCGTCCAGTTCGTCGTGCTCAGCAACGAACTAGACCACGAGGCATTCGAGCAACTGACCCGCCACCTTAAAGAAGCCGTTTTCGCTCCTGTTCGAATCGCAGGCGACACCATTACTCCCGTCTGCCTTGTCGTCCCGGCCTTTTACGAGCACTTAACCCATCAAGCGACCGCCGTTTTAGGCGAACTCGACCGTCGCCTTCGCACGGCCGGCGGGCTTGTTCCCAACGACAGCCTCCCCATACCCGAGGCGGAGCGCAAAAGCGCCATAGCTGAACGTATCGACTCGCTCACGGGCCTCTATCGACCCAGCGAGTTTATGCGGCGCGCCAACGCATTTCTCGAGGCAAGGCGCAACGGCACCTGGTGCATCGCCACAGTCGACATGGGCCACATGCGCCTGTTTAATGAATGGCACGGCCAGGCCGAGGGCGACCGCGTACTCGCCGATGTGGGCACGGTCCTCAAGGACATCGAGAATGCCGATATGGGCGTCGCAGGGTACTGGGGCCAAGATGACTTTTGTGTACTCATCCCCTTTAAGCACATCACCGTCCATCAAATCTACAACCGCGTTCGCGAGGCCGTAGCCAGACATGATGACGGCGTAGGTTTTTGGCCGTCCATGGGCGTTTACCCCATCGACTCCAATGAGGAAATCACCATCGATGCGCAGGCAAAGGCCATGTTTACCAATCGACGCGCAAAAAACGACTTTAAGGAGCGCATTGCTATTTTCCGCCCCGCGGAGTACGAGCGCGAAGTCGCGTTCCACCGCACGCTGACCGAATTCCAGTACGCGCTGTCAAATGGTCGCATCACGTACTATCTTCAGCCCCAGGTCGATATGGAAACCGGCGAGATTATTGGCGCCGAAGCACTCACCCGCTGGATTGACAAGGACGGCTCTCTCATTTCGCCCACAACGTTTATCCCCGCACTCGAGGAAAGCGGCTTTGTAGTGACGCTCGACAAGTACATTTGGCAGGGTGTCGCCATATGGCTTCGCGAGCGTCTCGATCGCCGTCTTCGCGTGGTTCCGGTCTCGCTTAATGTGTCGCGCGTGGATATCCTTGCCTGCGACGTTGCCGAACATATGGGGGCGCTCGCCGCCCAATACAACCTACCGCCCGAGCTCATGCGTATCGAGATCACCGAGACGGCTTATACGGGAGAATCCGAGGCCGTGGATAAGCTGACCGCAGATCTGCACACCCGCGGCTTCTCGACCTATATGGACGATTTTGGCACCGGTCAGTCCACGCTCGCGATGCTCAAGAACGTCAACGTCGACGTCATCAAGCTCGACCGCACCTTTGTGCCCACCGACCGCGATCAAGGCCGCAGCACGCAAATCATTTCATCGATGCTCGAAATGGCGCAGTCGCGCCATCTGCCCGTCGTGGTCGAAGGCGTCGAGACAAATGAGCAGGCAAACATGCTACGACAAATGGGCGCCCGCTACGCTCAGGGCTTCCTCTACTACCGCCCCATGCCTGCGAAGGATTTTGAGGCATTGCTCGATGGTGGCAATAACAACTGATACGCTCGCGCGCAAAACGCCACCGTCGAAGGGGGCATTTGTCTCCATTAGCTAACTTATATCCCCAATTCAAACCGAATTGGGGATATGATACAAACCGTTGTTCCGCCCAAGGAGGTTATCCATCATGAACGAGTCATATCGCCTGGGCGAGCAATCGATTATTGCCTATCTTCAGCGACTTGCGAACGGCGTCTCGACCGCCGAACTCGATGTTGCCGCGCTGCCTGCTGAGCTACGCGCCGTTGGTGAGCAACTGCAAAAGACGCATGCCATCCTGCAACAAGAGCGCCAGCTGCTTGAGCGCAACGCCTATATCGATCCGCTCACCAACTTGGGCAACCGCAACGGATTCGACCGTCACGTCGAGCAACTCTGGCGCAAAGGCGACCCCTTCACCTGCGCCTATATTGACATCGACCATCTCAAGCATTGCAACGATAGGTTTGGCCACGCCGAAGGCAATCGCTATATTCTGAGCATCTGCCGCACGCTCTCCGAAACCATGGAGCACGATGAGATGCTGTTCCGTATCGGTGGAGACGAGTTTGTGCTCATCTCGCCCTCCGCAAACGAGATTGAACTCGAGCAGCGCTTGGAGCAGGTACGTACCAGGCTGATCGAGGCGAGCTCAGGTGGCAAGGCGCCCATGATCGGCAGCTTTAGCTTTGGCTGCTCGCGCGTCGATCCACTTGCTGGCGACACGCGTCGCCAGATGACGATGGATGCCGATCGCAAGATGTATCGCTATAAGCTTATGCATCGTGTGCAGCAACCGAAAGACGATGACGCGCCGCAACGCCCAATCGTCGATCAGCTTCCCTGCAACGACCGGGTGTTCCAAGCGATCTCCATGAGCTCCGAGACGCGCTATCCGTTTATCCTCAATCTCGATACGGGAGAATCGCAATGGTCGGTTAACGCCGTGCGCGATTTTGACCTGCCCTCCCAGCACCCTTTTAACTCACTCGACATGTGGCTCGCCCGCGTTCATCCCGAGGACCGCGACAACGTACGTGCCGAGCTCGACATGGTGATAAACGGCACATGGCACTTCCACTACATGCAGTATCGCGTAATGGATGCCACCGGAAAATACGTGCTTTGCGACTGCACGGGCTACCGCTTGGACGGCACCGATACCGAGCCCGGCATGTATGTGGGCATTATCATCAACCGAAGCTTGGCAGATACGACCGATTCCGTGACCGGCTTGGGCGATATTCACGCCCTGGTCAACGCCATTGGAGAGATGCGCCGCGTGGCGCGCGAGGCAGGCTTTATTGCCATTAAGGTCGACGATATCGCCGAAGTCAATGCCCGCTTTGGATTCGATGCAGGCGACCGCGTGCTCGCCGAAAGCGCCGCCTGCCTCATGGACTGTTCGCGCGGCAAGGGTCGCTTGTTCCGCTCGACGGGACCAATGTTCGTGGCGCTTTTCGATGAGCTCGGCCCCGAGGCAATCGACGAGCTCGCAAACGAAATCGAACGATTCCTGGGTTCTCCCGTGCTCATCGGCTCGCTTGAATATCAGCCGCCCATTCGTGTGGCGACGCTTCATCTGGACGCTGTCAATCGACAGCCCGTTTCCATTTTGAACGAGCTCAAAGCGTTGCTCGGTAAAGCCGTGCAGGTGCCAGGTACCAAACTGGATTAGCACCGCGCCCGCACCGCCTCCCCCATCGTGCGATAATCCTCTGCAGAAGTCACCAACAGCAGAGGGAGTTTGTGATGAAGGTTCTTTTGGTCAATGGCAGTCCCAAGGCAAACGGCAATACCGCCCGCGCACTCGCCGAGGTCTCCGAGCAACTCAACGCCGAGGGCATCGATACCGAGGTGTTCCAGCTGGGCGCCAAGCCCATTCGCGACTGCATCGGTTGCGGCCAGTGCGGCAAGCTTGGCGGTCGCTGCACCTTTGACGACGACGTGGTGAACGAGCTCATCGCTGCCGCCGAGCAGGCAGATGGCTTTGTCTTTGGCTCCCCCGTCTACTATGCGCATCCCAGCGGACGCATCCTCTCAGCCCTCGATCGCGCCTTCTATGCAGGCGGGCATGCCTTTGAGCACAAGCCCGGCGCCGCGGTCGCCGTCGCCCGTCGCGGCGGCACGTCGACCACGTTCGATGTGCTCAACAAGTACTTCACCATTAAGCAAATGCCTGTGGTTGCCTCCACCTACTGGAACAACGTGTTTGGCCGCGTGCCCGGCGACGCCGATGGGGATGCCGAGGGCCTTGCCACCATGCGAAACATCGGCAAAAACATGGCCTGGCTCCTGCGCTGTATCGAGGCAGGACAGGCCGCCGGTATCAACGCACCCGAGGCAGATCGAGCAACGACCAACTTCATTCGATAGAGCGGCGGAGCATGAATATCCAGATTTTTGGAACCAAAAAGTCTTTCGATACCAAGAAGGCCCAGCGCTATTTTAAGGAGCGCCGCATTAAGGTGCAGTTTATTGACCTTAGGGAAAAGGAGATGAGCAAGGGCGAGCTCACGAGCGTGATGCAGGCGGTCGGCGGCATCGACAAGCTGCTCAACCCCAAGGCCAAGGACGAGGAGACGCTCGCGCTCATCCAGCACCTCACCCCTAGCCAGCGCTTCGACAAACTGCTCGAAAACCAGCAGGTTCTAGCCGAGCCCATCGTGCGCAACGGCAAAAAGGCCACCGTCGGTTATTGCCCCGATGTATGGGGAGCCTGGGAGTAGCCTGTGTTATTTGCCGGCGCGTGGGTATAAGAGCAGGCGTTTGGCATAAGATTCAACTGTAAGCCATGTCTAACAAAGGAGGGCACATGCCCAACAAACCCGTGAAGATCATCATGCTTACCGGATACCTCGGTGCCGGCAAGACCACGCTGCTCAACCACATCCTCGCTAACGACGGCGGCATCCGCGCCGCCGTGATCGTCAACGATATCGGCGAGATCAATGTCGACGCCAGCCTTATCGCCGACGGCGGCCTTTCCGAGACCGACGACCTCATCCCGCTCACCAACGGCTGCATCTGCTGCACGCTTTCGGACGACCTGGCCAACCAGCTGCAGGGCATTGCCGATTCGGGCAAGTTCGACTACATCATCATCGAGGCATCGGGTATTTGCGAGCCTATCCCCATCGCCTACACCATCTCGAGCTTCTGCGACGAGGCCAAGGTGGGCGGCGAGCCCAAGCTCGCGCTCGACAACATCGTGGCCGTGGTCGACTGCGCCCGCATGTACGACGAGTTCAACGGCGGTCGCGACCTGCTGGCTGAGGATATCGACGAGGACGACATCGAAAGCCTGCTCATCCAGCAAATCGAGTTCTGCTCCACGCTGATCCTTAACAAGACCGATACCGTAACGCCCGAGCAGATCGCCGAGCTCAAGGCCATCGTGCGCAGCCTGCAGAAGGACGCCGTGATCGTCGAGGCCCAAAACGGCGAGGTCCCCATGGAGGAGCTGCTCGATACCGACCGCTTCGACTTTATGCGCGCCTACAACTCCGCCGCCTGGATCGAGGCCATGGAGCATCCCGAGGAGCACGACGACCCTGAGGTGCTCGAGTACGACATCGAGACCTTTGTGTACTCGCGCCGCAAGCCGTTTGACCTGCAGAAGTTCACCGATTTTGTTGAGCAGGAGTGGCCCGACGAGGTCATCCGCGTCAAGGGTCCGCTGTGGCAGACCGGCGATCCGGACATGTGCTACATGTTCGAGCAGGCCGGCCACCAGATGCGCCTGATGGAGAACGGTCTGTTCGTTGACTCTGCGCCCGAGGGCGAGAAGCAGAAGATTATCGACGAGAACCCCGAGATCATGCAGATTTGGGACGACGAGACGGGCGACCGCATGACAAGCCTGTGCATCATCGGCCGTCACATGGACAAGGATGCGCTCATCGCCTCCCTCGATGCCTGCCTGACCGACTGGCACCGCGCCTAGGTTTATCCAAGCGGGCATTTTTCCGCCTACGTAACCGCCAAACCACCACGAAGGTGCCCTTCGTGGTGGTTTTTCGTTCTGAGCCAAGGAGATTCATGTTCAATATCGTGCTGTATGCGCCCGAGATTCCGGCCAATACGGGCAATATCGGCCGTACCTGCGTGGTCACCGGTGCCCATCTGCATCTGGTGGAGCCGCTGGGGTTTTCCCTCGATGACAAGACGGTACGTCGCGCCGGTCTGGGCTACTGGCAAAATTTGGACGTGACGACCTATGCCGGCTGGGAGGATTTCCTTGCGCGCAACGGCCTCTCCCCCGCCGATGGCCATCTGCATCTGCTGACCAAAAAGGCACGCCGCACCTATGCGCAAAGCACCTACCGCGACGGTGACTATTTGGTCTTTGGCAGCGAGAGCTCGGGCATTCCCGAGCCACTGCTTGCCGCGGCGCCCGAGCGCTGCGAGCGCATCCCGATGCTGCGCGATTGTGACTCACTCGATAACGCCGAGGCCTGGGAAGCTCACGAGGAATCGCTCGGACATACCGAGGACAGCCACGAGACCATCCTTCAGCAGGATATCTGCGGCAACTTCGTCAACCCGGACGACTACCGCATCAGCGCACTCAACCTCTCCAACAGCGCCGCCATCGTCCTCTACGAAGCCCTACGCCAAACAGGCTTTCCGGGAATGTGACAAAGGGACTGACCCTTTGTCACATTCAAGCGCCACGCCGACGGCACACACGCCTAATTGATGCTCTAGATAAAGAGCCATCACTTTTAATCAGAATTAACTAAAGTAAAATGAAGTTAAACGGCGGTGTGAAAGGAGAGCCTTGTGAAATATCTCGAGAACCCATTTACCCCCAGTTTTGGTGAGGTTCCTGCCCATCTCGCTGGCAGACAACAGATTATTCGGGATTTGGACCGTGCCTTCTTGAGCCAGCGCAGGCGCCCAGAATTAACATCGATCTTCTCAGGCGCGCGTGGAACCGGTAAAACCGCTCTCATGTCGTCGCTCGCGACAAGGGCGGAATCCCACGGCTGGATTGCCGTAAAGACGACCGCGCTCCCGGGAATGCTTGAGGAAATCGAGCTCGGGGCGAAACGTGCTGCCGGCCATCTTATCGACCCGTCCAACCACTTCGAAGTCACCGGTCTCGGAATTGCACCGCTCGGCAGCATCGAGGTCAATCGCGTTCACGATGCCTCAACCTGGCGTTATCGCATGAGCGACATCATCGACCAGCTCAACGAGGCGGGCACCGGTCTGCTCGTCACGGTTGACGAGGTGGACCCGACACTCAACGAGATGATTCAGCTCGCAGCGACGTATCAGCACTTTGTGACCGATGGGAAACGCGTCGCCCTGCTCATGGCGGGACTTCCCAACAACGTATCGACGCTACTGAACCACAAGACGGTCTCGTTCCTTCGCCGCGCCCAACAATATCATCTGGGCCGCATTGCCGACTATGACGTGCGCGAGGCCTTGATTCGCACAATCCAGGAAAACGATCGCCTGGCAGATGCTGAGGGAATCGATCGAGCCGTTCGCTCGATCTCTGGTTTTCCCTTCCTATTGCAACTCGTAGGCTACCGTGCCTGGGACCTCACAAGCGATTCGAAGGAGATCTCGTCACGCGACTTTGACCTGGGAATCAAAATCGCGCGCGACGAGATGGACGACCGAATCCTCGCGGCAACCTATCGGGAACTCACGGCAGAGGACAAGCGATTCCTCATCGCCATGCTCGATGACGAGGAAGAGTCCACCACCGCTGACCTTGTCGAGCGCCTTAAGCGTTCGCCGCAGCAGGTCTCCCGCTACCGACGCCGCATGATAGACGCCGGCATCATCGGGGAGCGAGGACGAGGGCTCGTCGCATTTGAATTGCCATTCTTCCGCGACTATCTCGCAGCTCAATGCGTGAAATAGAAGTCAATGCGACAAAGGGGTGCCCCTTTGTCGCATCGCCTATAGATAGCGGCCGGTAATGCTCTTGGAGCAGGCCGCGATGTCGCCTGGCGTACCGGCGCAGACGATTTGCCCGCCGGCGTCGCCACCGCCCGGGCCCATGTCGATCACGTAATCGGCGTTACGGATAAGGTCGAGATCGTGTTCGATCACGATAACCGTGGCGCCTTTGGCAACAAGGCCGTCGAACACATTCAGCAACACCTGAACATCGAGCGGATGCAGGCCAATCGTGGGCTCGTCAAATACGAATACGGCATCATCCTGCACGCGGCCCATCTCGCTCGCAAGCTTAAGGCGCTGCGCTTCACCGCCCGAAAGCGCCGGTGTGGGCTCGCCAAGCGTGAGATAACCCAGGCCCAGGTCGTGCAAGGTCTGCAAGCGCGTCTGAACCTTCTTGAGTCCCAGTGTGGCGTCGAGCGCCTCATCCACACTCATATCCATAAGCTGCGGCAACGTAAGCAGGCTCCCGTCCTTGCCCTCGCGATGGATATGCGAGGCGGATTCCGCGTAGCGAGAGCCGCGACATGCGGGACAGACGATCTCGACGTCGGGCAAAAACTGCACGTCGAGCGATATCGAGCCCGTGCCGTCACACGTAGGGCAGCGCAAGGCGCCGGTGTTGTAGCTAAAGGCGCCCGCCTTGTAGCCGGCTGCCTTGGCCTCGGGCGTACGGGCGAAAGCGCGGCGCAGCTCATCATGGATGTCGGCATAAGTCGCTACCGTCGAGCGCACGTTGGCGCCGATGGGCGTAGCGTCAATCAGGTTTGCGCGGGCAATACCCTCGGCATCGACCCAACGCACGTGCCCCGGCAGGCGCTCGCCAGCTGCCTGCGCCTTGAGTGCCGGGATGAGCGTCTCGAGCACCAACGTCGTCTTGCCCGAACCCGAAACACCCGTAACCGCAACCAAGCGACCGCGCGGGATATCGACTTCGAGCGGCTTGACGGTATGGATGGCATCGGTCGCCATGCGGATATGGCCCTGGTCGAACATTTCGTCGTCAGTCACCTGCGGACGCAAGCGCTTGGGCTCGGCGCGCAAAAACGGCGCGATGCGACTGCTCTGCGATTGCTCGACCTCGTCTACCGTACCAGCGGCGATCACATTGCCGCCGCCTGCTCCGGCAACGGGGCCCATCTCGACAAGATAGTCGGCTTCCGCCAGTACGCGCGTATCGTGGTCGACAACAACCACGGTGTTGCCGTCATCCACCAGATCGCGCATCACGCCCACCAGGCCGTCGACATTGGCAGGATGCAAGCCAATCGAGGGCTCGTCCAGTACATAGAGCACGCCCGTCGAGCGATTGCGCACCACGCGGGCGAGCTGGACGCGCTGGCGCTCACCCGTGGAGAGCGTGGCGCCGGCGCGGTCGAGCGAGAGATAGTCAAGCCCCAGGTCGACCAAGCGACGAGCCGTGCTCAAAAATGAATCGCAGATATCCACTGCCATGGGCTGCATCTCGGCCGGCAAGGATGCGGGCACCCCGTGCACCCACTCAATCGCCTCGCCCAATGTCATGGCCGCCGCCTGTGCCAGATTGATACCGCGTACCTGGGGCTGGCGTGCGGCCTCGGAGAGGCGCGTGCCGCCACAGTCACGGCATGGCCCCTCGCGCAGAAAGCGCGCAACGCGCTTGAGCCCCTTGTCGTCCTTAACCTTGGCAAGCGCATTCTCCACGGTATAGACGGCGTTGTAATAGGTGAAGTCGAGCGGCGTGGCGCCCTCGCCGTTTTTGGGAACGTAGAGAATGTGCTTTTTGACCGCCGGACCATGGAACACGATGTCGCGCTCCTGAGGCGTGAGCTGGTTAAACGGCACGTCGGTGCGTACGCCCATCTCGCCGGCCACCTGCTTCATCAGATCCCACATGAGCGTGCCCCAGGGAAGGACCGCACCTTCGTTGATAGTCTTTGACTCGTCGGGCACCAGGCTCGCCTCGTCCACCTCGCGCATGACGCCGGTGCCGCCGCAGGTAGAACACGCGCCGCCACTGTTAAAGGCAAGGTCCTCGGCCCCCGGCGCATAGAACTCGCGGCCGCACGCGGGGCACGTGAGCGACAGGCCCGCGGCCACGTTAAGGCTCGGCTCCACACGCGTCCCGCAATGCGGGCACACGTGATGGGCGCAGCGGCTAAAGAGCAGGCGCAGGCTGTTGTTGAGCTCGGTCATGGTGCCAAAGGTCGAGCGCACGCCTGGCACACTAGGACGCTGATGCAACGCGAGCGCCGCCGGCACGTGCAGCACCTCGTCCACCTGGGCGTGCTCGGCCTGCGTCAGACGGCGGCGGGTATAGGTGCTGAGCGCCTCCAAGTAGCGACGCGAGCCCTCGGCGTAAAGAACGCCCAGCGCCAGCGAACTCTTGCCCGACCCCGACACGCCGGCAATGCCCACGAGCCTTCCCAGCGGAATATCGATATCGATGTCCTTGAGGTTATGGACGCGCGCACCGCGCACCTCGATAGCACTTGGTTGTTGCGACACCGTCATCGCTCCCCTTCCTGTTAATCGAATGTGACAAAGGAATGTGACAAAGGGACAGTCCCTTTGTCACATCACTCGTGCCATAAAACACGATCGCGA
The DNA here is from genome assembly GCA_959605475.1 of uncultured Collinsella sp. Lineage (GTDB taxonomy): Bacteria > Actinomycetota > Coriobacteriia > Coriobacteriales > Coriobacteriaceae > Collinsella. Next base: position 13,389 of record CAUHFS010000015.1, on the reverse strand, counting down.
ATGTACTTGCCCAGCATAGGCACGCTAAACCGGACGAGACCGTATCCGGCGGCCTCGATGACGCGCTCGCGAATTAAGCTTGCGCGATATTTACTCGCCCAGCTCTGGGTACGGTCGCAGCGCTCAATGATATCCGCCATGCGCGTCGGCTTGCCCTCGTCTACCGCCATGGCCTCGATAAAGAGGCGCTGCGGACTGCGCAGCCCGTAATACAGAGGTGCGTCAACCGCTTCGTAGAACTCGGAGACGGCATCCGCATGGCCATCCTCGACATCGCACTCTTCAATGACCTGCGAGCTACGCCGGGCAGCAGACCGCCACATGTAATATCCCACCAGCTGTACCATATAGGGATGCCCCATGCTCGTGTGCGCTGCAAGGCCCGCCGTCCCTGCATCAACGCAAAGGCCAGCACATTCGACCGTCTGGATATATGAATCACGCACCTGGGGCAAAGAAATCGCCCCCAACGTACGCTGCTGGGCACGCCGCAAAAACGTCACGCTCGGCTCTTCGAGCAGATCGTCAACCATACTGGGCAAGCCGGCAAAGACCAACGCAAGACCTCGCTGGTCGCTATCGGGCAAGTCCGTAGCATCCTGATCTCCGAGCACCTGCTGATAGAGAACGGCGAGAGCCGCCAGTTCCTCGATAGACGCAGATTGAGCCTCGTCAATCGCAAACAGGATGCCCTTACCTGGACCGAGCTTCTTGAGACGCTCGTTGACCAGCCCTCGCAATGTCTCGCCTTTTGCCCGCGCCGCCTCGACCGACATCCGGCCAAACGACGGCCCAAACTCCATTGACGTCACAACGGGTTTATTCGAGCGAAGCGCGTCGGCCAAGCGGTCGCACAAACCAAGCGAAGCGGAATCGGAGACAACCGCCCATCCGCGCTCGCTGGCTAGACGTTGCAGCTCCCGCAGGAGAACCGTTTTGCCACAGCCGCGGTTTCCCGTAATGAGCATGAGCCTGCCCGGCGCTCCGGCGCCGTTGTCGAGCCCTTCCTCAAAATCTTCGATGACCGACTCGCGACCGATGAGTATCGGAGGCCGCTTACCAGCTGTGGGCTTAAAGGGATTTGGATTCATATCGGCCTCCTCGGATTGGCAAACCCTGGTAACAGTTATACCAACTTATACTGAGTTATACCAATAGCATGTGACAAAGGGGCTGTCCCTTTGTCACATGTGGCCGAAAAACTCGGCGTCTGCTGCTCGCCAGGGACGGAAGGTGGCGGGATCGATCTTTACGTGCGCTGCGGCGGGCACGTCATACCATTTGACCGTGTAGCCGGCGCCGTGAGAGCAAAAGACCGAGTCGGGCGTGTTGGGCAGATCGGCCTCGGGCTCATAGGCGGCCGCCTCGATGACGCGCTCGGCATCATGACAGGCCGCATAACCGGCGAACTCCAGGTACAGATGCCCGCGACCGCTCGTGTAGGCAGCCACCTCCAGCGCATAATCCTGCACCTCGGATGCCGGCACGCGACCCACAAGCTTCGCCCGGTCGCCCGCCATCGTCGGCGGCTCGTACTCGGCACCCATGCGCGTGGCATCCGAGAGCGCCCGGCCCACGCACTCCCCCGGCACCTCGAGCTCAAAGCGATACCACGGCTCCAGCAGCACCGCCGCGCCCGCCTCGCGCGCCTGCATCAAACCCTGGCGAATCGCGCGGTACGTGGCCTGGCGAAAATCGTCGCCCTCGGTGTGTTTGGCATGCGCGCGGCCGCCCGTGAGCGTAATGCGCACATCGGTGATGGGCGAGCCCGTCAGCACGCCCAGGTGGTCGCGCTCCATAGCGTTGGTGAGTGCCAAACGCTGCCAGTTAAGATCGAGCTCGTCGGTCGAGGTCACGGTGCCAAACTGCACACCCGAACCCGCCGGCAACGGCTCCAGGCGCAGATGCACCTCGGCATAGTGACGCAGCGGCTCAAAGTGGCCCACGCCCTCGACCGGCCGCGAAATAGTCTCCTTATAGAGAATGCCGCCGGGCTCAAACGCAACCGAAAGGCCAAAGCGATCGGCCAACACCCGCTGCACGACCTCGAGTTGCACGGCGCCCATCAACTGCAAACGGATCTGCTCAAGATGCGTATTCCAGCTTACGCCGAGCATGGGATCTTCGTCCGCCAACTCACTCAGCGCTTTAAACACCGCATGAACGTCGTGTTCGCCCGGCAGCACCGTATAGGTGAGGACCGGAGCGATGACGGGCGCATCGCCCGCGGGCTCCGTGCCCAGGGCGTCCCCTAGGCGAACGTGCGCAAGACCCGTCACGGCGCAAATACCGCCAGCAGCAACTTCTTGGGCAAGCTCATACTTCTCGCCGTTATAGATGCGCACCTGATCGACCTTCTGTTCCCACGCCTCGGCACTGGAATGCCCGCTGATCATCTGTTTTGCGCGCAGCGTGCCGCCGGTCACTTTAACCCAAGCCAAGCGCTCGCCACGAACACCTCGGCTGACGCGATAGACGCGCGCGGCGAACTCCGGGGCCCACGCTTGTTCACGCATCAGCGTGCACATGCCATCCAGCAGCTCGCCCACGCCCTGGTCCTTGAGCGCCGAGCCGGCAAAGCAGGGAAAGAGCCTGCGCTCGGCAACCATGCGCGACAGCGTTGCGACAGAAAGCTCACCCGCTTCAAGAAACTCCTCGAGCGCCGCTTCGTCCAACGCAGCAGCGTCCTCCTGAACGGCGCCGCCCGCCAGCAGCTCGTTGGCATCCAGGCAGCCCTCGGAAAGACGCTGCTCGAGTTGTGCCAGCAAAACATCGCGGCCGGGATTCTCCAAATCGATCTTGTTGATGAAGATGAACGTCGGGATGTCATAGCGTGCAAGCAGGCGCCACAGGGTTTCGGTGTGCCCCTGCACGCCATCGTTGGCGCCCACCACCAGAATCGCGTAGTCCAGGGCACGCAGTGTGCGCTCCGCCTCGGCAGAAAAATCGACATGGCCGGGAGCATCCACGAGCATGACGTGGGTATCGCCGTGGTCGAGCACGGCCTGCGACGAGAAAATCGTGATGCCGCGCTCGCGCTCGATCGTGTTAGTGTCCAGATGCGAATCGCCATCGTCCACGCGGCCACGCTTGCGAATGCGGCCCGCGTTGAACAGCATGGCCTCGGCCAACGTGGTCTTGCCGGCATCGACATGCGCCAAGATTCCAACGACCGCTTGCTTCGACATGGCTCTCCTCTTATTGCAAGCCCATCGCACGCGGCAACGGGCGTTCACGCTCCACACTGGATGATACAATTTACGGGCCGGTGGGCGAAGCGGGCCCTATCCCCCGACCGAGCTCATCGCCCCGCGTTGCCGCGCGGCGATTTTCGTAGGTTCGCGCCTTGCGAAAGCCGGCACCTCCCCTTTTTGTCTGCCCGGGTTCATCTGGGGCGGTAACAATGCGAGTCCCACAACGACGCGTTTTACCAAAAATGGCCCCACTCGGGGCCATTTTTTATTTGAGCTGGGTGATGATACGTGCCTTGGCTCCTACGCCTCGCGCAGCCAATCAAACGCGACACGCGCCGTGCCGTCGGACACATAGACGATACCGACACGCTCGAACCCCGCCTTGGCGATGGCGCCCTGCATGGGCAAGTTGTCCTCGTGCGTGTCAATACGCAGATGGTCGGCGCATTCCTTGGCAAAGGCAAACATCGCCGCCGCGATACCGTGCACGGTGCCGTCGGATGCCACGCGATGCAGCACGGCATACGGAGTGTCGCTGCGCCATTGACCGTCCTCAATCACGTCATAGCACTCGTCCGGACCCGGTAAAAAGGCAAACGTCGCCACCACGCGGCCGTCGACTTCGCACACGTAACTGCCACCAGCGGCAATATCGGCAGCCAGCTGCTCGGCCGAAGGCGTGCCCTCGGGCCACTGCGTGGCGTTGCCATGCGCGCGCATAAAGGCGCGGGCCGCGTCATAGATAGCCATGACGGCGGGAATGTCGGTATCGAGGGTTTTTCTGATCATCACGCGGCGACCTCACGTTTATTGGTATCACTTTGATTGAGCAATGATACCAACGTTTGGAGAGGAGCGCGAAGCAGATGGGGAGCAAAAAGCGAGCCGCCTGGTCAAAAGCCAAAAGCGAGTTTTTGGGCGCTGCCACCGGCGGCGATATGAGCGACCTGTTTGTGCGCGAGGACGAGCGCCGCGACGCCCTGGACGCCGAGCGCGACGAGGCTTGGCGCTATAAGTCGTGCGAGCGCAAAAACCGCTACGACACACGCGCCGAAGCCGAGGCCGTTATGGCCGACTGCGAAAACCGCGGACGGCGTGGTTTGGCCTGCTACAAATGCGAATACTGCGGCGGCTGGCACCTGACGTCGCACCCTTGGAAATAGACCCCGCATCGGCACGGCGCTGGCGAAGCGCCAGCCATCGTGCACAAGCTACGGGCGCGGCGGCACCAAAACATCGTAGCGAACGGCCTTGCCCGCAAGTTGATAGCTCGGCTTAACGCCGGCAAGCAGCGGCCCCTTCACCGGCCGCTTGATAACGACCTTGCGCGGGTGCACCGCAAGCGCGGCTTCGACCAGCGTCTCCTCATCGGCGCACGGCTGCTCCAAATGGTGCAGGAGTTGGAACTTCTTTTTGACCGCCGCACTCTTGGTACGCTCGGGAAACATGGGGTCCAGATACACCACGTCGGGAGCGGTGAGCTCGCCCTGCCCGATCAGCTCAGCTGTATGGCGAAGGCCGACAATACTGTCCTCGCCCGCATGTAAGCGCATGCGCGCCACGGCAGTCGCAAGCGCCGGATCATCTGCCGCGCGATCCAAGGCATCCTTGAGGAGCGCCGCGATCACGCAATCCTGTTCATACAGATCGACGGTAAAGCCCGCGGCCGCCAGCAGCAGCGAGTCCTCGCCAAAGCCTGCCGTGGCGTCAATCGCCCAGGGGTTCTCGATACCTTTTGTGCGTGCAGCCTTCACCAACAGCTCTTGCTGCAGACGACCCTGCTTGAGCCGTGGGAGCATACGGGCAAAATCGGCACGCAGCTCCATCGCACCGTCGGTGAGCGTGAGGCCCTCGGGCTTCCCGATCAGCTCAAGCCCCGCGGCCCGAGCAACAGAAAAGGGATCGACGACGCCCATGGGTACTCCTTAGCAAGCAAAGCGGATACGTGAGCGCCGCATGTGTCGGCACCCAATCGTCCGCTATTGTCCCACATGCGACATGGCCCACAGCATCCCAATGCAAAGCACCGCCATCAATCCCGTGCACACGGCAGCGATCACAGAATCGCTCATGCGCCTTCCCAACGATTGCGGCTCGCGCGCCTGCCCTGTTCCGTACATCATGGCTCCTCCTTAGACCAACTCCTTGTTACATCCTCATCATCGCAGCGCCGCACATGAGCTGCCATCGATTTGACTTACGTCCAGCTTTCCTTTTTGAAAGGTTGAGGTGCGCAGGCCTAAAGCGCTTTCAGACGCATGCGCCGCCGCGTTGAACTACAATGTGCTTCACCATATGTGCAGCACAGGGGGTACGCCAGATCGGCCGTACTCGTATCGAAAGGATCCAGCCATGAGCTACGCTCGCAAGACACTCAAAATCCTTGCCCTCATTTACTTTGTTTTGGGCATCGCCAGCCTCGTCATCGCCGGCGTCGGCATCGCCCGAGGCAGTCTCGATTCCACGTACGGGCCGAACGCCATGCTCGCCGCGGCCGTACTTGTCATCAAGGGTCTTGTCGATCTTGCCGCAGGTGTTGCGGGCATCAAGGGCGCCAACAAGCCTTCGCAGGTGGATGGCGCGTTTAAGCTCGGCATCGTCGCCGCAATCGCCACGATTGCGCAGGCCGTGCTCACGCTTCCCGCGTTTGGCGGCGACGCCATCAACTTTGGCGCCTTTGTCATCGTGGTGTACGACCTGTTCTTTGTTCAGCAGGCTCACGCCGTTAAAGCCGAGAACAAGGATCGCCTGTAGGCACTTGCCTTCCACTGACCCCTACATCCAAGCAACTAAAAAGGGCCGATCGCGCATCTCCGCGGTCGGCCCTTTACGTTTGCCCAGATAAAACCTGCCAAAATAAACCTGTCCCTTTTTGGTAGGTTAGTGGCGGTACTCGGCGATGATGAAGTCGATGTCGGTTTGAAGGGTGTCCAGGTTTGCCAGGCGCTCTTTGTCGGCGGGGCGCGTGCGGTAGTAGTACGGTGTCATCTGGAACACCGCCTCGATGTCGGCCTGGGTCTGGAGCGTAATATTCGCAGATACCCGCTGCGTTCCGACCAACTCGAGCTCGGTAGTCTTCGGCAGCTTCTCGTCATTGAGATATGGCGTGTCGTAGAGCACCTCTTTGAGCCCAAACAGATGACGGGCACCCGGCACCACGGTGTAGAGCGAGCCCTCGGGCGCCAGCACGCGAGAAAACTCACGCTCGTTAAAGGGAGCAAAGAGTTCGGTCACCATATCAAAGGCGCCATCAGCCACGGGGATGTCCTTCATGTTGGCCACGAAGTAGGTCGCATCGCCGCGCTTGGCGGCCAGGCGCACCATCTCTTTGCCCAGGTCGAAACCGTAAGCATCCACGCCCGGCACCGCACCCATGGCACTCGTGTAATAGCCCTCGCCACAGCAAATATCGAGCAACGTCATAGGGCAGTTCGCAGACGCGGCACGCCCAGACACCCGCTCGCACACCAGCTCGACCATCGCATCGCGCAACGGCGCGTAGTAACCGCGGTTAAGAAAGTCGCGACGGCTGCGCGCCTGCGACTTGGGATCGCCCATGGAGTCGCCGCTCTTGGACGAGCGCAGCAGATACAGATAGCCCTCGCGCGCACGGTCAAACCGGTGTCCGCCCGCACATGCAGCACCGCGCTCGTCGTCCACCAACGGCTCATGGCAAACGGGACACAACAACATGGCAACTCCTTAGCGCGAACAACACAACGCCCACCATTGTCGCACGCCTTCCCCACCTAGTCATAGAAGAGACAAGGAGTGTCCCCAGCTGCCGACAGAAAAGGAACGTCCCTAAGTGCCGGCTGGCTGCATTAGGAGTATCATCGTCTGCGCAAATAAGCACGAAAGAGCATATTAGAGATTGAGAGCGTATGGCAGGCACCGCATCTAAGCACATTGACATGACCACCGGCTCGCTATGGCGCAATATTCCCCTGTTCGCCTTCCCCGTGGCCGCCACGAGCATCTTGGAGCAGCTGTCGAACCTCATCGCCACGGTCATCATCGGTAACTTCTCGGGCGACCAGGGAACCCTCGCCATGGCGGCGGTCGGCTCCAATGTTCCGCTTACCAGTCTTATGCTCAACCTTTTTATTGGCATGTCGCTTGGCTCCAACGTGGTCATCGCCAACGCTATCGGCCGCAACGATCAGAACATGGTCAAACGCGCCGTCCATACCTCGATTTTAATGGCGCTCGTGGGCTTTGTCGTCATCGCACTGGGCGAGATCTTTGCCGAGCCCATGCTCGCTGCGCTCAACGTGCCTGCCGAGACCATGCCGCTCGCCTCGCTCTACCTGCGCGTCTTTTTGCTCAGCATGCCCTCGATCTTGCTCTACAACTTTGAGGCCGCGATCTTCCGCTCCGTCGGCATCACCCGCATGCCGCTGCAGGCGCTCGCCGTGTCCACCGTCCTCAACATTGGCCTGGACCTCATCTTTGTCCCCGTGCTCCACTGGGGCGTCACGGGCGTCGCCATCGCCACCGCCATCGCCTACACCGTCAGCGCCGCCACACTCTTTGTCCACCTGCTCAAGACCGACTCCGTCGTCCGCGTCACCCCACGCGACTTAGGCTTAGACCCCGTCGCCCTCAAGCGCATCGTCAAGATCGGCCTGCCCGCCGGCATCCAAAGCGCTGTCTTTGCCGTCGCCAACATCATCATCCAGTCCGCCATCAACAGCTTGGGCACCGAGGTCATGGCGGCATCAAGCGCCGCCATGAGCTTGGAGTACGTGTGCTACAACCTGCTCAACAGCTTTAGCCAGGCTTGCACCACCTTTGTGGGACAAAACCACGGCGCTCGCCAGATCGACCGCTGCACCAAGACGCTCAAGGTCTGCCTGATCGAAGGCGGTATCGTTGCACTCACCACGATTATCGTTATCGTCGGTCTGGGGCGCGAGATCCTATCGCTCTTTAACAGCGACCCCAACATCGTCTCGATCGGCTACATCCGCGTGTGTTCGATCTTCCCGGCATACGCCTTTAGCATGTTTTACGAAAACATGTCCGGCTACCTGCGCGGCTTTGGCATCTCGCTCATGCCCGCCCTCATCACCATGATCTGCGTCTGCGGCATTCGCTTCTATTGGGTATTCTGCGTGTTCCCGCACTTCCGTACCTTTGCGAACATCATGATGGTCTACCCCATCAGCCTGGGCACCACGGCATTCTTTATGGTCGTGGCGGTATTGCTCTGCCACCCGGCACGCACCTATCACACCGCCCAAGCCAAAGCGACAGCCCGCTAAACACCGCACTCAACGTCACGCCAGTCATTAATTGACAATATGCGAGCTCATATAGTCGATAAAACGCCTCGTGGCGATAGGCATGGTGTCCCAGCTGCGCCAAGCTGCCACCACGTCGCGCGAGGGAGCATGCACGATGGGACGTACGCGGATATCGGCCCGCATGCCCTCGACGGTACGGCGATACAGCATACTTACGCCTAGGCCCTCCTCCACCATCGCCATGATGGTGTAGTCGTCGGTGACCTCACTCGTCACGTGCGGCGACAGCCCGTGCGCCGCGAATGCATCGAGCACCAGGCTCTGCTCGCCCTCATCCAGTAACACAAACGGTTCGGACGCCAGGTCGGCGAGTGTCACCTTTTCCTTTGCCGTCAGCGGATGCGCGGCCGGCAACAATGCTACCAACTCGTCGTGATAGACCACGCGCTTCTCGAGCCCAGCGGTAAATCCGCGCGCCGTAAAACAAAAATCAACCACGCCATCGTGTACCCATTGAGCGTTGCGCGTGTAATCGCCCTGCTTGAGGGTAAAGCGTACGCCCGGGTGCAGCGCACCAAAGTCGCGGATCACGCGTGGCAACACGGTACGACTCACGTTGGTAAATGTCGCAATGCGAATATCAGTCGAGGAGAACCCCAGCAGCTCCTGGCGCTTGCCCTCGAGCTCGGCCTCAGCGGTCACAATCTGGCGCAGGAACGGCAGATATTGTTTACCGTCGCGCGTAAGCGAAACGCCCTGCTTACCGCGCTCGATAAGCGTGGTACCCAGCTCGCGCTCGAGCGCTTTGACGGCCTGGCTCACCGCACTTTGCGTATAGCCCAGTTCGTCGGCCGCGCCCTTAAGACTGCCGCAATCGACCACCATACAAACAATCTGATACCGCGATGCCATCGTGCCTCCACATCGATGTAGCCGTAAAACGTTTTGCCAGGGCTTTTTCTACTAGCATTAGTATTTCTTAATCATACTGAAGATACATTCGCTTTACTACATCCATATCTGGGAGCAGAATCCTTTTTGCGAAACCGTTCTGTAACAAAAGGAGTCCCATGGATCGCAAAAAAGCAATCGCGCTCTCATTTTCCGTTCCCGTCGCATGGGGCTTTTCGTACCCCCTCATGAAGATCGGCATGGACAGCATGAACGCCACGAGCATCGTTGCGCTGCGCTGCATCATCGCCTTTGCAGCTTGCCTTGTGCTCTTTCACAAGCACGCGCTGCGCATCAACCGTGACCTGATGGTTCGCGCCGCCATCATCGGCGCCATCATGGCAACCGAGCTCACCTGCATGTGCCTGGGCTCCAGCCTCACCTCCGCCTCCACCGCTGGCTTTTTGCAGAGCCTGACGGTCGTGATCGTGCCGTTTGCCAACGCCGCCCTGCTGCGTCGCGCCCCCGAGCGCAAGGTACTCATCGGCACCGCCATCGTCACCTGCGGTATGCTGCTGCTCTCGGGTGCCGACTTTACCAGCCTGAATCCCGGCGCGATCATCATGTTGCTCTCAGCCTTTATCTATGCCAGCCACATTATCGTAGCCAAGCGCTTTGTCGAAGAAGTCGACCCACTGGCCTTGGGTGTTTGGCAGCTGGGCTTTGGCGGCCTGTTCTCGGGCATCGCCGCGTGCACCTTTGGCGGCTTCACGCTTCCCAGCACGCCCAACGAAATCGTCGTGGTCGTCGCGCTCGCACTCATCTGCTCTGCCTACGGCTTTATCACCCAGACGCTCGTGCAGCCCCACGTGCCCGCCGAGACCACCGGCTTTGCCTTCTCGCTGGAGCCGGTCTGCTCCGCCGTCTTCTCGTTCTTCCTGGTCGGCGAGGTCCTGAGCCCCATCGCCTTCTTTGGCGCCGCCCTCATCCTCACCGGTGTGATGGTGGCAACCGTCGAGCTCCCGCGCCTTCGCTCGCAAGGACACGCTCACATGGCAGGAGCGCCCGAGCGCGTCTCGTAGACCCCACTCTTCATGCAGCCGCGGCATAAAGGCAACCGGTGCGCCTTTACAATAGATGCCAACAGAGCATCTGCCGTAAAGGAGCCCCATGGACACCGCAACTCGCGACCGCAACATAGCAACTTGGTTGGGCGATGCGCCGCAGCCGGTACGTGACACAACGAACCAGCTGCTCGAGCGCATCGCCCTTTTACGTGCCGAGCAGACTATCTACCCGGCACAAGACGACATCCTCAATGCCCTCGCCTATACGCCGGCCAACCAGGTCAAGGTTGTCATTTTGGGTCAAGATCCCTATCACGGACCCAACCAGGCCATGGGGTTATCGTTCTCGGTCCCCGCGTCGCAAACCAAGTTGCCGCCGAGCCTGCGCAACATCTATAAGGAACTCAACGCCGATCTGGGTTGTCCCATTCCCGCCACGGGAGACCTAACCCCATGGGCACAACAGGGCGTCCTGCTCCTCAACACGACGCTCACCGTGCGCGAGCATGCCGCCAACTCGCACGCCAAGCTGGGCTGGAGCACCCTGACCGATTACGTCATCGAACGCTGCTGTCAGCTGCCCCAGCCGGTCGTCTTTTTGGCATGGGGTCGCTTTGCCCAGCAGATGGTCGAAGGCAAGCTCGCCGCGACCGGCGCGGGAAAGGCAACCGGCAAGTTCTGTCTGGCCTCTACGCACCCCTCGCCGCTTTCGGCAAACCGTGCCACGGCAGAACTCCCCGCTTTTATGGGGTCGTGCCCCTTCTCCGCTGCCAATCGGCTACTCGAACAGCACGGCTCGACCCCCGTCAACTGGACTTGCCTCGGCTAAAAATCGATACATCAAAAAACGCGCCCGACGGCTTCCCATCGGGCGCGTTTCCTATTCGGGCCAAATAAATTGTGTGCGGCCGGCCTCGCCGCCATCGATCAGCAGGCTCTGCCCGGTCATAAACCGGTTGGTCACGCCCACAAAGTAGATCCACTCGGCGATCTCTTGGGCGGTGGCCCAGCGTTTAAGCGGCGTGAGCTCCATAATCTGGTTCCACAGGTGTTCGTCTTCCATCACGCAACGGTTGAGCGGCGTGATAACGCCGCCCGGGTCCACACTGTTGGCGATAGCCTGCGGCGCCAGACGGTTTGCAAGGTTCTTGGTGTAGGCGATAACGCCGCCCTTGCTGGCGGCATAGGCGGGAAACTCCGATCCCGTATGCCCGCTCGCCGACCCCACATTGACCACGGATGTAATGGCCGGCGCCGGCTTGGCGGCAAGCCCCTCCCCCACAAAGGCATAGCGCTCGGTCACGTTGATGGTGCCGCACAGGTTGGCGGCAATATCGTCGACCGAATCCTGCGTGCCGGCAACGTTCACGATCACCTGGGGTTCAAGCTCGTCTGGAAACGAATCCGGCTCGCGGACATCGACGATCAGATGGCGATAGCGCTCGTGTTCGATCGCCGCCGGCAGCAGATCAAAGCCCACGACCTCGTGGCCCTCGTCCAAAAAGCGCTGCACGCACGCGGCTCCGATACCGCCCGAAGCGCCCGTGATCAAAACCCGCATACTTGCTCCTTAGGCGGTTGCGTGGCGCTCGAGGTACTCGGCGCCCACATTCTCGCGCTCCCAGCCACGCACGACCTTGTAGCCCACGGGGCTCAGGAAGACCTCGCACAGCAGCTCGGCGACGGCGCCCGTCAGCGAGCACATAATGACCTGCACCCAAGTCCAACCAAAGAACGTGTGGCTCACCACAATGGCAAAGACCAGGTTGTCGACAAACTGACCGATGCCCGTAGACACATAGGAGCGGAAGGCAAAGCTCGCAAAGTTATTCTTTTTGAGCATGCGGCCGAGCGACTGGTTGAGCGTGGAGTTAACCACGGCAGAAACGAGCATTGCCAGCGAAGAGCCCAGCACCACGTACCAGGTGCCGCCGATGGTGGCGTTAAGGGCAGTGTTGACCTCGATCATGCCCGTGTCGTAGTAAGCGCCCCACATGCCGGGCGTGAGCGAGCATGCCCAAAAGCACAGGCTCACGGCCAGGTTGACCAGCAGCGCGAGGATAGAGATTTTGATGGATGCCTTGGCGCCAAAGCGCTTGCAGATCATGTCCTGGCACAAAAACGAAACCCAGCTCACCACAAAGCCGCAGTCGAGCGCCAGATACGGCAGGCTGATAAGTTCTTTGTTGGCCAGCAGGTTCATCATGATGACGCTCACGAAAAACAGCGAAACCGTTGCCGCGGGAATGCTCCGCAACAGGACCTTGTAGTCCTCCATGACCTTCTTGATCATTATGTACTCCTTTGGTTTTAGGTTTAACGAGCAGGATATCGGACCCGAACTGCTCGGACGTCACGGGCTTGAGACGACGATGGGTATAATAGCCGCTCACACGGCATCAGGCAAGCAAACGGCGCGGCAGCCCCGCAGGGCCACCGCACCGACGCGCTAAAAGGCTACGTTGCCAAACTCCGACAGGATGAGGTCGGGGTTATGGTCGGTCGCCCAATCCACGTTCCACGGACTCGTGAACAGCAGCAGCTTACCGCCGCGCATATCCTCGACGCGCAGCGTGTCGCGCGTGAGCGAAAGGCCCAGGATATCGATGGTGTCGGGGTCGTTCTGGATCCAGCGGATGTCCGTATAGGGCAGCGGCTGGCGACGAACCTCAACACGGTACTCGGCCTTAAGACGGCGCTCGAGCACCTCAAACTGCAGCACGCCGACCACGCCCACGATGACGCTCTCCATGCCGGCACCCAGCTCGCGGAAGATCTGGATGGCACCCTCCTGGGCAAGCTCCTCCATGCCCTTCACAAACTGCTTGCGCTTGAGTGTGTCGACCTGCGTAATGCGAGCGAACATCTCGGGGGCAAACGTCGGGATCTGCGGATACTGCACGTGGCGCTTGCCGGAGCACACGGTGTCACCGATGCTAAAGATACCCGGATCGAACAGGCCCACGATATCGCCCGCGTACGCCTCGG
>CAUHFS010000014.1 GCA_959605475.1 uncultured Collinsella sp. | reverse complement strand
CTACCATCCCCGCAGCCTGAACTCCAACGGCGGCTGGAATGTGACCTCCTCGCTGTCGTTCCTGAATATGCCGATCTTGCAATACAGCAGCGAGATCCGCTCTGCTGTGTTGCTGGTGCATGGCGAGAAGGCGCACTCCCGCTATTTCAGCGAAACCGCGTACGGCAAGCTGACGGGGGACAACAAGGAATTGCTCATTATCCCCGGCGCCAACCACACCGACCTTTACGATCAGATGGACATCATTCCGTTTGGAAAGCTGAAGGCATTCTTTGAGGAATATCTGAAATAAGGCGTGCCTTGATTCAATGCCAAGTCTCCAGCAACGATTCTTCTAAAGAGTGGGAGTAGCTGAAACGAGGCGATTGATTAACTCCGTTCGTTTTGGTTACAAGAAAACATGCTGCGCGCCTGCAGCATGAAGGAGAGGGAATCCTATGAAAATCGTTGTATTGAGCGGCAGCCCGCGCAAGGGCGCCAATACCGACACCATGGTCGAGGCGTTTGCCGAGACCGCGCGTGAGGGCGGCAATACGGTCGAGGTCGTCCGCGTTGCCAGCAAGAAAATCGCTGGTTGCCTAGGGTGTCAGTATTGCTTTGCCCACGAGGGCACTTGCGTGCAGAAGGACGACATGACCGACGTGATCGAGTCGCTGAAAGGCGCCGATATGGTTGTCTTCGCTTCGCCCATCTACTGGTTCGATATCACTGCGCAGGAGAAGGCCGCCATCGACCGCCTGTACGCCTTCGGTGCCACGGGCTTCCCGTTCACCAAGACGGCCCTTTTGCTCGATAGCCACAGCGAGGGCGTCTATGATGCGGCGATCGCTATGTACAAGTCAACCTGCGCGTACTGCAAGTGGGAGGACCAAGGCATTATCACCATCAGCGGTATGACCGAGCGCGATAGCATGGCATCGTCGCCCAAGTTGGAAGAGGTGCGAGAGCTCGCTCGCAAGCTCGCCTAAGGGCAAGAAGAACGCATGGCAATCGGTGTTGGTGGAAAATGCTTGCTATCCTTACCAAGAGGAATGCTGATTGCCATGCGCTGATGCTTCCGCGGACAATTCCGGCGTGCTAAAACGCCTTCTCGTTCAAGAATTCCCTGAACGCGGGAATGTCAAAGCCAACGAGACCACGCCCGCGCTCTCCAATGACGCCGTCCTCCAGGAGGCGGCGTTTGTATTGGCTTGCATAGTTGCTGGCGACGCCCATGCGTTTGGCTATCTCCGAGACCCTGCTGGGGCCAGAATCGGGCAGCATCGCGAGCAAAAACTCAATGTCTTTATCGGAAAGCTCCCGATAGGTCGTTTCGAGAATTCGATCGCGCAGCTCCATGCGGGCAAGCAGAGAACCCTGCTGTACATCAGGTGCACTGATTTTGGGCGAGTTCTCCGAAACATCCCATGTGCGATATCCGACGAGCTGCATCATATAGTGAAATCCGTCGACGGCCTTCACGGCATCCTCGAGCGCTTCTGGCGTGATTGAGCGGCCTCCGGCCTCAACGGTTTTGCGGAATGCGTTTGCAATTTCAACGTCAGTGATTCGTCCCAACTGATGATATTGGGAACGCCTGAGGAACGAGACGGAATCGTTACGCAGCAACGCCGATACTTTGTAGGGCAGTCCTGCCATGAGTAGGGCAACTTTTTTACCTTCGCGTACAAAGTGCTGGTAAACAGAGCAAATTGAAGCATTTCTTCGAGATCGACGGTGACTTCATCGATGGTGATGAGAAGTCCGATGTCATGTTTTTCGAGTTGCTTAAAGATGCCATTCATGCGCGTGCGCCAGTTGCCCTGAGCCTCTTGAGCATATGTCCAATCGATGCCCACTGGGCCAATTTGAACACCGTTTATGCGCGCGTGAGGCTGTGAGAGGTAGTTATCTGCGGCTTCTTTGGTTCGCTCGATAATATCTTCGAGCATGCCTGGCATGGCGGAGACATTTGCTGCGATCCATGGTGGCCCCTTTGCAAGTTTTGCTAATTTTTGCAACTTTTGCTAACTTTTGCAAATTTTGCTAACGACTGACCAAAGGGCATCGAAGCAGTGACGCTGACATTTTTTACGCAGAAAAATAAGCAGAAATCAATTTATCTGCGTTAAAAAATAGTTGAGAAGAAAAACGACGAGTCCCGGGCGCAATGCCGTTGCGTTCCGGGCCTCGTCGCTTTGCGAAGTATCTAACGATCTCGTTGCCGTCGTTCTAGTCAAACAGGCTCGGCATGTCGTTTTCCTTCATGAGGGCACCGGCAGAAGGCAGGCTCTGCGCGGTGAACTTCTCGGCGGAGACGCCGGCGCCGAGGATCTCCTCGGTTGTGCCGACGGTGGTGACCGAGCGGCCCTTCTTGGCCGTAAAGGCCTGGACGCCCTGCGTGTTGGTGGTCGTCTTGGTCTTGAGCAACGACGTGTTGAAGTTCATCAAACGATAGTCGCTTGAGACCAGTGCGATGTCGCGATCTTCCTTGAGCACCTGGGCATACAGCAGCTTGCTGCCACCGTAGATGGCGTTCTTGAGGCGCTTGCGGTTGGTTTTGGTGACGTATCCAGAAAGCGCGACGCGCGCCACGCGGCCGTTCTCAAAGACAAACAGCACATCGGCCTTGTAGTCCTCGGGGTCGATGACCCAGATGACACTCTCGTCAGGTTCCATCTCAAGATCGGTCGGCAGGTACGAGCCCAGCTGGGCCGACTTGGTGTCCTCAAATGCTGCGACCTTGCACTTGTACACCTGGCTCTTGTTGGTAAAGACCAGCAGCTCGTGGGTGTTGGAGGACGGGAACTCGATAAAGGGTTTGTCGCCGTCCTTGTACTTGAGCGTGGTCGCCTTCTTGAGCACACGGTCCGTCATCTTCTTAAGGTAGCCATCGCGCGAGAGCATGATGGTAACCGGATACTCCTCGACCTCAGGCTCCAGGCTTACCTCGATGACCTCGTGGGGCTCAATCCTGCCCGTGCGGCGCGGCATTACATATTTCTTGTTGACCGCTGCCAGCTCGTCGCTGATGACCTTCTTGATGTTCTCCTCGCTGGAGAGGATCTCCTCAAGCTCGGCAATCTCGCCCTCAAGCTTGGCGATGTCCTTGGTGCGGTTGAGGATGTACTCCTCGTTGATGTTGCGGAGCTTAAGTTCGGCAACAAACTCGGCCTGGGTCTCGTCGATGTCGAAACCCTTCATGAGGTTGGGCACGACTTCGGCCTCGAGCTTGGTGCCGCGGATGATGGCAATGGCCTTGTCAATGTCGAGCAGAATCGCCTCGAGGCCGTGCAGCAGGTGCAGGCGCTCGGACTTTTTGCCTAGGTCAAAGTTGATGCGGCGACGCGTGGACTCAATACGCCATTTGACCCACTCGTGCAGAATCTGGCGCACGCCCATAACACGGGGATAGCCGTCGACGAGCACGTTGAAGTTGCACGAGAACGAATCCTGCAGCGTGGTTGAGCGATAGAGCTTGGCCATGAGCTTGTCGGGGTCGACACCGCGCTTAAGGTCGATGGCGATGCGCAGGCCCGAGAGGTCGGTCTCGTCGCGAATGTCTGCGATCTCCTTGACCTTACCCTCTTTGGAGAGCTTGACGATGCGCTCGATGATGACATCGGTCTTGGTGGTGTAGGGAATCTCGTAGACCTCGATGATGCGCTCTTCGGGGATCCAGCGCCAGCGGGAGCGAATCTGGAAGCTGCCAAGGCCGGTCTCGACGATCTTTTCCATCTCCTCGCGGCGGTAGATGATCTCGCCGCCGGTCGAGAAGTCGGGCATGGGCATGTACTCGAGCAGGTCGCAGTCGGGGTTCTGCAGGTAGTGCATTGTGGCAGTGCAGACCTCGTTGAGGTTGAAGCCGCAGATATCGGACGCCATGGCGACGCCGATGCCCTTGTTGGCTGAGACGAGGATATTGGGGAACGTGGTGGGCAGCAGGCGCGGCTCCTTCATGGCGCCGTCGTAGCTGTCGACGAAGTCGACCGGGTCCTTGTCGATGTCCTTGAAGATCTCGGCGCTGATGGGGGAGAGCTTGGCCTCGGTGTAACGCGAGGCGGCGTAGCTCAGGTCGCCCGAATAGTACTTGCCAAAGTTGCCCTTCGACTCCACGAAGGGGGCAAGCAGTGCCTCGTTGCCGGTGGCCAGGCGCACCATCGTCTCGTAGATTGCGGCGTCGCCATGCGGGTTGAGCTTCATGGTCTGGCCCACGATGTTGGCGCTCTTCTGGCGTTCGCCCTTGAGCAGACCCATCTTGTACATGGTGTAGAGCAGCTTGCGGTGCGAGGGCTTAAAGCCGTCGATCTCGGGGAACGCACGCGAGACGTTGACGCTCATGGCGTAGGGCATGTAGTTGACCTCGAGCGTCTGCGTGATCGGCTGGTCGGTGACCTCGGAGTGCAGGCCGATGACGTTCTCGGCGTTGACCTGCTTTTTCTTCGGCTGGTTCTTCGTCTTCTTCTTTGCCACGATATCCTCTTGAACTTCTTAAGGGCCGTCGTTATCGATTTGCTGCTACTGCAGGTCCAACTGGTCCAGGTATTCCTTGCCGTGCTCCGAGATATGGCGCTTGCGGCCCGCCTCGTCGTTGCCCAGCAACAGGTTGAACATGGTTTCCATCTTGGTGACGTCCTCGGGCTCCACCTTGATCAGACGACGCGTCTCGGGGTTCATGGTAGTGAGCCACATCATGTCCGGATCGTTCTCACCAAGACCCTTGGAGCGGTTGATGGAGCACTTCTGGTCGCCAATCTCTTTGAGGATGCCGTTCTTCTCGAGCTCGGTGTAGGCAAAGTAGGTCTTTTCTTTGCAATTGATCTCGTAGAGCGGCGACTCGGCGATATACACGTAACCCTCGTCGATGAGCGTGGGCACCAGACGATAGAGCATGGTGAGCACGAGCGTGCGGATGTGATAACCGTCGACGTCGGCGTCCGTACAGATGATGACCTTGTTCCAGTTGAGGTTGTCCAGGTCAAAGGCGCCAAGGTTCTTGATGCGCTTGTCCTTGATCTCCACACCGCAGCCCAGCACGCGCATGAGGTCCATGATGATGTCGGACTTAAAGATGCGCGGATAGTCCTCCTTTAGGCAGTTGAGGATCTTGCCGCGGACGGGCATAACACCCTGGAACTCGGCATCGCGCGAGGTGCGAATGGCGCCTGCTGCCGAGTCGCCCTCTACGATGTAGATCTCGCGGCGGCTCTTGTCCTTGGAGCGGCAGTCGATGAACTTCTGCACGCGGTTGGCCATGTCGGTCTTCTGCTGAAGGTTGGTCTTGATGCTCTGACGCGTCTTCTCGGCGTTCTCGCGCGAGCGCTTGTTGATGAGCACCTGCTCCATGATCTTGTTGGCAGCGTCTTTGTTCTCGATCAGGTAAGTCGAGAGGCGCTCCTTAAAGAAGGCCGTCATGGCCTGCTGGATAAAGCGGTTGTTGATGGCCTTCTTAGTCTGGTTTTCATAGGACGTCTGGGTGGAGAAGCAGTTGGTCACCAGCACCAGGCAGTCCTGGACGTCTTGCCACTTAATACCGCTCTCGTTTTTGTTGTATTTGCCCTGTTGCTTAATGTAGGCATCGATGGCGCTGGTCAAAGCGCTACGAGCCGCTTTCTCGGGTGAGCCGCCGTTCTCGAGCCATGATGAGTTGTGGTAGTACTCCTGCATCATGAAGGTGCGTGAGAAGCACATGCACGCGGTAATCTTCACGTTGTAGTCGGGCAGGTCCTCGCGATCGCGGCCGCGACGGTCGGCCTCGATAAAGAAGGGCTCGGTGAGGTAGTCGGTACCGACCTTCTCGAGCACGTAGTCCTCGATGCCCTTGGGATAGCAAAAATCCTCTTCGGAAAACTCGCCATCGTCGCCCTCGATGCGCAGGCGGAAGGTCACGTTGGCGTTGACCACGGCCTGGCGGCGCATGGTCTCGCGATACCAATCGTGGGGAATGCTGATGGAGGTAAAGACCTCAAGATCGGGACGCCACTTGATGGTGGTGCCGGTGCGGTCCTCGTCGCTGGGTTCAATCTCGAGTGCCTTCTTTTTGGCGCCGACGACCTTGCCCTTCTTAAAGTGCAGGGAGTACTTGTTGCCGTCGCGCCAAACCGTGACGTCCATGTACTCGGAGGCGTACTGGGTCGCGCACGAGCCTAGGCCGTTGGTACCGAGCGAGAAGTCGTAGTCGCCGCCCTGGTTGTTGTTGTATTTGCCGCCGGCGTAGAGCTCGCAAAAGACGAGCTCCCAGTTAAAGCGCTTCTCGGAAGGGTTCCAGTCGAGCGGGCAGCCGCGGCCGTTGTCCTCTACCTGAATGGAGCCATCGCGAAAGGCGGTAAGGGTGATGAGCTTGCCGTAGCCCTGGCGCGCCTCGTCAACGGCGTTGGACAGAATCTCGAAGGCAGCGTGTGCGCAGCCATCGAGTCCGTCCGAGCCAAAGATAACGGCAGGGCGCAGGCGTACGCGTTCCTCGTCCTTGAGCTGGCGGATACTGTCGTTACCATAGTTTGCGGTGTTTTTTGCCATACTCGCTCTCTCGGTGCTCCTTTGCTGCGTTTTAGTCATATAGATAGTCAAGGTAGCATAGCCCAGCCCTTGGGCGATTCCAACCAACACGAAATCCATCGAACGCGCGTTCGTTATCGGTATGGAAACTGACGGATTATCAAATGATAGAATTGCCGCCACAAATGTTTTTATTAAGGGGGCTCACAGTGACCGAGAAAGAGAAGATGGAGCGCGGGGAGTGGCATGATGCCAACTTTGACGAGGAGCTTCTGGCAAAACGGGCGAGGGCAGAGGAGCTCTGCTATGACTTCAATATGGGAAAACCCGGAAGCAACGCGCAGATTGACGCCCTAAAAACCTTGCTCGATACCGATCTTCCGGCGGGGCTGACGGTCCTTTCGCCTGTCTACTTTGACTACGGGGACAAGACAACCTTTGGCGACGGCTGCTTTGTGAACCATGGCTGCTACTTTATGGACGGTGGTTTTATTACCTTTGGTGACAACGTGTTTATTGGGCCGTTTTGCGGCTTCTATACCGCTTCGCATCCCCTTGGGGCAAAAGAGCGCAACTTGGGTCTCGAGAGGGCTCTGCCCATTGTTGTTGGCGATAATTGCTGGTTTGGTGCGAACGTGTCCGTACTCCAGGGGGTTACCATCGGCAGCGGCTGCGTTATCGCTGCGGGAAGTGTTGTGACGGAAGACCTTCCGGACAACGTGATGGCGGCAGGCGTTCCCGCGGCCGTCAAGAAGATCATCGAACAATAACGGAGCTATTAAACGATGGGGCACGCATGGTTCCGGCAAATCCGGTTATTGGCGTGCGCGTTGGTCATGCCGCGGGCATCGATTATGAGTAGCCATGTGCGAGAGCCCCGAATACTTCGCTGGCGTTGGTCGTCTTTGAGGTCTCGGCGCTGAGATAGGACGGCACTTCGCTTTCTAGGAGGGCGCCTTGAGCGTCTTCTTAATGCGGGCGAGTTCACGCTCCCTGCCGAAGTCCCACTTACTCGGTTCCTTCCGACTCGGTTCTGCCCGAGTAAGATTGAAAAGCGAATCGAAATCGCTGTGCCGTATGGCGATGACGAACATGATTTCCATAATGACAGATATAGTTGACATCTTCTGATGGATGCAATATATTTCTGTCATGTTGCAACGGATATCTGTCCACATTTACGAAAGGAGCTCCATGCCGGGTAAGAAAAACCTTCGCATGAAGGCGGCGCGCGCGGCGGCTGGCCTTTCGCAAGCCGACTTGGCCCAGGCCGTGGGCGTTACGCGCCAGACTATCGGCCTGATCGAGGCGGGCGGCTACAACCCCACGCTCAATTTGTGCGTGGCAATCTGTAAAGCGCTACGCGTTACGTTGAACGACTTGTTTTGGGAAGACGAGAGCGACGTCGACCCTGACGCTCTTTAGGAGTTCGCTATGAAATTTGAAGATTTAAAGCTCGTACAAAAGTGGCGTGAATATGCCGGCCCAAAGGATGAGCGCTTGGAGGCTGAGAGCGCGAAGATCTACAAGATTGGTTTCGTGCTGCTTTCGTTTGGCATGTTGATGATCTTTTTCTACCAGTTTATAGCTCGACAGGTTGCGTGGGTTCACAGCGACGCCAGTGAAATGCCGCATGGCTTTGCAACGCCGTTCGAGGCAGCCATGTATTTGTGGCTCGTTATCGTGATGTTGATTTGCGCAGGACTGCAAACGCGGAAGGGCTATGTCGATACCAATCGTTTTGGGCAAACCGAGCATCTTCCTGTTGGATATTTCATGCTTGTCAGCGGTCTTAGCGGCGCCGCGCTCGCGCTTGTTATTGCCGCAATGCGCTGTATCGCTGAGACGCAGATCGTACCGCTCGAAAGCGTCTTTTGGTTGGCGAATCTGGCCACGGGCGTGTTCTGCGGTGCGACGATTTTCGCGGCCACGTTTGCTGCCCTGTGCGCAACGTTTTTCACGGCGAAAAGACGCCGTGCCAAGCTTGAGGAAGAACTCGACTCCACTGACGATATCTAATGCGAAATGGGCTGGCTCTGGGCATCCAGAACCAGCCCATTTTGATGTTCGATGAGCCGAGTCGGCGTCTCTCACAAAAGTAACTAGAAGCTAGCGACGCTTATCAGAATTGACCTCATTGGCGGTGTCGGTTTCGAGCGCCGTGCGGCGGGCGCTGTAGGCGACGAGGCCGGCGCCTGCCGTGGCGAGTGCTGCAGCGGCTGCCGTAAGGGGAGCGTTGACATCGCCCGTGCCCGCAAGCGCGCCCGCTTTTCCGGAGCGCTTGTTATTGCCGTGGTCCTTGCCGCTGCCGGAGCTGCTTCCGCCGGAGCCGTCGCCCTCGTCAGTACCGCCGCCACTCGAGCCACCATCGCCGTCTACCGTCATCGGGGCGTCGTGAAGTCCTGCCGTATCCGCGCTGTCGCATACGCCGACCTGCACTTCCGAGCGTTCGCATGCCGCATCGGACACGTGAAGCTCGTGCAGCACGGCACCCAGCGCCGAGTTTGCGCCCGGTCGAATTTCCTCGAGCGTCACGGGATCGAGCGCCACCAGATTCCGCGCCTTCGCATACAGCGTTACGCGTTTGCCCACTTCGTCGCTCCAGCTCTCGGGGATGGCGAAGCTCATGCGGAACTGTGCCGTGCAACCCGGTGCCAGCACGGCGTTGCCGTTGTCGGCAACCAGCGGGTGCGTCGCAAAACGTGTGCCCAGCGTCTCGACTGCGTACTTCACGTGTGCCATGTCGTTGGCCGAAGCATCCTCGGCAAGTTCTGGATCGTAGATCGAAGCCATGCGTGCGTTCGCGTCGAATCCGATGGATGCGCTGGAGAACGGCTGACTGGAACCCTCTCGGTACAGATCGATCGTGCCGGCGGTCAGCAAGGTGTTGCCGTCGTTTCGCACCGTGACCATGAAGGATTCGCCTGCTGCTCCGGGCACTACCGCGCCCGAGGTAGCGACCGCGCCCGTCGGAGTGGCACACGCCACCAAGGGCACTTCGATGCCGTGCAGCTCTGCCTCGCTCTTCTCCGCGCTCACAATGTGCGTGGCGAGCGCGGAGAGCATGCCTCCCGACGTCAAAAATGTCGTTATCTGATCGACGGGATGGTCCAGCTCGCACATCACGAACGGCTCCGTGAACAGATCGCCTGCCAAGGTGCTGGCGAAGATGCGGAAGTGCTTGCCCATCACTGCTACCGGGTTGCCTTCTTCGTCGTAGGTTTGCCCCACCTTGCCATCGGTGTTCTCTACATAGAGCACGCACCTGCCGTTGTTGCTTACGCTAAACGATGCCGGGCCACAGCCTGCGGCACCCACGGGCTGCGTTGCAAATGCCGATGCTCCTCGCGTCCAAGTAATATGCTGCAGTTGCTCGTTGACGGTTGCCAAAAAGCCCGAATGTTGTGGCCACGGCACCGCATGGGGTACCGTGGCGTCTGGTGGCATAACGCCCCAGCCCGCAATGGACTGGCCAATCACGGCGTACGATGCGCAGCCGCAACCGTCTGCGGTCTCGTACGCAACGGGCACTACCATTTTGCCGTTGATATTCTCGGGTTCGCCCAGCTCGATACTCGACGGTGCTTGCGGAAAGCGGAGAACTTGGCGGAACGTCAGGCTGTCGCCCGAAACGTCCGACCACAGGGTAAAGCATTCCAGCGCAACCTCGGCCTCGCTGCCGAGCGCCTTTTCTGCGGTGGTTCCGCGGCGGTGGAGGTAGGCACCCGACAGGCGTCCGTCGACCAGCGTCTTGCCTACCGTGATGCGCGGGCACTGCAGGCAATGGTAGCCATCCTCCTGAAGGCGGCCGCGCGAGATGCTGCGCCACGACGTGTGCGATATCACGCGAACTCCGTCGTTGCTTATGTGCAGGCGCACAACGGACAGTATGCCGGATGTGCTCGCCGTATCGAAAAGGGTGTTGTCGCCGGCGGGGCGCTCGCCCGAGACCAGCAGCACGTAGGCGTCCTGGTTTTCCCTCCCGTCTGTATATTCCACCACGTCGAAGTCGTAATCGAATATGCCGTCGCGCCCCACGTCGCCCTCGCCAAACCCAAGGGGGAAGTCCACGGGCGTGGGAGCGGACCACGTGCCGTTTGCCTTTGTGTGCACCACCAGGCGCGAGCGGCCATTGTCGCCGTAGCGCACCGAGGCGATACGGAACAGGCATTCTACGCCGGCAATCATTGCCAGCTTCATGTGAGCTTCGCTGAGCACGCCAGCAAACAGCACGTTGTCGCTCGAGGGTTTTATGCCGCCACGCTCGTCCTCTGACACGCCGGCAGAATTGGCGTTGGGGTCCGCAACGGCGTTCGTTGCCTGACCGATGTAGGCGTACTCATACATCGGCGCGGCGTTTTCGTCGTTCTCTACCAGTGCATGGACGAAATGCTCGATCTGTCCCGTGTCGTCGCTTTCTGAATCTGCCTCGAGCTCAATGCGCGTGACCGCCCGGTCCCAATCGCGCACGGTAGGCGCGACGTTTCTAGCGGTGGCTGCAACCTCGGCGCGTGCGAGCAGCTCGGCGTTGGTGACGATGGTGGCCGATGCGATAAATTGCGGCACGCCGCCCGCCTCAATGTTGCCGGCCGAGCCGAAGCAGGCATCCAGCGTATAAGGCGTATCTCCACCCAATGCGAGCTCAGAGCGCTGGAGCACATACTGGTCGCCATTGTTCACCGACATATTCCACGAATCGATGAGCGTGGGCCACGACCCCGACCAAGCCTTGGTGGTCCACTTGAACATTACGAATTGGAGTATCACATCGACATCGACGTCTGCACCTACGCGCAGTCGCGGAAGCTGGTGTCCATCTGCCTTCTCGTACCCAATGAACAGCGTGAGGGATGCGGCGCCGCGCACGGCAGACGAAGCGACGCCTGCAACGCCGGCGCCAAAGGTGACGGCAAGCCCGATCTGGATGGTGAACGAGCCCGACGTGTTTGAATAGTCGAGCGAAATGTTTTTAAAAAACGCCGCGCCGCTGCCGTGCGTGTGGGCACCCACGGCGAGCGCCAGTTTTGCCAGCACCCAGGGGTTGACGTTTAGGAAAAATGGCACCGGTCCTAGCGTAAACTGCTCGGTCCAATTGAGGTCGGTTCTTACCTGGAAGAGGGCCTTAATATTGCCGTATGCGGGGTCGTTGTTGTTACCCCAGGTTTTGCCCACCCAATCGTAGGCGAGCGAGCCGTACAGTTGTGTGGCGATATCCATCGTGAACAGCGGCGTGCAATGGTGGCGAAGGAGCTTGGTGTTTCTTGGATCGGTGCCCGAACCGGCACTCATCCTCTTGTACTGATTCCACTTCCCCTCCATCTCGTCGAGGTAGCGGTTTGCCTGCTTGGCGCCCGATTCACGCGGCGATTTCTTCCAGTATTCCGGATCAGGGTTGCCCGAATCGTTCATGTAGCCGACCGGTTTGTATCCTCCGCCAAACAGCACGTACCCGGCAAAAGAGAAATCGAACAAAATGGGGAACGAGGGCATCCAGCAGGTGAACTTGTTGCCGCCGATGCCGGGAAACGCCGCTGGGAAATCAAACGGAGTGACCTCTTGGTCCATGGTGGTGGGGACGATAGTGGTCGAGCCCGATTCCGCCTTTGCGGCCGGCGCGGTGACAACGGCCATAGGGGATGAGAGCGTGTAGGTTTTGCCCTGGTAGTCGAGCATAAAGCGCAGCTTGCCCCCTTCCTCCAGAAGGCCCGAAGCTGCATCGAGGAACGTGTCTTCAAGCGTGAACGTCGCCAGATTATCCGCGCCCGATGCGCTGGCCTTGATCTGGCCGATCTGCGTGACGGTTTCGGTTGAGCTGCCCGCAGCGGGCATCACTTTATTGATATGCAACGTTGCCTGCCCGCCCTGCGGCAGATGAGCCTGCACGGTAAAAGCGTGCGTGTCGGGCTGGTCGTTTGCTGCTTCGTCCGCTGGCATTGCCATAAACGTGGCGTCGGCGTACTGGATGTCCCATTCGTCGAACGTGAGCTGTCGAAAGTACGGCTCGCCATCGGAGAGCGGACGTGTGGGTGCGGTAATAGCGGTGCCGCCCTGGATACGCGCAAGGGGAATCTCGACATCGCGGTAGCCTGCCATGCTAATGGAGATGCCGCCGTTAAAGTCGTACGCGTCGAGAAGCGTTGCCTCGTCCACGTAGCCTTCCGAAAGCGGCGCGACCTCAAAGATGGCCGTGCCTTCGTCATCGGTCGTGGCGGTGAGCTGCTTGCCTGCGGCATAGCGCGATGCGAGCGTGACCTGGGCACCCGTGATGGGCGTATTCTTGTTGGCGACGTCGACCACGACCACACCAAACATGGTGCGCGAGAGAACGAGCACCTTGAAGGGATCTTCTTCGTCGGCATAGGCCGCGGTGGGCGCGAACGGCAGCAGGAAGGCATTTTCGCTTCCCGGCATGCGAGGCAACATAATGCTCGCTAGCGAGGACGCTCCGGCAACAAGTAACGAACGGCGATCAAGCATCTTGGACTCCCATCCCGCAAATATCGGTGGAAATAATCCAATTTTGCGAGAAGGCGCTTCGTGGCGGTAGTGCCGTTCGATGGCCAAAATGTCCAAATTGATCGAGCGAAGCGCCGGGTTCCGGAACGCGTTCGATGCGCTTGCCAGCCCGGTCGCTAACGCAACATATGCGCGACCAGCTCGGCGCGTGTGCCGATGCCAAGCTTTGCGTATACGCCGGATAGGCG
The DNA here is from genome assembly GCA_959605475.1 of uncultured Collinsella sp. Lineage (GTDB taxonomy): Bacteria > Actinomycetota > Coriobacteriia > Coriobacteriales > Coriobacteriaceae > Collinsella. The sequence continues at coordinate 30,726 of CAUHFS010000014.1, read as the reverse complement.
GTTTTTAACGGTGCCCGGCGACACGCCCATATGGCGTGCGATTTCGGCGTTGGTCCACCCACGGCAGGCGAGCATGGCCATGGTGAACTCCGTGGTCGTTAGATCGTCGGCCACGTCCTCGCCCGAATCGGGGTTGTGGATGCGCCGCCAGCCGTAGCTGAATCGATACGTGATCTCGATGATGCGAGCGAAATCGTCGGGGTATTGCGATTTTAAGCATGCCTCGATAAGCCCCTGCAAAAGGCCGTGGTGCTCGCCAATGAGCTCGATAAGGCCGTCGGGACGCGCAATGTCCCAAGCGGCTCCGAAGTGTGCCTTTGCGGCGTCGACGTCTTTGAGACTCATGCAGGCCATGGAAGCCGACAGGTGCAGGAACAGCTCCGAGATGGGATAACTTCCCTGTTTCATGATCAGGGCGTTTTCCGCCATGCCTAGACTGCGGCCATATTCGCCGCGCAGGTACAGGGCATGCGCCATCACGTAGCTGGCGAACAGGCGCAGGCCTTCGGGCAGATGTGCCGCAAGCGGATAAAACTCTTCGGCAGAATACGGGGAAGGCAAGTGCAACAGGACGCTCGCGGCGGAGGCGAACAGGATATGCGTGGCGTGGACGGCAGACGATTCCTCGTCAGTTGGCGTATCGAGGATGCCCGCAAGGCAACGACGGGCATCGGCGATACGGTTGAGCGACAGACTGGCATATCCGCAGATAAGGCATGCGGAATAGCGCAGTGCGGGGTCGGTGGCGTCAAGATAGGGGCGTGCTGTCTCGGCGGCGAGTGTGGCCTGTCCGCGAAAGTACAGCGCTTCCGCCGTGGCGATGGTGCGTGAATCGGGGTCGGAAATGCCTGCAACCGCAGCGTCAATCTGTCCCGGCACAAAGGCAGTGCACATCAACGGCATGGGAATGCGCGGGTAGCCATCGCAGTCCATCTTCCATCTCCCAACAGCTGGCAACATTAGCAGCCATTGTACCCCTGTTGCTCGGGACTGGAATTTGTGGTTATCGCCTACGATTATGCCGAACGAATAATGGAAGAGTCTATTGGCGATGCTCTTAAGGTCGTTGTCGAGGTAGAGCTAACCTTGGCATAAGGAAAAACTGCCGCCCCTGCAAAAAGCTCCGTCGCAGCGATGGGAAACGAACCTCGCTCTGCATATAATGAGGTCATATGACAGCGCGTTTGCATATGCGCGGCGCGTTCCATCGACCCGAAAAGGAGCCCTGCATGGATCCCAACAAGCGTCCCGACGATGTGGTGCGTATCACCACTCCCGAACTTGCTCAGGCGTTCATCGACGAGCAGGTCACCGCAATCCGCGAGCAGATCGGTGACAAGAAGGTCCTGCTGGCCCTTTCTGGCGGCGTTGACAGCTCTGTTGTCGCGGCGCTCCTGATCAAGGCCATCGGCAAGCAGCTCATCTGCGTGCATGTGAACCATGGTCTCATGCGCAAGGGCGAGAGCGAGCAGGTCGTCGACGTGTTCAAGAACCAGATGGACGCCAACCTGGTCTATGTTGACGCGACTGATCGCTTCCTGGATAAGCTCGTGGACGTCGAGGAGCCCGAGGCCAAGCGTAAGATTATCGGCGCCGAGTTCATTCGCGTGTTCGAGGAGGAGGCCCGCAAGGTCGGTGACGAGGTCAGTTTCCTCGCCCAGGGCACCATCTACCCCGACATTCTGGAGTCGCAGGACGGCGTGAAGGCTCACCACAACGTTGGCGGCCTGCCCGAGGACCTGCAGTTTGAGCTCTGCGAGCCCGTTAAGCTGCTGTATAAGGACGAGGTGCGCGTCGTGGGCCGCGAGCTCGGCCTGCCCGAGAACATGGTTGAGCGTCAGCCGTTCCCCGGTCCTGGCCTGGGCGTCCGCTGCCTTGGCGCCATCACCCGCGACCGTCTCGAGGCGCTGCGCGAGGCCGATGCCATCGTGCGCGAAGAGATCGACAAGGCCGGCCTGACCATCTGGCAGTACTTTGCCGTAGTGCCCGATTTCCGCGCTACCGGTGTGCGCGAGGGCAAGCGCGCCTACGACTGGCCCTGCATTATTCGCTGCATCAACACCGTTGACGTCATGACCGCCGAGGTGCCCGAGCTCGATTGGGCGCTGCTCAAGCGCATTACCGCTCGCGTGACCGCCGAGGTCCCCGGTATTTGCCGCGTTTGCTACGACCTCACGCCGAAGCCCGTTGGCACGGTCGAGTGGGAGTAAGCTAACTCAGCTGGTAGGCGACGAGAACTAGCAGATGTGACAAAGGGACAGTCCCTTTGTCACATCCTCGATATTATGTGAGGGATGGTACGCCACGCGGCGTGCCATCCCGTTCGTTATTTTAATGAGCCGAGTGCGCGAGTGGGAAGAGTTACGAGCATGGTCGTTCCGCGCTCCGAGCTCTTTTCGACCTCGATGGAGCCGCCGTGGAGCGCGGCGATCTCCCAGACCAGCGCAAGCCCCAGCCCCACGCCGCCGTATGCCCTGCTGCGCGATTTGTCGACACGAAAGAAGGGCTGAAAGATGCTCGTCTGGTATTGCTCGGGAATGCCCGGCCCCTGGTCGCGCACGCGTAGCAGCACGTGGTCGCCTTCGGCGCAGGCGTTGATTTGCACGGTCGAGTTGGGCGCGCTGTAACGTATGGCGTTTTCGGCCAAGTTGAACAGCAGCCGATAGATTAGCGTATCGCTGCCGATCGTTTGCGCGTCGCCCTCACTTGTAAGCGTGATGTCTTTTTGCTCGGCAAGGGGCGCCAGGTCCGTGAGTACTTCTTCGATCATCGGCGCAAGGTCAATCGCATCGTTGCAAGGGACACTGCGCAGCTCGCTCATCTCGAGCAGGGTCTTTGTCATGTGCGTCATTCGCTCGGTCTGCTCCTGCAGCAGCCCGAGCAGGCTCGCTGTATCGGCGTCGACGTCGGGGTGCTCGGCGCAAAACAGCTCAACCTGGGCCTGCATGAGCGCAAGCGGCGTGCGCAGCTCGTGCGCCGCATTGCCCGTAAACTGTCTTTGTGCGGAAAATCCCTCGTCAAGGCGGGCAATCATGTCGTTAAACGACGCGCTGCAGCGCCTGAGTTCAGAGGGCACGTCCTCGCTGATTTTTGTGTCGGCGAGGTTGTCGGGCCGCACGCTCTCGACTTGCGTCGCAAAGAAGCGCAACGGCCGCAGCGCATGTCCGCTTACAAAGTAGGCCAGCACGCCGCCGAGCAGCGTCACCGCCGCAGTTATATACCAGCTCGTCGCGCCAAACGATTCTTGGGCGTCGTTCACGACGATGGTCAGCGCGTCGTCGAGCTCTTTGTTTGTCGGGTCAAATGAGCTGGGCGAGGCCGCCTCCACCTTGCTGTGCGCCGATAGTTCATTGCCGATCGAGTCCATGTAGCGCATGCCGGAGTAGCCAACCAGGCAATTCATAAGTACGCAGGTTGAACATATCAGCAGTGCCGTCATCAGCGTGATGCGCCACTGCAGAGACAGCCGCTTCATTTGCCGTCCTCCATAACGTAGCCTTCGCCGATTCGGTTGCGGATGGGGTCGTGCCCCAACGCGCCGCGCAGCTTTTTGCGCAGCGACGAGATGTGCACGCGGGTCGCGTTGCTAAAGCTGTTGACGCTGCTGTCCCATACATGCTCGATAAGCTCTTCCTGGCTCACCGGCCGCCCCTGGTTAAGCATCAGGTATTCCAAGATGCCGGTCTCCTTGCGCGTGAGGGATAGGGTCTCGCCGCCCACGGAGGCGAGGCGCGCTTTGGTGTCAAAGCTCAGCGATCCACAGGTCAGGACAACGTCGCTTTGCGTAAAGCGCCTGAGCGTGAGGCTGCGTATACGTGCCGCCAGCTCGTCAAGATGGAACGGCTTGGTGAGGTAGTCGTTGGCGCCCGCATCGAGCCCCGCTACCTTGTCGGAGACCTCGCCACGTGCCGAGAGCACAAGCACCTTGGTCTCACAATCAGTTGTCCTGAGTTGCCTGAGCACGGTCATGCCGTCGACATGGGGGAGATTGAGGTCGAGCACGACAAGATCAAAGGTCTCGACATCGAGCAGATCGAGGGCCTGCTGCCCGTCGTAGCAGCAGTCGACGCTATAGGCCAAGTTGCGCAGGCTGCGTGCGATCGCATCGCACAGTGCCCGCTCGTCCTCGATGACCAAGATGCGCATAACGTTCTCCTTGCATAGTCATTCACGCTTAACACGGATTTTATAGTCGGTATGGTCCAATGGGTCGCGAAACGAAAGGAGTGGTCAGATTGTTCAAAGCGATTAAGCCTGTGGCGCAGGTGGCTTTGCTGATCGTTGGGGTAGCCATGGTTGGCTTTGGAATTATGCGCGGCGAAGCGGATGCCGTGCTGGCCAAGGCAATCAGGCTGTGCTTGGAGTGTATCGGAATTGGATAAAAGAAAAAACACTGCATCGCATCTTTTGGCGAGATTTCGTGGATTGATTCAGGCGGCGGCGACGCTTGCGACCAATATTCACCTGCCTAACTTTGCCAAGGGCGGTATCTACCAGGGAGCCGGCAAAGCCGTCTGCGTGCCGGGGCTTAACTGCTACTCGTGTCCAGCGGCCTCGGGTGCGTGCCCCATCGGGTCGTTTCAGTCGGTGGTGGGATCGTCTAAGTTCAGCTTTTCGTATTACGTCACCGGAACGCTCATTCTGATCGGCGTGCTACTGGGACGTTTTGTATGCGGCTTTTTGTGTCCGTTTGGATGGCTGCAAGAGCTTCTGCATAAGATTCCCAGCAAAAAGCTCTCCACGAAAAAGCTCAAGCCGCTCACGTACATCAAGTATGCCGTGCTACTGTTTGCCGTGGTGCTGCTGCCCGTCTTGGTGGTTAACGATGTGGGTATGGGCGACCCGTTCTTTTGCAAGTACATCTGCCCGCAGGGTGTGCTCGAGGGCGCGATTCCGCTGTCCATCATGAACATGGGAATCCGCTCTGCGCTGGGAAAGCTCTTTACCTGGAAGCTCGCGATCCTCATTGTGGTTGCGGTGCTGAGCGTGCTGTTCTACCGCCCCTTCTGTAAATGGATTTGCCCCCTCGGCGCATTTTATGCACTCATGAACAAGGTGTCGTTGCTGGGGATCCAGGTTGACCAGTGCAAATGCGTCTCGTGCGGTAAGTGCGCCAAAGTGTGCCAGATGGACGTGGACGTTACGCGTACGCCCAACCATGCCGAGTGCATTCGTTGCGGCAAATGCGTGGGCGCATGCCCCGTCGATGCCATTAGCTTTCGCTATGGGCTGGGTGTGACGGGCGACAAACCCGCGCAGCCCGCGCAAGCCTGCGAAAACAAATAGGTATCTATATAAGTTTCGATACAACGGAGGAACCATGAAACTGTCAAAAATTGCGGCCCTGCTGATGCTGCCCGTGCTGGCGCTGACTCTCGCGGCGTGCTCTGCCCCCAAGGGCGACGCGAAGGATGCTACGAGCGGCGATGCGCAGATTGCCGAGCTCATAGCGCAAAAGCCGTCAAGTGCCGAGGAGGCGGCCGAGCTGTATCAGCAGCTGCTGCAAAAGGAAAACGAGATCTTTGCGAGCGATAACGCCCTATGGGAAAAGGTGTTCCTTGCGGCCAACAAAGACACCCCCATGATTGAGGACGGCAAGAACTACGGTGACTTCTTGCTCGATACCATCGACGGCGCCAAGGATGAGTTCACGGCGGATGAGCTTAAGACACTCAAGGCCGGTGCACAGCAGATCAAGGAGATCGAGGACAAGCTCATGGCGCTGGAGAAGGAGTTCCCCGGATGCGGCAGCACGCCCGGCGAGGGGGAGAGCGTTGATGCCTCGACCGCGGGTATGACCAACGGCGAGAGCGGGGAGACGAAGTTCCCCAGCTTTAAGGGCAAGGACTTGGACGGCAACGATGTAAACAGCGACGAGCTGTTCTCCAAGAACAAGGTCACCGTCATGAACTTCTGGTTTACCACCTGCAAGCCGTGCGTGGGAGAGCTGGGCGATCTGGAGAAGCTCAACAAGGAGCTTGCCGAGAAGGGCGGCCAGGTCGTGGGCGTTAATTCCTTTACGCTCGATGGCAACAAAGACGCGGTGGCCGATGCCAAGGACGTGCTTTCCAAGAAGGGCGTGACGTATAAGAACATCTGGTTTAAGTCGGACAGCGAGGCCGGAAAGTTCACCTCCAACCTGTACTCGTTCCCGACCACCTACGTGATCGACCAGAACGGTAACATTGTGGGAGAGCCGATCATGGGCGGCATCAACTCCGCTGAGCAGCGCGAGGCGCTCAACAAACTGATCGATCAGGCACTCGCGAAGAGCGAACAGTAAGTCCGTGGGACAGACAACTGAAGGGGAGTCGCTGGAAACAGCGACTCTTTTTTCTGCTTCGGGGTAGCATCATGGGTATACGTCGAAAGGGCACGCAGCTTTTCGTGCATTGCCTGAGCGGTGCGCGAAGCAACCAAGCTGTGAGTTTTCTTAAGCGTTCTGGGTATGGCAGTGTCAAGAATATCGGCGGCATAAGCGGCTACACGGGAAAGGTGGTGCGTTAGCTATGAAGGTGGTTATCGTTGGAGGCGTCGCGGGCGGCGCATCGGCGGCGGCACGTTTGCGCAGACTCGACGAGCAGGCCCAAATTGTCATCTTTGAGCGCACGGGTTTTGTATCGTATGCCAACTGTGGGCTTCCGTACTACATTGGCGGCGTGATAGAAGAAGAGAGCGCATTGACGCTGCAGTCTCCCAAGGGCTTTTGGGATCGCTTTCGCATTGCGGTCAAGACGAGTCACGAGGTGTTTGCCATCCATCCCGATTCGCATACGGTCGAGGTTCGCAATATGCTGACGGGCGAGGAATTTGTCGAGACGTATGACAAGCTCATCCTGTCGCCGGGTGCAAAGCCGATTCGCCCTGCGTTGCCGGGCATCGACTCGGATAAAATCTTTAGCCTACGCACCGTTGAGGACACGCTGCGTATTCACAGCTATGTTCGAGAGCGGCGACCGAGCAGTGCCGTCGTGATCGGCGGCGGCTTCATTGGCGTCGAGACGGCGGAGAATCTGTGTGAGCTGGGGCTCCAGGTGACCCTTCTGCAGCGTCCCGTCCAGCTTATGAACAACCTGGATTACGACATGGCGACCCTTTTGCATACCGAGGTGCGTGAGCACGGTATCGATCTGCGCCTCAAGGCCGATGTGACAGGTTTTGAGGAAGTTGATGGCCGCGTTGTCACCCATGTTGCGGGCGATGACCCTATCGGAGCCGATATGGTGCTGCTTGCCATTGGCGTGGCACCTGAGAGCCATCTGGCGCAAGAGGCGGGGCTCGAACTGGGCATCAAGGGGGCTATTGTGGTCAACGACCGCATGGAGACCTCTGCTGCCGACGTGTATGCCGTGGGCGATGCCGTGCAGGTCACGCATCAGGTGACCGGCGAGGACGCGGTCATTTCGCTCGCCGGCCCCGCCAACAAGCGGGGGCGTGTCGTCGCCGATGTCATAGCCGGCATGGACAGCTGCTACCTCGGATCGTTGGGCTCATCGGTTATCAAGGTATTCGACTTGACGGCGGCAAGCACGGGACTATCCGAAAAGGCAGCACACGCGGCGGGAATTGACTGCGACAGCGTGGTCCTGTCGCCCGGTTCGCATGCGGGTTATTATCCGGGTGCAACGCCCATGACCATGAAGGTTGTCTTCGAGAAGCAGGGATTGCGCCTGCTGGGTGCGCAAATCGTGGGCATCGATGGTGTGGACAAGCGTATCGACGTTCTGGCGACTGCCATCCAGGCAGGCATGCGCGGCGATAGGCTTAAGGATTTGGACCTAGCATACGCGCCGCCGTATTCATCGGCGAAGGATCCCGTCAATATGGCGGGCTTTATGATCGAGAACCTCAATCGCGGCATACTGGCGCAGTGGCATTGGGAGGATGAGCCCAACTTGCCACGCGATGGCAGCGTGCAGCTGCTCGATGTTCGTACGGAAGGGGAGTATGAGCGCGGGCATATCGATGGTTTCGTAAACATTCCCGTCGATGATCTGCGCAATCGCCTGGGCGAGCTCGACCGGGCCAAGCCGGTCTACGTGATTTGCCAGAGCGGCATTCGCAGCTACATTGCTTGCCGTATTTTGGCGCAGCATGGCTTTGAGTGCTTTAACTTCTCGGGCGGCTATCGCTTCTTTGCAGCCGTGACTGAGGCTCGCCGCGGCAGCGCTAACGTTATGCCGTGCGGGCTCGAAAAGTAGCGCGCATTGGAATGTGACAAAGTGACAGCCTCTTTGTCGCATCGGGGATGTTATATGCGGGATGGTGCGCCATGCGGCGTGCTGTCCCGTTCGTTTTTTGGCGCGGTTCGTTACATTCCTCACTGGTATCGGCCAAAAATGAGGATAGAGTAGGACAAACGCGCCGAACGTGAACGGCGGGGGAGCGGGCGAGCGCGCCCGCGCGAGAGAGGTTGCCGTCCATGCTGGATCTCAGAGTTATTTGCAAAAGGTACGTTACGCAGTCGTTTACGCAGGTAGCGCTCGACAGCGTAAGCCTGTCTTTTCGCGATAACGAGTTCGTGGCCATCCTGGGTCCCTCGGGCTCGGGTAAAACTACGATGCTCAACGTCATCGGCGGACTCGATCATTTTGATTCCGGCGACCTGCTGATCGACGGCATCTCGACCAAGGACTTCAGCGACCGCGATTGGGATGCCTACAGAAACAATCGCATCGGCTTTGTGTTCCAGAGCTATAACCTTATTCCGCATCAGACCATTTTGGAAAACGTGGAGCTGGCGCTTACGCTCACGGGTGTGGGGCGTGCTGAGCGCCGCCAGCGTGCGCGTAAGGCGCTCGAGGCAGTTGGTCTGGGCGAGCACGTTAACAAGCGTCCGAGCCAGCTATCGGGCGGACAGATGCAGCGCGTGGCCATTGCCCGCGCCCTGATCAATGATCCCGAGATTGTGCTGGCAGATGAGCCGACCGGCGCCTTGGACTCGACGACATCCGTACAGGTCATGGATTTGCTCAAGGACGTTGCGCGCGACCGTCTGGTCATCATGGTCACGCACAATCCCGAGTTGGCATACAGGTACGCTACGCGCATCGTTACCCTGGCTGACGGCAAGATCACTGACGATTCCGACCCCTTTGATGCTGCCGAGGCCGCGCGTCGCGAGGCCAAGCCCACGCGCAAAACCTCGATGAGCTTTGTGACGGCGCTGGGGCTTTCTGCCCGAAACCTCATGACCAAGAAGGGCCGTACGGCCATGACGGCCTTTGCAGGTTCAATTGGCATTATCGGTATCGCAGCGATCCTGGCACTCTCCAACGGCGTAAACGGCTACATCAAAAAGGTCGAGGAGGACACGCTCTCAAGCTACCCGCTTACGATTTCCAAACAAGATTACGACCTGTCGTCCATGATGGGCGGACAGGGGGCTACCGATGACGATACGTCCAAGAACGAGGGTTCGTCCGACGACGGCACCGACGGCAAGGCTCAGGGGACCGATAAGATCCCTGTGGTCACGGCCGTAAAGGATATGTTTGCAAGCGTTAAGTCCAACGACATGGCGAGCTTTAAGGCATGGCTCGATGCCGGTGGCGACGGCATCGATAAAGAGGTCAACGCCATTCAGTACGGCTACGGCGTGACGCCGGTTGTCTATCGTGCCGGCAAGGGCGATGAGAAGCCTGTCCGGCTGGTGCCCAACGCCATGACCGAGGCCATGAGCGGAGGCGCGAGCTCGGCGGCAACGGTGGGCATGGAATCCATGGGAACCTCGGTCTTTAACGAGATGATTGACGACCAGAGCCTGCTCGACAGCCAGTACGATGTCGTGGCGGGGCATTGGCCTACGTCTGCTAACGAAGCCGTAATGGTGCTTTCGAGCCGCGGCACGGTGGGCGACTATACGCTCTACAGCATCGGTGCGCTGGATATCGATGAGCTCAACGACCTGGTTAACAGTGCCATGGCGGCCGACGGCAAGGTCGAGACGCCCGAGACTGGCACCAATTTTACCTACGACGATGCGCTGTCCACGACGTTTAAGGTGCTGTCGCCGGCCGATGCCTATCGCAAAAACGAGGAGACCGGCATGTGGACCGACATGTCTGGCGACGCCGACTTTATGACGTCCAAGGTTGCCGACGGTATTGACGTGCGCATTGTGGGCGTGGTGCGACCCAACGAGACGGCCAACGCGAGCGCATTGTCCCCGGGCATTGCCTACACGCATGCGCTGACTCGCCAGCTTATGGAGCGCGCTGCCGATTCGCAGATCGTGCAGGAGCAGCTTGCCCACCCCGAGACGGATGTCTTTACAGGCAAAACCTTCGACGAGCTGCAAGGCGAGGCCAAGCAAGGCGTTGATTTGGGCAGCATGTTCAGTGTGGACGAGGCGGCGCTGAAGAGCGCGTTCTCGTTCGATGCGTCTGTGCTTTCGGGCGCGGCCGGCGGTATGGACCTTTCCGGTATCGACCTGTCCGGGCTGGACATTGACCTTTCGGGCGTTGGAAAGGATATCGACTTCAGCGACATCATGGCCAAAGCGCCGGCCCCAGATTTCTCGGGCATCTTTGACGGCCTGGAACTCACGCCCGAGCAAATGCAGCAGGTGGGAGCGCTTGCCAACCAGCTGTTTGAGGGCTTTATGCAGTCGGATCAGTTTAAGGCGCTGTCGCCCGAAGATTTTAAGGACGCGTCAAAGCTTGCCGCCGCATTCTCGACGTATCTTGAGCATGATGCCGACGCCCAGCAATGCTTGGCTCAGCTTAAGGTGCTCGGCGGCGATGCCTTGGCCGAGCGCCTGCAGCAGGCGATGACCGACTATGTGCAAAAGCAGCTTGCTCCGTATCTGCAGCAGGCTATGGACCAAGTGACCAAGACAATCAGCGAACAGATTGCGACGACGGTATCGGCCCAGCTCAAGTCGGGCGCGGCAGGACTCATGGACCAGATGGCGACGCAGATGTCTTCGAGTTTTGCCAGCTTGGCGAGCGCCATGCGCGTGGATGCGAGCGCCTTTGCTCGTGCCATCCACTTCAACATGGATGCCGAGGACCTGAGCTCGCTCATGATGAGCTATGCCAAGGCGTCAAAGCTCACCTACGACAATAACCTGACCACGTTGGGCTATGCGGACGAGGCAGACCCCATCTCGGTCAAGATTTTCCCGCGTGACTTTGAGGCCAAGGAGCGCGTACTCGATCACATCGATGCGTACAACAGACAGGTCAAAGCTGCTGGCCATGATGAGCAGGCAATCTCGTACACCGACTACATGGGCATCATCATGGGTTCGGTGACCGACATCGTGAACACTATCAGCTTGGTGCTCATCGCATTCGTGAGTATCAGTTTGGTGGTGAGCTCCATCATGATCGGCATCATCACCTACATCAGCGTGCTGGAGCGCAAAAAGGAGATTGGCATCCTGCGCGCGATCGGCGCGTCAAAGCGCAACGTGGCCAACGTATTCAATGCCGAGACCTTTATCGAAGGTCTCATTGCCGGCGTCTTTGCCATTGTCGTCGTGGTGGCCGTGAGCTTTCCGGTCAATGCCTGGGCGCTTGCGGCCAAGCAGGTACCCAATCTGATGAGCCTGCCCGTTCAAGACGCGCTGATGCTCATTGCAATTTCGGTGCTGCTGACGGTCGTTGCCGGTCTGCTGCCCGCCCGCAGTGCATCCAAGAAGGATCCCGTGGAGGCCCTGCGCTCCGAATAATGCGACAAAGGGGTAGTTCCTTTGTCGCATTGAGCGGCATGTAAATCGAGATCTAATACTTTTCCCGAGAAGTGAACGAGTCAAAATGGACCCCCCGAAGCATCGACACTTTTGAGATGCAATTTCCTGCGGTTTTGCCAGTCAAATCCTGCGGGTTTGATGCCTAAAAATGTCGATGCTTCGGGGGTCAAAATACAGCCGTTCACTTCTCGGGAAAAGTATTAGACCTCGAAATATAGACGGCGTTTGCGAGCGGCAATTAGGGCGTAGGCTGCTAGCCCTCCTTTGCAGAGAGCATGAGCCTAATTTCCGGATGGGTGTATTCGTCGAATTCTTCTGCGGCTTCGGTGTCAAAGGTGTAGTACGACTTGATAGATTCGTCCTCCGTCTTGATGCTGATTTCTTCATATAGGGATCCGGCTAAAAATGCCTGTTTAAATTCATCCGACAGGCTACATGGCGTGAGGAGGCCCGGTGTGGCAACGGAAATGTCCAACCCGTTGAGCGGGGCGCAGAGCGTCGCGATATCCTGCTCGGCGCGGGCGAGGTTGTCTGCAAGGCTTGCCTCGGGGTCGATCTGACTGGTGTAATCGACGTCCGTGAGCATGCCGTCTGCATCAAAAGAAAGGTAGACATAGGCTGCTTGAGCGCCAAGGTCATTATCGCGCAGATAGCCGATAATGCGGTAGCCGTAGTCGTGATACGACTCGTATGGGTCGTCTGCCGCGACGCGTTCGCACACGGGCTCCAAGGCATCTTGCGCGATGGCGAGCTGCTCGGCGGCTGCAGCCTTTCTTGCCTGAAGCTCGTTATTTCCCTGGACAAACTGCGGGATGTAGACGCCAAGCAGCACAATGGCGGGCACGACGATGAGGTCGATCATCTGCTTCTTGGCGCTCGGAATCATCACGCCGTATGCGTTTGCCATGGCTTCGGCGTTGCTCGAGGTCTCGGCCAGCACGTCTGCCGCCGTGGCGACTGCCCCTACGGCGCCGGCGACCTCCGCGGCACCGCCCAGGTTGCGCGCGAGATCGTTATCGCTGTTCTTGAGCAGGCGGCCGGCAGCTTGCGTGGCAAGCACGCCGGCGACCTCCGCGGAACGGTCCTTGTTGGTCTGGGCTACCGCAAGCCTGCTCTGCAGCTCCTTCCACTGTTTGCCCTGCATTCCAAAGCGCGGTGCAAGAGCGCAATAGCAAAAGACGGCGAGTTCGATTACGGTGAGTGCGATGGCGGTATATATGCCCGCGGGTTGGAATTCTTTTTGGTGGAACGCGATATCGTTGATCATTTGGAGCGGCAACATCAGCAGGCATGCTACGAACGACATGGCGAGTGCAGTCGCTGCGATCTTGGGGTACGTGCAGTACCGCTGGATGCGTTTCTTTTCTTGCTCGGTGAGCTGCTGCATGGGGGCCTCGACTCTCATCGTTTTTGGGCGATGCGCACACGCTCTTTAGTATAAATGTGTGGAGGGTGTCTGTTATTCAAACATGGTGCCAACGGCGTGGTGTTGGTGGTTGTCGTGATCATGAACGTTGTTTTTGGAACATGAAGCCGCCGTCATGGGGCAAATGACGCGCAAGGGGGCTGCCCTGCTGTGGGATAGCCTCTCACTGTTTGTGGGCGCCAGCAAATCGAAGGTGAATGGTTTTCCGAGAAGTGAACGACCTATTCTGGACCCCTGAAGCATTTGCACTTTTGGATGCAAAAACCGCAGGATTTGAGCGACAAAACCGCAGGAAATGGCTCTCTAAAAGTGTCGATGCCTCGGGGGTCCGATTTCACTCGTTCACTTCGCGGAAAACCATTCACCTTCGTTACGTGAGGCGACGGATGGAAGGGTGATTATCGTCAAGCTGCTACCTCTGCCTTGTGAATCATCTGGAGCACAAGGCATAATGCATGTGACAAAGGGGCGTTTCCTTTGTCACGTTCGTTGATATGAGAGAAGAGTAGATGATCCTTTCGCTGGCCCCTATGGAGGGGATTACCGGGCATGTGTTCCGTCGCGTGCATGCGGAGTGCTTCGGCGCGCTCGATTGTTATTACACGCCGTTTTTGCCGCCGCCGCGGGTGGGCAATCGCTTTGGCGGCAAGGCCTTTAAAGAGATCGACCCTGCTAATAACCAGGGACTTAACGTGGTGCCCCAGCTGATGTCCAAGAATGCGGACGAGTTTGTGTGGGCGGCACAGGTGCTTGCCGATATGGGCTATCGCGAGGTCAACCTCAACTTGGGTTGCCCTTCGGGAACGGTTGTCGCCAAGGGCAAGGGCTCGGGTTTCTTGCGCAATCTCGACGAGCTCGAGGTGTTCTTGAGCGATGTGTGCGAGCAGTCGCCGTTGCCGGTATCGGTAAAGACCAGGCTGGGGCTGGAGAGTGATGACGAATACGAGCGCGTGCTCGAACTGTATTGCCGCATGCCGCTGGCAGAGCTGATTGTGCACCCGCGCGTGCAAAAGGACCGCTATACGGGCTCACCGCGCAAGGAGTTTTATGGCGAGACGCTGGAGCGGGCGCCGTTTCCGGTCGCCTATAACGGCGACATTTTCGATCTTGAGGATATGGATGCGCTGGTGGAGGCCTATCCCGGCACGCGCCATGTGATGCTGGGACGCGGCTTGCTCGCGAATCCCGCACTCGCTCGCATGGTCAAGGGCGGACCTGCTGCAACGGCTGCTGAGCTGCAGCGCTTCCACGACACACTGTTTGCAGCTTATGCGGACGAGATTGGCGGCAATGCGGTCTTTCGCATGAAGGAGTGGTGGTTCTACGCCAAATGCGCCTTCGCCGATCCTGCTACCGTTCACAAGCTCGTACGCAAGACTAAAAAGGTCGACGAATACCGCGCCGCTGTCGAGCGCGTCTTTCGCGAGCAGCCACTTGCGCCCATAGCCCGCTTCCACGGCTAGTTACTCATCGGGGACGTTCGTTAACGACTAGCCATTTAAGAACGTCCCCGATGATTATGTTGGAAAAGCTGTATGTCAGCATCCAAAGATGTCGAAAAATGTCGACTTTGGATGCTGGCGTACATGTTTGGTTCGGCAGGGGACTAGGCAATCATTGCATCGAGCGTGATGAGCTCCCTGAGTCGTTCCGTGCGTGTTTGCCCATGGCGCTTTGCTTTTGCGTCAAAGGCTTCAAGAACCGATTCACCCACACGTGCCGATAAAACAACGCTTGGCTCATCGGAGATCGACGGTCTTCCCAGCTTGATGGTGCGACCCTTCGGCCATTCATCTTTTTCGTATGCCTCCGCGGCTTTCTCCAACTCTCCGGGGGCAAACCCCATCATCTTTTCAAGCTGCTTAGCGTCCATAGCGCCTCCTATCGATTGACATAATGTCGAGCGCTGGTTACCGGAATCTCTTTTTGTATACAGTTTTGTAGACAAAAATACAAGCAGTTTATCAAGCTAATTAGCGTGTATTGACTAGTTTTTTCGATAGGAAATGAGCATCGATGGCTTCGATATTTCTTCACTTTCCAGTCTGGAACATGAGCGCTCATTGAACCTGCAGAGGGGGCACTTTAACAAGCTATCGAGATTCTGGCCAGGAGCTTTCACCGGTCTTCGGTGGTGAGAACAGCTCAATTCGCGACACAGTGTGTCGCGAATTGGAGTAGTCGCTGAGTGTTCTTTAACAACTAGTCATTCAAGAAGAGAGCGTCTAAGTGCCGGAATTGCCATTTTGAGTCGTCCCTAACGGCTATTCTGGAGGGCTGTGTGCAAAGAAGGGCAAATATGAGTACTGTTGCCATTATGGTTGCATTTATTTTGTTCAAAAATGAGGTCCCTGATGAGATTTAATACCATTAGGCGTCTCTTTTATTGAACATATGGGGAGAAATAACGCCGTCTGTGGGCGCTTGGGGCGTTGAATGATCCCTGAAATGATTAAAATTGCTGTTACTAAACAAGTAGCAGTACTCATATTTGCCATTTTTTGAACACGGCCCTCTAAGGAGCCCTTTCCAGAGACGTCAGATGGCCCCAAACAGCCATAATCCAAAGGCTGTCTCAAACAACTAGTCATTTAAGAACGTCCCCAACGACTACCTGTGCCGGGGCCATGCAAAAAGCTGTACACCAGCATCCAAAGATGTCGAAAAACGTCGACTTTGGATGCTGGTGTACATGTTTGGGTCGTATGGGCTTGGACGTCGGGGCGAGCCGACTGCAATTGCGTACTAGAGCAGGTTCTTCTGTACCCACGCGATGATGTCGCTCGATTCGTAGAGTGGTTTGCCGTCGATGAACAGGCAGGGAACCTGGCGTTTTCCGCCGATGGCGATGAGTGCCTGCTCGGCTTCGGTATCGGTCGAGATGTTGCGCTCGGGGATGGTCACGCCGTTATCGGCCAGGAAGCGCTTGACCTTTATGCAATACGGGCAGCCGGTCATAACGTAGAGCGCGAGCTCATGATCAGTAGCCATAGGTCTCCAATCGGTTGAGGTTTCGATTGAAATACCCAAAGCCGCCGCGGCCTATGCACGCGTCAACGACGACTCGATTGCCTGTACCAGAAACGCCGTGGCTCCGGTGCCGCAGGGCTTGTCGTAGTAGTCAACAAAGCGCTGGTCGGCAAGATAACCATTGGCGAGGCCCAGGTATGCTTCGTCCTGGGGCTCGTGTCCCCAGTTAAGGCCAACCCATCGGCGGTGCATTGCGACAAGATTGCGGGCTTCGTTACTCTTTGGATCGCCGTCGCCCATGGCAATCGAGAGCTGGCCCAAAATCGCGCGCTCGAGTTCTTTCATGTCGTTCCAAGTTTCGGGGTCCATGTCCAACAGCGCTTCGTTTGCCGTATCGATAGCCTCATCGCCATAGCGCGCCCGGGCCTCGGTGCCGTATCGTTCCTCGTTTTCCTGCACGGTGCGCCAGCGCTCCAGTTGCGGCAGCACGGCGCCCATGAGCGAGACGGCTTCATCGAGCGACATGCCGGTGCTTTGTGCCAGCCGCGGGGCACAATCTTCGATCATTGCCTCCATCGTGGTCTCATAGGTGTACTTGCCGCGGTCGTAGCACCACTTGCAGTAATGGTCGGTCGTGGCGCCCGTGGCGTCGGTGCCGCAGACGTCGGGCGTGAGTATCATGCCGCAGCTCTGGCAATAGTGCTCGGGCATTTCGAGCAGGTGAAACAGAGGCTCGCCGGTCACGGCGGCGATGAGCTTCATCATGTCGATGCCCGGCGTGACCTCGCCGCGTTCCCAGCGGCTCACGGCCTGGCGCGTGACGTAGAGCTTGGCGGCGAGCTGCTCTTGGGTAAGGTTGTTGGCGCGGCGGACGGCGATGAGTTTTTCTGCAAAGGCCATGATGGCTCCTTTCTGCTGCTTGCGGCTTTAAGCATACGCGGCAGTCGACGCCCTTCCAAGCAACCGTTGGTTGCATGCAGATGGCGATGACGGGCAATCGTGGCCTGCGTCCCGCGCGCCCGTGCCGTACAATGACCGGCATGGAACCTATTGCACACATACATACCGACCTGCCGCAGAAGTTCGGCATCCCGCGCAACAGCTTTTTGGCGCCCCATCTTGAGGGGCGCATTGTCTTTGAGCCGGAATATGCTTCCAGCGCGGCGGTTGAGGGCTTGTACTCCTTCTCGCACCTGTGGCTGCTCTGGCGCTTTGAAAACGGAACGCCCGGCGGCACGGCGGAAGACATCGCCGCCGATGCCAAGACGCAGGGCAGGTCCGGCACCAACGCCAAGTGGTCGAAAACCGTGCGTCCACCGCGCCTGGGTGGAGCCGAGCGTGTGGGCGTATTTGCCACACGCAGCCCGTTTCGCCCCAATCCCATCGGTCTTACCTGCGTCAAGCTCGATCGTGTCGAGCTTACCGACGACGGCCCCATCATCCATGTGCTGGGAGCAGATCTGCGCGACGGCACGCCCATCTACGATATCAAGCCCTACATTCCGTTTGCGGACTGTCACCCGGATGCGACCGGCGGCTGGATTGAAGATGCGCCATGGCAAGAGCTCGACGTTGAGTTTCCGCATGCGCTGCAGGATATGGTCCCGCCTGCAAAGCTCTCCGGCTTGATAGAGGTCCTTCGCCAAGATCCGCGCCGCGCGGGCAGCAAGCACGAGCCAAACCGCGTGTACCACTTGGCTTACGCCGGGCTCGATATATCGTTTACGGTTGACGGAACCAGGCTGACGGTAACCGCCGTCGACGACGCGCAGGACTAACCGGCCATTTGTCCGCATTCCCATAGTGGTGCCGCGAGCATGGCCGCGATATTCAGTGGCTACTCGACGAGGGCGCGCGTGTGGGCGTGGGCTATCAGGACGGCCGTCCGTTCCACGGACCCTGCCACATTCGCGTGAATCTGGCGCTGCCGCTTTCGCGTGTAAGGGAGGCGTGCGACCGTCTGGACCGCTACGTTTTTAATGCGCAGTAAGTGAGCGCTGCATACGGGGCCGTCTGCCAGATTGGCTGGAAGGCCCCGTATGGTAAAGCATCTGTAACCATTGAGCGCAAGCGCGGTTTTGTCTGCTAATATCTTTGCCCTTGAGTCTGTAAACAGGATCTTCTGGAGCTCGATGAAAAGACCTCGCCGCTCGGTTGCCATTTCGTTATTTGTTGCGCTTGCAGTGGCGAGCGCCTTTGTCGTAGCGATAGTTGGCTGTTCCGGGTCGAATGACGGGGCCGCGGCGTCTGCATCAGAAGGCGCAGCCGCCTCGCAGGTCAAAGACGACAACCTTAAGACGCTCAACGTTGGCAGCGACCTCTATCCACCGTTTGTGTATAGCAACGAGTACGGCGATATTGTTGGCCTGGATGTCGATATTTTGACCGAGGCTTTGGGCCGCATTGGCTACAAGCCAAAGTACCAGCTGATCGACTGGGAAAAGAAGAAAGAGCTGCTGGCGAGCGGCGAGCTCGACTGCGTCATGGGCAGCTTTACTATGACGGGTCGCGAAAACGAATATCGCTGGGCCGGCCCATACCTCGCGAGCCGACAGGTGGTTGCTGTCGATCCCGAAAGCGATATCTACACGCTTGCCGATCTTGAGGGTAGGGTCGTGGCGGTCCAGTCCACCACCAAGCCCGAATCGATTCTGCTCAATCACACCAATGAAAACGTTCCGCAGATTAAGGAGCTCTACAGCTTTTCGGACCGCTCGTACCTGAACCCGGCGCTTGTCGAGGGCCTAGCCGACGCCATCGCCGCGCATGAGTCCTCGCTGCTCACCTACGAAAAAGACTATGGCGTGACGTATCGCATTTTGTCTGAGCCGCTGCTAGAGGTTGGTTTGGGCACCGCTTTCGATATCAACGACACACGCGGCATCGACGTTAAGCTCACCCATGCCTACCAAGAAATGCTTGCCGATGGCACCATGGAGCGCCTGGTGTCAAAGTATTTTGATGACCCTTCGCCCTTTTTGAATATGGAGGGCCTGTCGTGATCGATGCACCCGACCACACCACAGAGAAGCGGGGCGACCGTTCGGCCCTGGCATGGCTCCTTGCCGCCCTGTTGGGGATAGCACTCTCGGCTGCTGCCGGCATGACGAGCTACGGTTACACGACGGCCCAAGCCGAGCAGCGCTTTTCCGACGTTGTCGATTACGTGGCGACACAGAGCCTTTCCTACGATGCGTTCAACAGCGCCTATGCGACCAAAAACCTGATTCGCGTTATGGAGATCGCCGGAGAGGCGGCGCGCGATATGGAGCGCGACGGCTCGGTGGATAACGCTACGTTGGAGCAATATGCTGACCAGTTTAATGTGACAGCGCTGATCGTAACGGATGCATCGGGCAACTTGGTGTCCGAGTCCTCGAAGGATAACGTGGGCTACGAGTCGCTCGCCGCGAATCTCAAAGAGACGCCTGTGCTGGAGGTGGCAGCCCATTCGCTTAAGTCCTATACCGCTCGCATTACGCTTGCGGACGATTCGGTCGCAGACATTGGCTGCGTGGCCCGGCAGGACGGCGAGGGCATCGTTGTCGCGGTGAGGCACCAGAGCGCCAAGGCGGTCGCGAGCAATACGCTCAAGTTGCAGAGCTTGCTCGATGGTTACGAGACCATCGATAGCGGCAATATCGTGATCGAAAACGATGGCAAGGTCGTTTCGACCAACGCTGTCGAGCCCGCCGTGTCAGGCGTGTTCGATTTGCCTGCGACGGATGCCGTCATTGTCGACGGTATCAAGGAGCGTTGCCTGGCTGGTAAGGTCAGATTGGTCAACGCCAACGGCGAGTGGTATCTGGGCACATTTGGTAAAGCGCGCCAATTCTACGTGTACACCTATGCCTCGGCGCGGCGCTACTTCGAGGTCGTCGCGGCTGTTGCTGCCGGCGTGCTGGTGCTCTACAGCGGTGTTATAGCCGTTGTTGTGATGGTGCGCCGTCGCGCTGATCGTCGACGTTTGACGGACTTGCTGCAGCAGGAGCGCGACTATGGCGACAAACTGGCAAAGGCGGCACGTGAGGCCTCGTCTGCCAACTCGGCAAAGACGGAGTTTCTGCGTCGCATGAGCCACGATCTGCGCACGCCCATCAACGGCATTCGCGGCATGGTCGAGGTCGGCGATGCTAATGCGGACGATCTGCAAAAGCAGACCGAGTGCCGCTCAAAGATCTGGACGGCATCGGGACTGCTGCTCGACCTTGCCAACGAGGCCCTGGATATGAGTCGCCTGGAGAGCGGGCAGATCGATCTGAACCTCGTACCCATAAATTTGGTGGCCCTCAACTGTGAAGTGCGCGATATTTTGGAGCGCCAGGCCGAGGAGCGTCTGGTGACAATTATCTGCGACCAACAGACGCTTGATCATCCCTATGCGCGGGTGAGCGTGACGCACCTCAAGCGCTTGTTGCTCAATATTGCCGGCAATGCCGTCAAGTACAACCGCCAGGGCGGCTATGTTCGCCTGGTGTGCCGCGAGGTGGAGCCAGCGGATGGCGTCCCCGTCTATGAATACACGATCGCCGACAACGGTATTGGCATGAGCGAGGAGTTCCAACAGCACCTCTACGAGCCGTTTTGCCGCGAGGAGCAACAGGTGGAAGGTGCCTCATCGGGAACTGGCCTGGGCGCGTCTATTGCCAAGCAGCTGGTCGAGCTTATGGGCGGAACCATGAGCTTTACGAGCGCCTTGGGGCAGGGGACGACGTTTGCCATCCGCCTGCCGCTTGAGAAGTGCGAGCGCTCCGAGATTCCCCAGGCAGCTCGCGTGGGTGCGGGCGACAGCGACGCGCTCCGGGGCCTGCGTGTTTTGCTCGTAGAGGATAACGACCTGAATGCCGAAATCGCACAGTTTACGCTCGACCGTGCCGGTGCCATCGCGACGCATGTTAAGGATGGCGAGTCTGCCGTCGAGACGTTTGCCGCGAGTGCGCCGCACGAGTACGACGTGGTGTTGATGGACATCATGATGCCTGGCATCGATGGCTTTGAGGCCACGCGTCAGATTCGAGCACTCGATCGCGAGGATGCCGCGACCACGCCGATCATCGCCGTGAGCGCCAACGCCTTTGCCGACGACCGTAGGCTTTCGCGCGAGGCGGGCATGAATGCGCACCTGAGTAAGCCCGTGAGCTCGCAGGAACTCATTGAGGCGCTTGCGCACATAGCCGCCGACGCTTCATAAGCATATGGCCCGGTTCCAATGTTGGTTGGAACCGGGCCATATTGCTATCTGCAAGACCTGTTTCTGAGCTTACTTTTCTTGAATCTGTTTACCGCAAAGATGCTCAATCGAAATCTCGTAGAGTTGGACGCCCTTGATATCTTTGGCGATTTCCTCCTCGACTTCTTCGGCAGAAGGGTAGTACTTAAGCGCGAGCTGGCGGACTTTGTCCTCGATAAACGCAGGGGCCTCATCTACCAGGCGGCAACGGCCAAAGACCACGGTACTCATAACGTAGGGAGCCCAGTCATCGTCCTTGTACCACTCGTTTCCGTAAACGGTAAAGCAGACCTTGTCATCGCGCTTGAGTGCGTCGACCTTGTGGCCAGCCTTGGCACCATGGAAATAAATCTTGTCGTGCTCGGCGTCAAAGAAGTAGTTGACGGGAATGGCGTACGGGTAGCCATCGTCGCCGTTGACGGCAAAGACGCCGCGCTTGCAGGTGGCGAGCAGTTCGCGCGCCTCTTCGTCGGTGATGGCGCGTTTCTTTCGACGTAAGGGCCTAAACATCGTTGGCTTCCTTTCTAACTGTGCATGGTGGGTGAGCACAAACTATAGCGAAACAGTTCCGTTTTTCTTGATGTGGGCGAGGATGTTTTTGAGCTTGTTAAAGTCGAGCGGTTTGGGCAGATGGGCGTTCATGCCGGCATCGTGTGCCGCCTTGGCGTCCTCGGCAAAGGCATTGGCGGTGAGCGCGATGATGGGGATGTCGGCTGCATCGGCCTTCTCGCTCAGACGAATCGCGCGAGTTGCCTCGTAGCCATCCATACCCGGCATCATGATGTCCATCAGGATCGCATCGAAGCTGCCGGCGGGACGACTAGTGTATAGTTCGACCGCTTCTTTGCCGTCGGCGGCGCGAGTTACGACGATGCCTTCGCTTTCGAGCAGGGCCTGGGCAATTTCGGCATTGAGCTCGTTGTCTTCGGCCAAAAGAACGTTCATGCCGGCAAGCGAGCAGCTGATCGCCTGCTCGTCCGCACCTTCTCTTGCCTGAGGGTTCTTGTCGATATCGAGCGGAATCTGGACGTTGAACGTACTTCCCACGCCGACCTCGCTCGAAATCTCAATCGTGCCGCCCATCATGTCTATGAGCGATTTGACGATCGGCATGCCCATGCCAGTTCCCTGAAATTTACTGCGGGCATCGTTGCCCTCTTGGGCAAACGGTTCGTAGATGTGCTTAAGAAACTCGGGCGACATGCCGATGCCGGTGTCCGAGACGCTAAAGCAAAAGAGCACCTGGCTATCATCGATCGGTTTAATCTGCGATGCAAAAGCGACAGTCCCGCCATCTTTGTTGTACTTGATGCTGTTGTCGAGCAGGTTGATGATAATCTGACGTACATGAGTGGGGCTTCCCATTACATGTGGATTGCAGAGGGGATGTGCTCTTTGATCCTGCATCGTAATATTGCGATCGGAAGCGCGGAGCTTGCACAGAACAATTGCATCGTTGCAGAGATCTTCGAGGTTAAATGAGACATGCTCAAGCGTTAGCTTACCATTTTCAATCCTGCCCATTTCTAGAATGTCGTTGATGAGTGAGAGCAGATGGTTGGCGGCGATTCGCGCCTTAGCTCGGTTTTTACGGGCGGCATCGACATCGTCTTCGTGCAATTCTTCAATTTCGATGAGCCCCAGAATGCCGTTGAGCGGCGTGCGGATGTCATGGCTCATGCGGGCGAGAAAGGCCGTTTTGGCCGCATTGGCGGCGAGTGCCTTGTTTTGCCCTACTCTGGCTCGCTGCAGGGCCCAGGTTAGAACCGCTACCCCAGTCAACAGTACACCGACGATGATGACGACAATCGAACTACGATGACGATATATAAACCTGAACGCGTCTGATTCCTGTGCGCTATACGACGTAGAGGAATAATTGCTCGCAGAAAGCGATTCTCCGGCGTTGATGATGCCCTTGTTGACGATACTCAATAATTCGGGATTTCCGCGTCGCATAAGGCAAGAAAGTTCGGCCGTGCGTGAGAGTTCCTGTATCTCGTAGTCTCTGATATCGTAGCTATCTCGGATGGTTTCCAGCCGTGCGTTGGGAACAACGATGCAGCTTGATCTTCCGTCCTTAAGGGCAGAAAGCATGTCGTCTGCAGACGGATACTCGGTTACATTTGCATTTGGAAACATAGTTTTTAATTCGCTGCGGTTGACGATGGAAAACCCTGTGCAACAGATATTGCGGAGATCCTTGTTGAGATCGCTGGTGGCGTGGATGGCGGTAAGAGAGATCGTTCCCATCGAAATCGATTGAACGGTCCCCATTTGCTCGGCAAGCCAGTAGTCGCGAAATGCCGGTAGGGCGATGTCGATATTTCCCTTTGAGAGCGCTTCCGTCATTTGCTGGTTGCTTGAAAAAGCGAGCGTGTGTACGGTAATGCCAAATTTGTCGTGGAGCGTCGTAACGAGTGAGACGAGTGACCCTTCCATTTCTCCGTTTGCATCTTGGTTGCAGAAGGGGAGATTGTTGTTGAGATAACCAAGTGTAAGCGTGTTGTTATTGGCCTTGAGCCACGACCGTTCGGAGTTGGTAAGTGATGCGGATCCGCTATTTTGCGCCGAGTAGTTGGATTTGACTTCGTCGTTGTAGCGCGGGTTGGTGCGGTTGATTGCCGCCATGGCCGAGTTGATGTCGTTCATCAGATCGGGGCGGCTTTTGGGAACGGCAAAATAGTAGTCGCTCGAGCCTACGTAGAACATGGGCGACGCATCGGGCGACGAAATGGTGTCGTTCATGATGACGGCGTCGACCTCGCCGTCTGAAAGTGCCGCAAAGAGGGCGCCGCCGGTGTCGATTTCTTTATAGGTACAGGTGACGCCTTCGTTGGCGAGCCACTGCTGGCCGACGAAGGTTTGCATAACGCCAGAGTTGCAGCCGATGGTGAGGCCTTGGAGTGCCTGGGGGTCACCCTTGGCCAGATCGTCGCGATCGGGCTTGGCGTAGATGTAGTAGCGCTCGGTGCCCTCGGGGTTTGAGGAAAAGAGTAACTTTTGCTCGCGTTCTACTGAATGCGAGATGTTGGGCATGAGGTCGATTTCGCCCTTCTCGAGCATGTCCATGAGCTCGGTGAAGGTGCCGGACACGTATTCGTACTGCCAGCCAGGGGTGTAGTACGAGAGGGTCTGGAGGTACTTGTAACCCCATCCCGAGAGGCGCTCGCCCGGTGTGCCTTCCTGGAACCCCTCGTTGTTGACAAGCCAGCCGACGCGGACCGTCTTGACCTGCTGGTCGGAGTCGGCGGCAAAGGCCGGGGTGGGCATGACGGCGCTCAGTAGTGTGAGCGCAGCAAGCGCGACGGCTAGGGTGCGATATAGAGCTAAGCGAAGGACGGCGGAAGGTTTCACAGACAATCCTATCGAGTTGAGATAATACCGCATAAGGATACCAGCTCAGCTTGCCTAACATCCGGCACTTAGGGACGTTCCCAATCTGTCCGGCAGTTGTAGTAGTCATTGGGGACGTTCTTAAACGACTGGTCGCCGGGGACACTCTTTGCCGGAGTTGGCACTTAGGGACGTTCCCAATCTGTTCGACACAAAAGGAACGTCCCCAAGTGCCGGATGTGCGACAATACCGAGCAACGTGATGGGGCGTCTGGGAAAAGGGGTCGCGATGAACAAGTTGAGGACGCTTGCCGACGTGTTGCGCCAGGCTGGCTTTGCGCGCATCACCGGCCTGTTCCTTATCTTCTACCTGCTGTGCTCGACGGCCGTCTGGCTGTCCGACCCTGCGACCCTTACGTTTGGCGATGGCCTCTGGTTTAGCTTTGAGACTGTATCGACGATCGGCTTTGGCGATATCCCGGCCGAAACGCCGGTTGCCCGCGCTATCACCGTCGTTTTGAGCGTCATCAGCATCTTCTACATCGCCATGCTCACGGGCGTGGCGGTGAACTACTGCAATACGCTCATCAAGATGCGCCAAAAGGACACCATGGCGCGCTTCATGGACGATCTTGAGCACCTGGAAGAGCTCGATCGCGATGAGCTCGCCGACCTGTCGCGCCGCGTGCGCGAATATCGCCGACGCCAACGCTAGGGCGGGCGCCGCGCGTCACGATGAGGGGGACAAAAATATGAATATTACGGTATACCTGGGCGCCAGCGTCGGTAACGACCCGGCGTTTCTGCCTGCGGTGCGGCAGCTCGGCACATGGATTGGCTCCAACGGCCACGCGCTGGTATACGGCGGGTCCAAGTCGGGACTGATGGGCGCGCTCGCCGATAGCGTGCTCGATGCCGGCGGGCGCGTGACCGGCGTGGAGCCAAGCTTTTTTATCGAGGCCGAGTTTCAGCACGATGGTATCGATGACCTGATCGTGACGGGCGACATGGCCGAGCGTAAGGCCAAGATGATCGAGCTCGGCGATGCGTTCGTCGCCTTTCCGGGCGGCACGGGCACACTCGAGGAGATCGCCGAGGTCATGTCGGCTGTATCGTTGGGGCATCTGAGCACGCCGTGCATTCTGTACAACCTGAACGGTTACTACAACGACCTCAAGGCGCTGCTCGAGCACATGATTGATAAGGGGCTTTCGAGCCCGAGGCGCCAGCAAGGCATTTACTTTGCCGAGGACCTGCACGAGATCGCATCGATTATCGGCAGCTAAGCCGTAGGCCTATCGCACGTGCGGCGCCCAACGGTGCCGTTTGAGGCGTAGATGGCTGGCCCGTCCGCGCTGTGCCCGTCCTACAATAAAACGTATCTTTGTCGATTTAGACCACGGGAGGTCCCGATGGACAACCTTGCAAAACCCAAAAACCGTGCGCTGTTTTTAGTTAGCGTAGCCGTGACCGGTGCGTTTGCAGGCGCCGCGGTCTGGCTGTTTTTCTTTGCGATGGAGCACGGTATCGACTATCTATGGACCGAGATCCCGCATATGCTGGGCGTCGCTTCGCCCGAGCTCGCGAGCGGTCCGTTCGGTTTTTTGCCGTATCCGTTTTTCGTCTGCCTGCTGGGCGGCCTGCTGATCGGTCTGTACGAAAAGCTTACGGGCACCAAGACCGATGACCTCAACCAAGTGATGGTCAAGGTAAAGCGCGACGGCCGCTACCCGTACGACAACTTGGGCAAGCTTTCGCTTGCGGCATTGCTGCCACTGCTATTTGGCGGAAGCATTGGACCGGAAGCCGGCCTGACCGGCGTCATTGCGGGTCTGTGCAGCTGGGTCGGCGACCGCATGCGTCGCTTTGGCGCCGAGTTTAGGCAGCTCACGCTGCTGGGTACCCAAGCTGCCCTGACGGCGCTCTTCACCGCGCCCGTGTTTGGCTTTGTGGCGCCGCTCGCCGGTAGCGCCGACGGCCAGGGCGCTAATGATGATGAGTCCGCGTCCGATGAGATCACGATCAAGCTTCCCAAGGCGCAAAAGACCGTGGTCTACGGCATTGCGATTGCCGGCGGTCTGGGTACCTACCTGCTGCTCGGCCAGCTTATGGGCGGCGGCATGGGCATGCCGAGGTTCGAGGCCGCCCAGGTGGGTAACCTTGAGCTTGCCTGGTTCATTCCGCTGGCGTTGGTCGGCACCGTATGCGGCTGGCTGTACTTTGTCTCTGAGCATGCAAGCGAGGCACTGTCCCATGCCATAGGGGAGCGCCCTGTCGTCAAGGCCATGCTAGCCGGTCTGGCGCTCGCCATCTGTGGCACGGTCCTGCCCTACACTATGTTTGCCGGCGAGACCCAAGCCGACGTGCTCATGGAGACCTATCTGACCATTCCCGCCGGCGTGCTTATCGCGACCGGTCTTGTTAAGGCCATGCTGACGCCCGCCCTCATCAACCTCGGTTGGCGCGGCGGTCACTTCTTCCCGGTTATCTTTTCGGGCGTGAGCCTGGGCTACGGCTTCGCTATCCTTACCGGCGCCGATCCGGTCTTTTGCGTCGCCGTCTGCACCGCCTCGACGATGGGCGCCGTTATGCGTCAGCCCGTCATGGTCGTGGGCCTGCTGCTTATGTGCTTCCCGCTCAAGGGTATCGTCTGCATGATAATCGCCGCCGTCATTGCGGCAGGCATTCCGCTGCCCAAGCCGCTGTGCAAGTAGCACGGTGGCGCACGCCGGGGACATGCCGTTTGCCACGGATTTGCGGGGAGGGGCGGCGATCGCGTCCTTCGTGGATCGAGGCTCGCGTGGCTACAGATCGCGCGCTCGATAGACCCTGGTGCTGATGGCGCAGCTCAGTGCAAATAGCACGAGGGCCAGTACGGCAATTCCTGCGCACAGGCAGCCGAGGACGGCGGGATCGGGATTTGCCCCGGCAATCGACATGAGCCAGTTGCTGATGGGGTTGGAGGAGCTCAGCGTGGCCATGGCAAGGCATCCGAGCAAGGCAAACAGACCAACGGACAGGCGCAGCGCCTCCATGTGTCCAAATCGAAAGAACAACGGTTGCGCCAAAAACACCATCATGAGGGAGATGAGCATCGAGGCTGCCGAGGCAATTGTAATCTCAAAGACGGCCTGTCCCGTCGGGGGGATGCCTGCATTATTGAACAGTGGGATGGTGACGATGTTCAACAGTGCAGCCGCACATGCCATGATGGCCGAGAAAGCAACGATACACAGGTAACGTGCGCAGATGATGTCTTTGCGCGAGATGGGCAGCGTTGCCCGATAGCGTTCCCATCCGTTTTGGTTGTCGAAGCCGGCCAGCGAGCTCATGACCATGATGGGCGACATGGCGCTGACCGCGCAGGCGCCGGCACTCATGCCAGAATCACCATCCGATGCGTTGGCGAGGGTCAGCACGACGAATATGAACAGGCCGACGCCCGCGATACTCGGGATAAGCGTGCGAACGATGGCGAGCTCGGACATAAAGGCGCGTTTCATTTCGAAGCCCCTTTCAGCATGAGGCGAAGATAATCATCAATGGTTGTCCGATCGCAGGGAATCTCGGGGAAAGCCTCGAGTGTATCGCGGCGGTTGGGCACGAGCACGTCCACGCTATAGGCGTGGCGGGCGGCACGGGCGCCTTCGACGCAAGCCATGAGCTCTGCGGCCTGTGCTTGCGTGCAGTGGGCGATGCCGGCGCGGTCGGTAATGTCCTCGCGTGGCAGGTCAAATACAATCGAGCCTTTATCGATGCAGATGACGCGATCGGCGGCGCGATCGAGGTCGGACGTAATGTGGCTCGAGAGCAGTACGCTGCGCTGGCCGTCGGAAACAAAGGCGAGCAGCTCATCGAGTAGTTCCTCACGCGCCATGGGATCGAGGCCCGCGGTGGCTTCGTCCAAAACGAGCAGTTCGGCATCGTGGCTGAGCGCGCAGGCAAGCTGCAGCTTCATGCCCATGCCGCGGGAGAGGTCCTTGACCTTGGCTTTGGGGTCAAGGCCAAATCGGTCGATAAATCTGGCGAATGTTTCGCTACTCCACGTGGGGTACGCCGGGCCTACGAGCGTCTCAATCTGGTCCACCTTGAGCGTGGAGGGGAAGGGGCATGTGTCCAGGACAAGACCGACGCGGGAGCGCAGGTGGCGCTGTGTCTCGCCGGGCGCGTCGGCGTCGCAGCGCTGCCCAAACAGGTGTACCTCGCCGGCATCGAGCTTTATGAGCCCGAGCGCGGCGCGAATGGTCGTTGTTTTGCCGGCGCCGTTTGCGCCCACAAAGCCGACGATCTGGCCGGGCTCCACGGTGAGTGTGACATCGCGTAGGGAAAAGCGGTCGCTTACGCGGCGTGAGACGCCTTTGAGTTCTAGCAAGTTTTGCATGGTATAGCCTTTCTTGCAGATGGCTACTGCATGGTTTCGGGGGCTATCAGGTCGAGCATCTCGTGCAGCTTGTCGCGCGTAACGCCCAGGGCTTCGGCTTGGCTCGCCGCTTTCGCAAGCAGTTCTTCGATATGGCAGAGCTGGTTTTCGCGCAAGAGCTCCTGGTTGCCCTCGGCGACAAAACAGCCCCTGCCCTGCACGGTGCAGATAAACCCGAGCTGCTCCAGGTCGGCGTAGGCGCGCTTGGTGGTGATGACGCTCACGCCAAGATCGCTCGCGAGCGCGCGGATGCTGGGGAGTTTGGCTCCTGCAGCGAGTGCGCCCGAAAGGATCTGAGCTTTGACCTGCGAGGAGATCTGCTCATAGATGGGCTTGTCGCTCGAATTGGATAGGATGATGTCCACAGCGGCTCCTTAGCTGTTGGGCTACACGTGTATATAACCGGTAAGCACAGTATATATACACTATGTACAGTTACGCAAGAGACAAATTCGGATTGGGCCGGCTACCCAGGCCCCAACTGATGAATTTGTCCTGATAGGCGCCCTAGAGCGGGATTTCGCGGCTACAATAGTGCGGTTACATCGACGTAATGCACTCAATGCAAGAAAGGATCCGCATGGCAAGCCTGTCGGATGAAATCTCGTCGCGTCGCACATTCGCGATCATCAGCCACCCGGACGCCGGTAAGACCACGCTTACCGAGAAGCTGCTGCTCTATACCGGCAGCATTCAGACCGCCGGCTCGGTCAAAGGCAAGAGCTCGGCCAAGCATGCCGTCTCGGACTGGATGGACATCGAGAAGGAGCGCGGTATTTCCGTTACCTCCTCGGTGCTGCAGTTCACCTATAACGGCGCCTGCGTCAACATCCTCGATACCCCCGGCCACCAGGACTTCTCGGAGGATACCTACCGTACCCTTATGGCGGCCGACGCCACGGTCATGGTCATCGACGGCGCCAAGGGCGTCGAGGCCCAGACCAAAAAGCTCTTTAAGGTCTGTACGCTGCGCCATATTCCCATCTTCACCTTTGTGAACAAGCTCGACCACGAGGCTCGCGATCCGTTTGAGCTCATGGAAGAGATCGAGAACGTCCTGGGCATCAATACGTATCCTATGAACTGGCCGATCGGCAGCGGCCGCAACTTCCGCGGCGTGTTCGATCGCCAGACCCGTCGCGTCATTGCCTTTGAGGGCGACGGTCACGCCAACGCCACCAAGAAGGTCGCCGAGGTCGAGGCAGAGTTGGGCGACCCCGCCATGGATGAGCTTATCGGCGAGGAGAACCATAAGAACCTGATGGATGACATCGAGCTGCTCGATGGCGCCGGCGACGAGCTCGACCTGGATGCCGTGGCCTGCGGCAAGCTGAGCCCGGCGTTCTTTGGCTCGGCACTCACCAACTTTGGCGTGGAGCCCTTCCTCAAGGAGTTCCTGCGTCTGGCCCCGACGCCGCGCGCCTATACCGATACGCTTACCAGCGAGCCGGTCGATCCCTGCCGCGACGACTTTAGCGGCTTTGTCTTTAAGATCCAGGCCAACATGGACAAGAACCACCGCGACCGCATCGCCTTTGTGCGCATTTGCTCGGGCAAGTTCGAGCGCGGCATGGACGCCTTCCACGTGCAGGGCAACCGCAAGCTCAAGCTGGCGACGGGCACCTCGATGATGGCCGATGACCGCG
>CAUHFS010000013.1 GCA_959605475.1 uncultured Collinsella sp. | reverse complement strand
TGGGCGGCCTGATTTTTGTGCCGGAGACCTCCGCACTGAGCGGTGAGGGCGCCGAAGTTCTGAACAAGGAAGCCAAGAACACCGCGCCCACCGACCAGCAGGCGGCCGACGACACCGACAAGGACAACGACGGCTTCCCCGACGGATCCTACGACCTGCTGATGATCGGCGACTCCGTGTCGCTGCGCGCCGTCGATTCCTTTGACGGCGTGTTCCCCCACAGTCACATCGATGCCGAAAAGGGCCGCCAATTTGATGCGGGCCGCGCGACATTTGAGGGCTATCTCCAACAGAACCTTGCCGGCAAGATCGTGGTCTTTGCGCTGGGAACCAATGGCTTGGTAACCGACGACCAGATCGACGCCATCATGGCCGATGCAGGAGATAAGCGTATTGTGGTGTTTGTGAACACGCGCAGCCCGCAGCCGTGGGTTGGCTCTACCAACCAGGCCATCGCCAACGCCGCCACGCGCTACAAGAACGTGCGCGTTATCGACTGGTACGGATACAGTGCCAATCGCAACGACCTGTTCGATGGCGATGGCACGCACCTGTCGACCACTGGCGTGACCGAGTACCTCAACTTGATCCACGATGCAGTCAAGAAGGACCTGCCCGTGCATCCCGAGGATCACGTCAACGATCCGCAGCCGGCGGCCGTCAAGTCTGCCACCGACGCGCTCGTCAATGCGCTCGCTCTCAAGCCGCACAAGCTGGGCACCGACAAGTAACCTGCAGCGCAAACTTCCCACATCCGGAGGGGGTGCCTGCCACGGCAGGCACCCCCTCCGGCAGTTAGGGACGTTCCTTATGTGCCGGCACCTAGGGACACTCCTGGCACAGCCGAGGAACGCCCTCCTTGCGACCGAATTCTGGGCGCCTCGCCACCCCGAGCGTTGTTTCCAAGCCCCACATCCGCAGCAAACAACCCAAAATCACTCTTTTCGAGCCGACTCCAAGAGGTCGTGGACAAAAAGCGGCAAATATGAGTACTGTTACCATTTTAGTAGCAGGCAAAACCACCCAAAATGGCGCCCCTGCGGTAGCGCGCGACCCTTCCAGTTGACCAGAATGGCCGGCTTAGGACTTGGAGACCCGCTTTTAATAAACAGATTCTTAACTATGTTCATTATTTTCTTGGTCGTAAATGCTATCGGCAAGGCAACAGTACTCATATTTGGCATTTTTTGTCCACTGCCATATAACTAACGCCCTATAGCGGGCAAAAAACAGGCCGCAGTCCATCGCTGCGGCCTGTTTGGAGTCCAAAAGAGGCGCTAAGCGCTGTAACCCATCGCCTGCAGAACAAACATGACGACCGTCAGCACCGTAATCACACCGATAGTCGCCCAAGTGAGCACATTCCACACGCGGCCGTTGCGGTTAGTGCCCATAATGTGACGGTCAGCGGCAATAACTACCTGGAACACCAGAACCACGGGCAGCAGCACGCCGTTGATGACCTGCGAGGTCATCATAATCTGGAACAAATCGACGCCGGGCATGAGCACCAACACGGCAGAAATGCCGATGATGGCCGTAATGATGCCGCGATAGACCGGGGCCTCGTCCCAGCTGCGATCGGCGCCTCGTTCCCAACCAAATGCCTCGCAGATGGCACTCGACGTAACGCCCGGCAGCACGCAGGCAGCCAAAAAGCTCGCTGCGACCAGGCCCGAGGCAAACAACACCGTGGACCACTGGCCCGCGATGGGCTCCAGCGCGCGGGCGGCATCGGCGGCATCGCTAATCTGAATACCCGCCGGGAACAGCACCGTACCGGTCGTGATGATAATGAAGCCCGCAATGATATCAGCAGCAATCGAACCGCTC
The DNA here is from genome assembly GCA_959605475.1 of uncultured Collinsella sp. Lineage (GTDB taxonomy): Bacteria > Actinomycetota > Coriobacteriia > Coriobacteriales > Coriobacteriaceae > Collinsella. The sequence goes on along the minus strand of CAUHFS010000013.1, from coordinate 42,270 downwards.
ACGGTATCAATACGCTGCAGCACGATGTCGTCCTCGCCCGCATTCTTATCGACCACGTTGTTCTGAGCCAAGAAGATCATCCACGGTGCGATGGTGGTACCGATCGTTGCGACCACGAGCGACACGTAGCTGGGGTCGTTTTGAATATTGGGGACGACCAAGTCGACCGCGACCTCGCCCCAGTTGGGGCCGGCCATAAACGCGGCGACGATGTAGGTCACGAACACGCAGCTTACCAGCAGCAAAATCTTCTCGATGCGCTGGAAACTGCCCGACATGGTAAGCATCCACACCAGCAGCGCCACGAGCGGCACCGAAATGCTCGCCGGCACGCCAAACAGGGCAAGGCCGCTCGCGATACCCGCGAACTCCGAAATGGTCACGGCCGTATTGGCGATCAGCAGCGCCGCCATGGCCAGCACGCTCTTGCGCACGCCAAAGCGCTCGCGAATGAGCGAGGCCAGGCCCTTACCCGTCACGCAGCCGCAACGCGCCGCAGTCTCCTGCGTCACGATGAGCAGCACGGTCATGACGGGAAGCATCCAGAGCATCTTGTAACCATAGCTGGCGCCCGCGCTGGAATACGTGGCGATGCCGCCGGCGTCATTACCCGAAAGCGCCGCCAACAGACCGGGGCCCATAGCGCCAAAGATGGCGGCGATGGTCAGCTTTTGCTTGGCGCTCGCCTTTTGCTTCGTGTTTTGCACGCGACCACCTATCCCATGACCGACATGGTGAGCAGCACCGCGGCGATGCAGTACGCCACACACGAGATCATGACGGCGATAACGTTCATGGCGGTACCCGACGTGTTAAGGTCGTGCTCGTCGCGCCAGAACAGCACCATCAGGTAAATCACGGCGCTCATGTTGCCCACCAGGCAGATGATGGCGGCAATGTTAAAGCAGCCGGTAAAGAGCTGCTCCTCAAACATAGAGGCATCGGGGAACGCAGCGGTGCGCACCAGCTGCGCGCACAGGTAAGTAACAAGCGAAAGGATCAGACCCATGCCCGTGCTCTGGAAGAAGAATCCCAGGTACGGTTTGGGCTCGTCGTCGTGACCGTCGTACTCGAGGAAGTAGTTCTTGACGAACGACACCATGCGCGAGGCAGCCAGCAGCACGAGCGGCATGGCGCACATGGGGAACACCACCAGATGCGCGGAGCCCAGCGCCGTCCCCAGCACCGTCGCCATAATGCACGAGGCGATGCCCCACACGACAACCCAGTACTGACGATGCACGAACCAGCTGAGCACGTTCGTCGAGTCGTCCGACGCGCTATCGCCCGAGCCGACACCGGCGATCTGCAGGTCCTCCTGATGCTCCTCGGCGATAACGTCCATGGCGTCGTCGAAGGTCACGATACCCAGGATATGACGGTTCTCGTCGCAGACGGGGATGGCAACCAGGTCGTACTTGGTCATCTCGTCCGTCACGTCTTCCTGGTCCTCGTCGGGCGACACGTAGACCAGATCGCGATAGGCGAGCTGGCCCAGCGTGGCGTCGCGGTCGGCCACGATCAGCGTGCGCAGCGAAAGCACGCCCGTCAGCATACCGCTCGGATCCTCGGTATAGACGTAATAGACACTCTCAAAGTCCTCGTCGAGTTTGCGGATCGCCTCGATGGCATCGCCGACCGTCGCTGTGGCGGGTAGCGAGACAAACTCCGAGGTCATGATGCGGCCGGCGGTGTTGTCCTCGTAGCCCAGCAGGTTACGAATCGCCTTCTCCTCCTTGACACCCATCAGGCGCAGGAGCTTCTCGGCCTTCTCATAATCGAGCTCGTCGATTAGGTCGGCAGCGTCGTCCGGGTCCATCATGGCCAGCATCGACGATGCGTCCGTGTCGGACAGGCCCTCGAGCATCTCGGTCATGAGCTCGTCGTCATCGAACTCCGAGATGGCCTCGGCGGCCTGTGCCGTATCGAGCTGCGCGAACACCTGCGCGCGCAGGCGCGGGTCGAGCTGCTCGATGATGTCAGCGATGTCGGCAGGATGCAGCTCGCCAAGCGTCTTGTGCGACACCGAGAGCTGGATGTTCTTAGTCGAGCGATCGAGCAGGTCCATGTAAGACCAGGCGATAATGTCCTCGCTGAGCGGCTTGCCCAGGTGCTTCATAAAGCCCTCGACGACGTGCTCGAGCGCGGGGCTGATTGCACGCAGCAGACCGCGGGCGCCGACCTCGGCACCCAGCAGACGCAGCTGATTTTCGCCCGACATAGAGAACTTGATGTCGTTGACGCGCACGACCTTCATGCCCTGCGTATCGACGATCTGCTTATTGAGAACATCGCGCGCCAGCAACAGCTCGGTCGGCTGCAGGTACGAAAAACGGATTTCGGTGGCCGGCGACTTAAGATGAACGCCCGTCTCGTCGATACGGTCGACCCATTTGCGCCAGCTGATCATAAACGGCGTCTTGCCGGGACCACGGAACGCGAGCGACGTAACGTGCGGAAAAACTTCGCCGGTTGCAATGCCAAAATCGTTCACAACGCCGAGCTTTTCGCCATCGACGTCCAAGACCGGCAATTTGAGCATCTCACTCAGATAATTCAATGGTGCTCCCCATCATTATTCCTGCGGACCGCGTGACCATGCCGGCACGCAATCCGTGGACTTTTAGACATATATACGCATGCGCGGGCGGCACGCCGCTCGGCGCTCACACCCCGTGCACGCGCAGAAAGCACCTGCATGGGGTCATCGACTGTATGGTCGAGGTTTGGATTTCACCTGTAACCTTTCTCTTGACCCTCATTAACCGCAGTAACTATAGCATCAGCATCGCGCTGCGGCACCGAATTTATGCGCTGCACATTGCAGGCATACCAAACACTGACGTATCCGTGACATAGTCATTGGGGACGTTCTTACATGGCTACTCTGCGGTGTCGTCGTCCTCGGGGAGTTGGGGGAACACGGCGTTTTTGGGCATGGAAACCTTGGTGAGCGAGGTGAGCTTTTTGCTCAATGCCGTGTCCGTCTTGACCAGGTCGCTGAGCGTCACGATCTTGTAGCCGTCGGCGACAAGGCCATCGATAATCTGCGGCAGCGCCTCGAGCGTCTGCTCGGCGCACTCATCGCTATCGGTGAGCAGCACAATATTGCCCGGCGTCACCGAGTCGAGCACGGTCGATACTTGCTCGTCAGCGCCGTTGAGCAGCCAGTCGCCCGAATCGATATTCCACGAAACCACGGCGGACACCAGGTCCATCGAGTCGATCCAGTTTTGCTCGTCAAACGCGGCGTAGGGGGCACGCAGCAACATCGTCTCGACGCCGGTCGCCGACTTAATCGCCTCGGTGCCCTTCGTGATCTGCTTGCGCACCGTCTCGCGATCCTCGCCCTTGAGCGAATCATCGCTGTAGCTGTTGGAGCCGATCTCGCACCCGGCATCGACAATCGCTTTGGCAGTAGCGGGCGAGGCTTCCGCGGCATCGCCCGACAGGAAGAACGTCGCCGTGACGCCCTTTTCCTTGAGCACCTGCAAGATCTGCTTGGTCGCGCCGCTCGGACCCTCGTCAAATGTCAGGGCCACGTACTTTTCGTTGCCCTTGGGCGCTACGCTTGCGCACTCGACTACGCAGTCGGTGGCGGGCACGACCTCGCCGCGGTCCTGCGTCTTGCCCGACTGCTCGCCGACCCATACCTCGGAGCGGCCCTGAACGCCCCATGTCTGCACATACTCGATAGCGCCCGTGCCCTCGACCTTGAGCTTGGGCTCGATAACCGTAGCCTGAACCTCGTGCTTCTCGTAGGTGTTACGGCCATCCTTGACCGTCACCTTCTCGCCGCCCTCAAGTTCGCGGCTATCCCATTTGCCCTGTTTTATGCGCTTGCCGTCCACCTTAACCGACAGCTTTTCGCCGCCATGGCGCTTGAGCACGCTGTCATCGACGGCCAGCAGGTCGCCTGCGTCGTAGGTATCGGTCAACTCCTGGTCGTCGATGAGATTCTGCAGCGTAGAGCCCACGCGCACCGCGGTCTTTTGCCCGTTGAGTTCCACGTCCACACTGCGGTTGACGTAGCCCACGACGGCAGCGATAAACAGCACGAGCGCACAGCCCACGGCAATGAGCGCATAGGGCAGACGGGACGGTCGGCGCGGCGAGCGCCCGTTGCCGATGCGCGCGCTGCGGTCGCTAAACCCGCGGCTATGGTTGAGGTACATCGCGCCGGGCTTACGGCGGCGACGGCGCTGACCGCTGGGCAGCTGCCCCAGATCGCGGCGCGCCGTCGGACGCGCACCCGAACGCCCGTTTAAGTTGGATCCGTTTTGGCGCATGTGCCCTCCCCCATAAACACAGCAAGCCGGAGCAACAGGTCTCCGGCTTGCCTCCCATCATTTGGTACGTCGCTATTTTGTAGCTTTTGACGAGCCTCCGCTCGCCTTTTGGTATTCGTCCTTAAAGGCCTTGAACATGCCGCGCGTCTTGCCGAGCTGCTTGCCCAGTGCGCGACTGCCCTTGTCCACGGCAACCGATCCCTTGTCGTCGAGCACCTTGGCGCCCTTTTTGACCTTGTCGCCCACCACGACGCTGGCCTCGGCGGCCTTGGCGGCCGCGCCGCCCGAATACCCGAGCGCCTTGACCTCGTCCGAGACAATCATCGCGCCGTTCTCGTAGCCGCGTAGCATCGTCGGCGGCACCTGCGTGTCACCAACCAAAACACTCGAAGCAGCACCGGCGGTCACATAGAATGCCTGCACGATGCCCGAGCGTGGCTTGAACTCAACGTCCGAGCAATAGCCCACGACGTCGCCCGATTCCGTGCGCACGTCCATACCGACCCAGATGATGCAATCGTCCAGGTTGATGTCGAGGCGCTTGGCAGCGGCGGCATCGTACGTGTCCTTGACGTCATCGACCGCAATGGCGCCCTCGTAGACACCAATGGCGTCGAGCGCTACGAATCGGTCGGGACGCTCGATCATGCCCGCGATATCGGACTGGCGGACCATAAAGCCGACCACGCGCGTACCGCCTGGGGTAAAGACCGGAAAGTGAATCTTTCCGAGCTTTTTAGGGCTGCGCGGCGTGCCGTCCTTTTTGGTGCGCTTGTCCTCGGTAGGCTTGCGATAGATCTTGGCGCCGACAAAATCCCCGGCGCGCATTATGCCTCGGTCGAGGGCTCCGCAGCCTCGGTATCAGCCTCGACGGCGTTCTCGACCACGACGTCGGCGGCAGGCGTCACGTTGCCGCCCGAAATGGCGTCGTTGAGCTGCTCGCGCAGCTGGTCCATGCGCTCGCGGGCCAGGTCGACCTTGGCGCGCAGGTCGTCGGTCTTGGCGTCGACCATCGGGCCAAAGTCATTCACCGCAGCACGGGCCTCCTCGGCGCTGTGCTCGTAGGTGTCGCGCATATTGTCCCAGGCGTCGTTGGCGATATCGGCAGCCATGGCGCGGGTCTCGGCGCCCGAGCGCGGGGCCAGAGCAACGCCGATAATAGCGCCGGCAGCGGCACCAAAAAGTGCGCCGGAGACAAAGCTGAAAGTCTTACCCATGATCATTCCTCTCCTGCGGGCACGTCGGTGCCCACCGTTTGAATGCTGTCCATTATACCCGCAGCGCATCACTTGCCGTCGCGCTCATCTGCGTACGGCAAAGGCGCAGGTACGTGATGGTGATAAACGCGTAGGCCTACTCCTGAGGCATAGCCGGCATGGCCACCGTGGCACCCGGATCCTCGCCGGCGCCGTCCACGAGCGGCAGGCCGCCCTCATGCGCAGGTCCTGCCGGAACCGTCGCCGCACCGCCGAAGACGGCAGCGGAGGCCTCGTGGTTCTCGGCAACCGCGCCCTCGGTATCAATCGCCACCTGGGGTTCGTCGTCAAAGTTGGGGACGCCCTGGGGCTCGGTGGGAACGGGCTCGGCGGTCGCATCGGCAACAGGCTCGGCGTCGGCCGGCACATCGCCCTCATCAGCGCCCTCGCCCTCGGCAGCATCTTCGCCGTTCGCGGCGGCAACGGCCTCGTGCGGGTCCTTGCCCTCGGCCTCGGCGCGCATGCCCAGCACCAGGTTGCGCAGGCCCGCGACCGTCCCGTCCACATCGGGAGCCGGCTGGTCGGCGTGCAGATAGGCCCAATCCATCATAAAGGTGGCCGAAGACAGCGCACCGATGGCCAGCGCGTCGTCGGGGCACGAAAGCTCGACCTCAAAGACACGCTCGTCGTGCTCGCTCACGCGGGTGCGGCCGCACGAAATGCTGCCGGCAAGACCGGTCTCGTTCATGAGCTCGACGGTCACATGCTCCAGCAGGTGGCAAAGCTCGGTCTGGCCCATACAGTCCTGGAACTCGCGACCGGAATCGCCTAGGCACAGGTGCTTGGCAATCGCGGGCACCAGGTAGTACACGCGCGCCGTGGCCTCGATATCCTCCGAGGTCATGAGCGGCATGCCGGGGTTCACCAGCACATGCGCGCAGATTTTGTCCTCGCTGACGGTGACCTTAAGGATGTTGAACAGGCCTGCCATAACTCTCCCCTACTCTTCCTTGTCCTACTCGTCGCCGTCGTGCGGATTCGCGGAACCCGCACCCGACGTCGTCGGCTCGTCTACCGAAGACTCGGAATCCTTCTTATCGGTTTCGGCCGGAGCGATCACGCGAATGAGCGAGATGCGCTGGCCACGCATCGACTGCACTTTAAACTTGTACCCCGCGACCTCAAACACCTCTCCGATGTCGGGCACCGAGTCGCAAAGCTCCAAAATCCAGCCGGCGATGGTCTCATAATCATCGCTTTCCTCAAGCGGCCAACCAAGCTCAATCGCGTCATCGCACGAAAAACGCCCATCAACGAGCCACTCGCGGCGCGAAAGGCGCGTGAGGTACTTGTTGTCGGGGTCGAACTCGTCCTCGATCTCGCCCACGATCTCCTCGACGATGTCCTCGATGGTGATGATGCCGGCCGTGCCGCCGTACTCATCCACGACGACCACGATCTGGTCGTGCGAGGTCTGCATCTCGGACAGCAGCGGCAGGATGTCCTTGGTGTCGGGCACAAAGGTGGCGTCGCGCAAAAAGCCGGCGATGGGCTGGTCGCCCTTGCCGTCGAGCGCGGGCTGGATCAGGTCCTTGATGTGCGCGATGCCCGCGACGTTGTCGGGGTCCTCGTGATAGACGGGGATGCGGCTGAAGCCGGTCTGGCGCATGGTGGATAGCACGCTGGCGACCGTCTCGTCGTCCTCGCACATGGTGGTGTCCACGCGCGGCACCATGACCTCGCGGGCAACGGTGTCGCCCAGGTCGAAGATCTCGTGGATCATACGCTTTTCCTCGTCGAGCAGGTCGTCCTGCTCCGAGACCATGTACTTGATCTCTTCCTCCGAGACGTTTTGGCGGTCGTCGGCGCTCTTGATGCGCAGGATGCGGGCCAGGCCATCGGAGCAAGCGCCGGTCAACCACACGAGCGGACGGGCAATCTTTTGGAAAAACGACAACGGTCCCACGACCTGCTTGGACACGCCCTCGGCGTTGGCCAGGCCGATGCGCTTGGGGACGAGCTCGCCGATCACGATGGACACGAAGGCGACCGCGACGGTGATGATGACCGGCGCCAGGCCGCGCGCAATGGCGGAAAGCGGCGCGATGCCAAAGCTCATGAGCCACGTGGCGAGCGGGTCGGACAGGCTCGTCGAGGCGACGGCGGACGAGGCGAAGCCCACGAGCGTAATGGCAACCTGGATGGTGGCGAGCAGCTGGTCGGAGTCGGCAGCCAGCTTAATGGCACGCTCGGCGCGCTTGTCGCCTTCCTCGGCCTCGTGCTCCAGCACGGCGCGCTTGGCCGTGGTGAGCGCCATCTCGGACATAGAGAAGTAGCCGTTGATGAGGGTCAAAACGAGGGTGGTGATAAGGGAGATGGTTATGTCCATCGGGAGTTTCTCGAACCTCCAAGATTCGGGACGTCAGGTCAAAACGTTGATGACGGATACGGCAATTGCACCGGCGCCCAAACGAGGACGCGGGCGCGCAGGCGCGGTCGCTAGATTACGAAGAGAATCACCGCCATGAACTGGAAGATGCTGCCGGCGAGCACCCACAAGTGGAAAACACTGTGCAGATAGCGCACGTTTTTGGCGATATAGAACGGCACGCCCACGGTGTAGCACACGCCGCCGACGGCGAGCAGGGCAAGCGCCACGGGGTTCAGCAGCGCCACGAGTGCGGGCAGTTTAAAGACAACGAGCCAGCCCATCAGCAGATAGACCAGGCCGCTTACCCAGTGCGGCTGGCGCTCGCGCATAAAGCACTCGAGGGCAATGCCGATAATGGCGATGGCCCATACGGCGAAGAACAGCGCAGCGCCGCCGTCGTTTGCGAGCGTGATGAGGCAAAACGGCGTATAGCTGCCGGCTATGAGCAGGTAGATGCAGCTGTGGTCGATGATGCGGAACACGCGCTTGGCGCGCGCGGGTTGAATCGCATGGTAGAGCGTGGAGGCTAGGTACTCGAGGATGATGCTGACGCCATAGACAATTGCCGCGGCCATGTGGGCCGGGCCACCGCCGCGCAGGGCAGCGAATACGATCAGGAGCACCAGGCCCGCGATACCCAGCAGACAGCCGACACCATGGGTGACGGAGTTCATGATCTCCTCGCCCACCGTGTAGTGCGGAACGGCCGCGGCCTTGGGTCGCGGCTTGGAACTGTCGCTCGAATCGGACATGCCGGTTACATCCTCCAACGTAAAGAGTTCTCAACACTATATCAAAGCGTCTGGGTGCGTGCGAAATTTGCACCATACGTGACCCTTTGTTTACCCATTCTTTGCCTGTTGACGCATCAACGGCGAACGTCCATAATGCGCTTGCATTAAATGTTGATGCATTAACATCTTATAGGAGAATACCGCATGGCTCAAAACGCACATTCCCATCGAAAGCTCGAGATAGCCGGCATCGTTGCATTGGTGGTTGTCGTTGCGCTGCTCGGATTTGCCGGCAACTTTCTGTTTGACTTCGCGCTGAATCCCCGCGCGCCATACACCATGAAGATGATGCAAGATGGTAAGGACGACAAAGAAGGTGAGCAGCCGGATGCCGAGGGAACCGAGGCGCGGGCATGGTTTAAAGAGAACCGCGAGAGCAGCAGCCTCACCGCAGATGACGGAACCGAGCTCGCCGCTTGGTATTTTGCCGCCTCGAAGAACACCCACGATTACGCCGTCTGCCTGCATGGATATACCGACGAGCCCATCGGTATGGCCCGATACGTCAAGCGCTTCCACGACCGCGGCATGAACGTACTCGCACCCGCCGCCCGCGCCCATGAGCGCTCCAGCGGCGACTATATCGGCATGGGCTGGCCCGAGCGACTCGACGTCGTCGCATGGATCGGGCGCATCGTTCAGGCCGACCCCGAGGCGCGCATTCTTGTCTTTGGCGAATCGATGGGTGCAGCAACCGCTATGAACGTCGCGGGGGAATCTCTGCCTACAAACGTAAAATGCATTATCGAGGACTGTGGTTATACGAGTGTTTGGGACGAGTTTTCTCTGCAGCTCAAGGACGTGTTCGGCCTGCCCAGCTTTCCTTTGCTCGATGTAGCAAACTTGGTGTGCAACGTGCGCGCGGGCTACGACTTTCATAAGGCGAGCAGTGTGGAGCAACTCAAACACGCGACGGTTCCCATGCTGTTTATCCACGGCGACCAGGACACCTTTGTGCCGTACGACATGCTCGACCAAAACTACGACGCGTGCGCCAGCAAGGTCAAGCAAAAGCTCACCATCCATGGCGCCACCCACGCCAAGAGTGCGCAAGTTGACCCCGAGCTCTACTGGAACACGGTCGACGACTTCCTCGGAAAGAATTTTTAGGCAAAAAGCAACGTCCGGGGCTTTATCTGGCCCCCTATTTTCGGAAGTATGCGGCAAAATCTGGAACTGCCGACCAGACCGCAGTTTTATCAACAATTTATCAGGGGTTTTGTTGCCAAAAAACGTCGTGTGCTCGGCGGTCTCGAAATTTGCCGCATACTTCCGAAAAGCCGCCCGTGGGCGCTGTGCTCACGGGCGGCTTTTGCTCGACTTGCGCCACAAAGGCGCTTGTTTTGTCCAATAGCTAAGAGCTACTTGACCTCGATGAGCTCGTACTTGCTCGTGCCCAGGCCGATCTTCTCGGCATGCGCGATGCACGCGCGCCAGTCGGTGTCGGGATGCGTGATGCAGAAGGGATCCTTGGCCTGCTCGCCCTCCAGATGCTCGTGATTATGCTCCATCTTGGCCGCGCTGTCGGTAAGCTCGGTGTTAGGCAGCGGCTCGGATGCCAGGACGGCATCGGCACAGGCCTGATCGATGGCGACCGGGTCGAAGCTCGCGAACATGCCGATATCGTTGACGATAGGCGTGTCGTTTTCGGGATGGCAGTCGCAGTTGGGGCTGATATCCATGGCAAGCGAGATGTGGAAGCTCGGGCGGCCGTCGACGACGGCTTTGGTGTACTCGGCGATCTTGTAGTTGAGTACGTCGGCCGCGGCATCATAGTCGGGCTTGATGCAGTCCTGGTTGCACGCCGCAATGCAGCGTCCGCAGCCCACGCAGCGATCGTGGTCGATGGCAGCCACGTGAACCGTGCGAGTGCTGCCGTTGGCAAGCTCGCGCTCACGCGTACCGTCAAACGTGATGGCGCTGTGCGCGCATATCTTCTCGCAGGCACGGCAGCCAACGCAGTTGGTGGTATCGACGCTCGGCTTGCCAGCGGCGTGCTGCTCCATCTTGCCGGCACGGCTACCGCCGCCCATACCCAGGTTCTTCATGGCACCGCCAAAGCCGGCCTGCTCATGGCCCTTAAAGTGGGTGAGGCTAATCACGATGTCGGCATCCATGAGTGCCTGGCCGATCTTTGCCTCGCGCACGTACTCGCCGCCCTCGACCGGGACGAGCGCCTCGTCGGTGCCCTTGAGGCCGTCGGCGATGATGATCTGGCAGCCCGTGGCGTACGGGGTAAAGCCGTTCTGGTAGGCGGTGTCGATGTGCTCGAGCGCATTTTTGCGGCTACCCACATAGAGCGTGTTGCAGTCGGTAAGGAAGGGCTTGCCGCCCAGCTCCTTCACGACGTCCGCGACGGCTCGGGCGTAGTTGGGGCGCAAAAAGCTCAGGTTGCCCAGCTCACCAAAGTGAATCTTGATGGCGACAAACTTGTTCTCAAAGTCGATCCGCTCGATACCAGCGCGGCGGATGAGGCGCTTGAGCTTGTCGAGCTGGCTCTCGCGAGCATGCGTGCGCAGGTTGGTGAAGTACACCTTTGCCGGTGCTGCGGGTGCGGTTGCGGTCATAGATCTATCCCCTCGGTCTATATGGCGTTACAGACATAGAGGATGGTACCCGTTGAAGTGGGGTTGAAGTCAAGCACAGGCACTCATTGGGGACAGACTTAAATGAGTGCTTGCCGCCCGGCCAGCGAGCCGGCGATCCGACAAAGACTGTCCCCAACGACTAGTCGTTTAAGAACGTCCCCAATGACTACTCCTGCACCTTGAGGGCTTCGGCCAGGCTGACGCGCTTGATAGAGCGCGTGTGCAGCAGCGCCACGACCAGGTAGGTCGCAAAGCCGATGCCGATGCATGCAGCCATGGACCAAGCGGGCACGTAGATCTCGATATTGCCGTTGTAGGCGAGCAGCATCGAGCGGAAGATGGCCGTGAGCGAGCCAATAATGACCGGCAGGCTCAGCACGAGCGACGCCGCCACGCACAGCGTGATCGAGCGGATGTACAGATGCGAGATCTCGCTATCGCGATAGCCAAAGACTTTCATGTAGCTGATCGAACGGGCGCTGTGGTCGATCACCGCCTTGGTCAGCAGGTACATAAACAGCAGGAAGATAAACACCGCGAGCCCGATCATCATTCCGATCATTTTGCTCATCATGCCGATGAACTGGTCGCCCACGGCCCGCATGTCGTCGGGCGTGGTGTCGCCGGCAAAGTAACGAGCATCGAGGTCGAGCTTCTCGTCGCTCACATGGCCGTTAAAGTAGGCGGCGTCGTTGCCGAACAGCTCGTTAAAGTCGTCGATACTCATATAGATATTCATGTCCGACTTGGAGCCCCAGGCACAGTCCTTGCCCGCGTACTCAAGGGAATAATGCTCCCCCTCGTACTTGTCGATGAGCGTGACCTTCTGGCCCTCGCTCCAGCCAAACTTGTCGAGCAGGCCGCCGCCAAAGACGACGCGCTCATCGCCAACGTTGAGGTCTTTCCAATAGCGCGAATCGGGCGAGATGCCGTAGACGGAAATCGTCTCCTCGCCATTACCATCGCCGCGGTCGTATTGCAGCTGGTAAACGGCATATTTCTCGGTCTGCGCAATTGTGCCCGCACCGTTGTCGGTCGTATTGACCGGGTGGATGGCGTCGTTGTCGGTGTCGATCTTAGAGGCCTTGTCAATCAGGTCGATAGCCTCGTCGCGGTCGCAGCCGAGAGCATCGGCAAGATCGTCAAGGCGTGCGTAGAGCACATCCTTCTTGTCCTGGACCTTGGCAAGCACATCCTGCGCTGCGGCCAGGCTCTCGGCAGACGGAGATGCGGCCGCGGCATCGGCTGCCGCCTGCGCCGCATCGGCCGCGTCGTCAAGCTCGTCATCGGCATCCTGAGCGGCGGAAAGCAGCGCGCCGTCAACCGACTGCAAGCGCTCGAGCGCCGACCACTGCTCGCGCTCCTCGACAGTGCCCTCGAGCTCCAGCGGCGCCTTGAGCGTGTACTGGTGCTCGGCGACCAGGCTTGTCTCGAGGTTGTCCGCGTAGTGCGTCATCGTGGGCAGAATCGCCAGGCCAAAGAGCAGCAGCAGCGAGGCGAATGCAATGCCCACGAAGAGCGTGGCGAAGTTGCCCAGGTTGCGCAGGAAAACGCGCAGGCGGAAGCGCGAGACAAAGCCCATGCGCTCCGGCAGCTGCAGGCCGCGCTTGGTGCCCGATTTGCCGCTCGCCTCGTGACGAAGGAACTGCAGCGGCGTCTTGCCCATTTTGCGGAGCAGACCCATCAGCGTGATAAGGATGAGCGCGGCGGCGGGGACCACGGCACACTTCACAAAGATCTCCCAGCTCCAATACATCTGGAAGGGCGGCAGACTGTACGAGCCGTAGTAGAGACCGCGCATGGGCTCGGTAAAGAACGCAACGCCGAGCGCGGTGCCCAAAAATGCCGCGAGCACGCCCACGGCAGCGGGAAGTGCCAGGTAGTGCAGCACGATCTCGCGACGGCGATAGCCGCTGGCGAGCAGCGTGCCGATGATGGCGCTCTCCTCCTCGATGGTGGCGTCGGTAAGGACCACAAAGACGAACGCCATGATCACGATGATGATGTCGAGCAGCGTCATCCACATCATGGAGTCGCCGTCCACGTCATCGCGCGCATAGCCAATGCCCTGATTGGAATCGGCGTCGATCAGATCGTCCACGCGCGCATCGGCGTCGGTCAGTGCCTCGACCATACCTTGCTCGACGTCGATGCGGTCCGCGGTGGGGAGGTCGCGATCGGTAAAGGTGAAGGAGTAGGTGTAGGCGGGTGCGCCGCCGGCATCTTCGAGCGCGGCAAAGCCGCCATCGGTGACCTCGGCCACGCCGTACGTGATGGTGTTCACCGTAAAGTCCGAGTTGTTGAGGAACAGCGCCTGGCTATCGGGCTGGGTCATGATGCCGCAGATGATGTAGGTGCGGCCCTCAAGCTCGACCTTATCGCCCACGGCGAGGTCGTTGTTGGTGGCAAAGACACGGTCGATGGCCACCTCGTCGTCTGCCTTGGGCTGTTTGCCTTCGCAGTAGGACGCGATATCGACCTCGGTGCGGTGCGCATAGGTGCGCAGTGTGCGCTTGGTGCCGTCGTCGCCGGCGGTCTTTTTGATGATGGCGTCGATGGAGAAATTCTTGTAGAGCGTGACACCGCCGACGTCGCCGGCTGCATCCTCGGCCGCCTTGAGCTGATCTTTGGTGGCCTCGAAGGAGGTGGTCACGCGGCCGTCCTCAATCGTGTACGCATCGCGCATGTCATCGATAAGGCAGCCGATGGAATGCGCTGCGAGCAAAAAGCCCGAGGTAAGGGCGATGCTTCCGCACATAAGCAAAAAGATGCCCAGGTACTTGCCGATATTGCGGCGCAGCTCGCGCGGGAGACGTTTTGCGAGAGGTGTCATGGCGCCGCCTACCAATCGAGCTCGGCGGCCGCAACGGGCGACTCGTTGAGCTCATCCTCGACGATGCGCCCGTCGCGCAGGCGCAGCACGCGATTGGCCATGCGCGCGAGGCGGCATTGTGGGTGACAATGATGATGGTGCAGCCGTACTCGTGATTGACATCCTCCATAAGCTGCAAGATTTCCTTGGACGTCTTATAGTCGAGCGCGCCCGTTGGCTCATCGCAGAGCAAGAGGCCCGGGTTTTTGACGAGCGCACGGCCGATGGCGCAGCGCTGCTGCTGGCCGCCCGAGACCTGGCGCGGGAACTTGTTGCGGTGCTCGTACAGGCCCAGCGAGCGCAGCAGGTCGTCGACGTCGAGCGGGTTTTTGGACAGGTGCGCCGTGACCTCGATGTTTTCCTTGATGGTAAGGTCGGGCACCAGGTTGTAGAACTGGAAGACAAAGCCCAGCTCGCGGCGGCGGTACTCGCCCAGATCGGCCGGCTTGAGCACCGTGAGGTCGCAGCCGTCTACCATGATAGAGCCGCCGTCGGCATCCTCCAGGCCGCCGATCAGGTTGAGAAAGGTCGACTTGCCCGAGCCCGAGGGCCCCAGCATGACGCAGATCTCGCCGCGGTTGATGGACGTGTCGATGCCATCGAGTACCGTCAGGCGCGCATCACCGTCGCCATAGTGTTTCTTGAGCCCTTTGACCTGGACATAGGCCTGCTTTGTCGCCATACTATTCCCCGTTGTTAGCCTGCTGATACTTTTCTAGGCTAATAGTAAACCCAGGCGAACTATTTTTAAGCGACAGGCGCGATTTTTTCCAAACTAGTCGTTGGGTACTCATTGGGGACAGACTTAAATGAGTGAAATCGCTCATTTAAGTCTGTCCCCAATGAGTGGTCCCAGAGGCCGGCATATTGGGACAGTCCTTGCCAACCCGACCGGCGGACCGGCGAATCGGCAAAGACTGTCCCCGATGACTAGTCGTTTAAGAACGTCCCCAATGACTAGGTGGCTAGGCGCGGGATTTGTTGTGCGCGAGGGCTAGGCCTACGGCGGCGATGGCCGCGGCAAAGAGCACCGTGACGCCCAGATCGCAGGCGATGTCGCCCAGCACGGTGGACGTCAGGTCTGCGGCGAGCGCCTTGCCAATCGCATCGTTCACCCAAAACGTCGGCACAAAATGCGCCGCGGTCTGCACGGCCGAGCCCATGAGCGACAGCGGCATCCAGGCGCCGCCCAAAAACGTCATGAGCATGCCGAGTAAGTTGCCCACGCCGTTGAGCAGTTCCTCGCGTGCGCCCAAGCTCGACAGCGTAAAGCCAACGGCCAGAGGCGTGCACGCCAGGGCAAACGTCGCCGCCAGCGCCAGGCACACACGACCCGCGCCGACCTCGGCAACCGCTCCGGCAAAGCCCACGACGCCCATCATGCTCGACACAAACCAGATGCAGACGGTCATCACGGCGGCGGCCGCAAACACGGCAAGCGAGCGCTGACGCCCGGAGACCGGGCCGGCCTCCATGCGGCGCACGCGCTCGGGCTCGTTCATGCCCGAGAACACCAATCCCACCGACACGATGACCGACGAGATGATCGCGTACGCACCAAAGTTGAAGTACGACTTGAGTGTAGCGGCGGCAGTCGAGTCAACCTTGACCTGCTCGATCTGGACCTCCGCGCGCTTTGCGGCCGCATGCTCGGCCGCCTTGGCAACGTCACCGTTGGAGGCAACGGGTTCAAGTGCCGCCGCAGCACCCGCGAGCGAGATCCAGCGCGAGGCCTCGGCAGACGAAAGCGCAGCCGCCATGGTGCCGGCACCGTAGGTCACGTCGAGTTTGGGCAGGGCCTCCCCCGCACGGGCGGCCGCAACGAGGTCGTCCTCAAACCCCTCCGGGATAAAGAACACGCAGTCGGCGCTGCCCTTGGCGCTGTTGCTCTTGGCGAGCGCATCCGCAAGGTCGTACGTATCGTCACCAACGCCCGTGACCAGGTCAAAGCGTGAGCCCAGGTGCTTGGTAAGCGCCCGCGAAAGGTCGCTATTGTCGCGGTCGACCACGATCACGTTGGTGTCGTAGGGCTCGTACTCGGTAAGCTGCGACGAGTTCCAGCTCACCGAGGCCGCGATGAATACGCCCATGAGCGAGATGAACACCGTATAGATGAGCAGGTAGAACGGGTGCGCCAGCGCCATGCGAAGCGCGGTCTTAAAGGTGCTCATAGCGGCTCCTTCCAAAGATCAGCGTGGCGGCGGCAACGAACAGCAGCGCCATCAGGACCAGCGCGCCGGCGCGAACGGCAAAGGGGCCCAGGTCCTCAAAGAAATACAGGCGGTTGAACATGTCGCAGATAAGCTTGACGGGATTGAGCCAGCACTCGGCCGGGCAGGCGCGGGCGACGTCGTCGGCAAGTGCCATCGCCGGCTCGCCGTAGAGGCCGGCGAACAGGGCGCACGTGCTGGCAAAGCCCGTGAGGATGCCCGACTTGGACGCCTTGCCACCCTTAACGGGAAGCGTGCCCACAAAGAGCCCCAGGCCCGTGGCGGCAAGCGCGGATGCAGCACCGCCCAGCAGGCACAGCCCCTCGCGCCCGCCAAAGTCGACGCCAACGACTAGGCGCACGTAGCCAATCGCGACCGCCATCGAGGCAAAGGAAACCAGCCACGAGCCGACAAAGATGCCGGCTAGCGACGCCGTCTTGGAAAGGCCACCCACGCAGCGACGCGCGCCAAGGCCCGACAGATTGGGCTGCAGGCCGACGACGCTCAAGGCGGCAAACTCGGCAGACATCATCGCGACCAGACCAAAGAGCGCGTAGTAGTAAATGGTCGTGCCGTCGGGCGTGGTGCGCGTCAGGCTCACACGACGGGTGCCGCCCTCGAGCGACAGGGCGCGCGCAACCGCCTCCGGATCGGCGAGCGCCGCCGGGTCATCTTGAGCAATCTGGGCCATGAGCTCGGCGTTTTGCGTATACGAGCTTGCCACCGTCTCAAGGATGCTGCGGTCGGTGAGCACCGACGAAGCACGCGAGCCGTCATAGCTCGAGAGCAGCGTGAGCTTGGGCGTGCCCGCAGCGTCGACCGTATAGATGCCCGCGACCTCGCCGGACTTGAGCGCACGGTTCGCGGCGTCCACATCCTCGCACTCGTGAATCTCGAGCAGTTGATCGTCGCCTTCCTTGGCAAGCGACGTCGCCACGTCCTTAAAGGACGAAGCGCCCCAGGCTTCGTCAGCGACAACGGCCACCGGCACCGGGTCGACCTTGCCGTCGGAGCTGAGGTTCGCAAACATAAACATGAACATCGTGGAAAGCGCAATGGGAAAGACCGCGCCCCAAACCCACGTGCTCGGCCGACGCAATAGCGTCTTGAGCGTGGTGATGATAGTGTTGAACATGGCCGCCCCCTAGTCGCGCAGCTCGCGGCCGGTGATCTCGAGGAACACGTCGTTGAGAGTCGGCGGCTCGCTCCACACGCGGCCGAGCGCCACGTCGGCGGCGCGCAGCGTGTCGAGGATGTCCACCAGGTTGTGCGGGCTCGCCTCGCAGGTGCAGACGAGTTCGCCGCCGGACAGCTCGACCGAAAGCACGTGCTCGAGAGCGCGCAGCCGCTCGACCGTGGCGGCCTCGACGGCGCCGACCTCGACAGTCACGCGCTCGCCCATCTGGATCATGCGCTTGAGCTCGTCGTTGGTGCCCTGCGCCAGCACACGGCCGCCGTCCATGATCATGATGCGGCTGCAAATCTGCTCGACTTCCTCCATGTAATGGCTGGTATACACCACTGTGGCGCCCTCGTCGCGCAGGCGGCAGATGCCCTCCAGGATGGCGTTGCGGCTCTGCGGGTCGACCGCCACCGTGGGCTCGTCAAAAAAGATGAGCTCGGGCTTGTGCGCGATGCCGCAGGCAATGTTGAGGCGGCGCGCCAGTCCGCCCGAAAGCTTGCCGGGACGAAACTTGGTAAAGTCGCCCAGCCCGACAAAGTCGATCGCCTCGTCCACCAGCGCGCGGCGGCGCTTGCGGTCGTTGACGTAAAGACTGCAGAAATAGTCGATGTTCTCGCGCACCGTGAGCTCGTCGAACGCCGCCACCTGCTGTGGCACCACGCCGATGCGGCGCTTGAGGTCGTAGCGGGCGGGCGTCATGGGCTCGCCGAACAGCTCGATGGTGCCTTTGTCGTAGGCAAGTAGCTGCAAAATGCAGTTGATGGACGTGGTCTTGCCCGAGCCGTTGGGGCCCAGCAGGCCAAAGATCTCGCCGGGGGCGATGCTCAGGTTAAAGTGGTCGAGCGCAATAAGGTCGTCATAGCGCTTGACGAGGTTTTCGACGCGGACGATGTCTGTCATGAGGCGGCCCTTCTGTTGGTCGTGGCCCGGTACGATTTCATCATCGCAGGAGCGGGCGGCGCGCACCAGTGAGCTTTGTCACGAGTGAGGGGGGGGCGGAGGCGAAACCCCCGCTCGCGCGAGCGATCGACGCCGCTTTGCCACGCGGGAGGAATGTCACGGTTGCGCAGGCGGCCCCTCCACCATGCGCGGCTTCGCGTACAATACCCGTATGAACAGGCTTTTCGACAAATCGATCGTGCTGGCGTGCTGTATTGCGGCCGCTATGGGCCTTGCTGTGGACGCTCGTCTGGTCGCGGCGTTTTGCCTTGGCGTTATCGCCACCTCGGCGTCGGAAGTCGCACGAGAAGAACACGCCCATCGCGCGAGCGAGGCCGCGAGCTACGCTTACATCATCGCTGCCGTCTTCGTGCCGCCATTTATGCCGTTCGCACCCCTTGCCTTCTATGACATCGCGCGACGCGTGCGCCGTGAACGCATCTGGCCCGCGCTGGCGATTGGCGCCGTGTTTGTCTGCGCGCTTGTCGCGGACCTTCGTGGCGGCGTGCTCACCACCCGAACGCTGTTGCTAACCGCCATCCTTTCGATCGCTGCCACGTTGCTGTCGCTGCGCACCGCGCAGCTGGAGCGCGAACAGAAACGCATGCGTCGCACCCGCGACAAGCTGCAAGAACGCGCCCTGGCACTCGAGGCACGCAACCGCGACCTCGCCGACCGCCAGGACTACGAAGTCGAGCTCGCAACGCTCGCCGAACGCACCCGCATCGCGCGCGAGATCCACGATAACGTGGGCCACCAGCTCACGCGCGCTTCGCTCCAAACCGAAGCCTTGCGCGTGGTCCACGCCGACGAGCCCGGCGTCGCCGCCGATTTCGCCGATGTCAAACGCACGGTTGACGAGGCGCTCCAGCTCGTGCGCGCCAGCGTCCACGCGCTCAACGACAATGCGACCAACCTCTCCGTGCAGCTCGAGCGCATCGTTGAAGGCGTACGCTCGGACAGCGGCCCACAGATTGAGCTTGAAGTTTTGGCCGAGCATGCGCCCGCCAACGTCGCCAACTGCTTTGCGGCGGTGCTGCGCGAGGCGCTTTCCAACGCCATGCGCCACGCCCATGCCAAAACCATTACCGTGCGGTGCATGGAGCATCCGTCGTTTTACCAGCTCATTGTTACCGACGACGGAACAGGCGCAACCCAGGCGAGCAGCCGTGGCGCCGCGGTGGGGATGGGGCTCGCCTCCATGCGCGAGCGCGTCGAGGCGCTTGGTGGCACCTTCACCGCCGGTCCGCGCGCCGGCTCCCCCGGCTGGCGCGTGTTTGCCACCGTTCCCAAGCAGCAAGGAGATGAGGACCGATGAGGCTCATTGTTGTCGACGACGACCGCCTGGTAGTCGATTCACTCAAGATTATCCTAGGCGCCCAGCCGCAGATCGAGGTGGTGGGTACCGGCGCCAATGGCGACGACGCGGTCGCGCTCTACGCTGAGCACACGCCCGACATCGCGCTGCTCGACATTCAGATGCCGGGGCGCGACGGACTTTCGGCGGCACGCGAGATCCTTGAGCGCGACCTTGCGGCGCGCGTGGTGTTTCTGACGACATTCTCGGATGACGAGTACATTGTGTCGGCGCTTAAACTGGGCGCCCGCGGCTACCTGATCAAAACCGATGTCGCCGCCATCCCGCCAGCGTTGGCGCAGGTCATGGACGGTAAACGCGTGCTCGAGGGTAAGGCGATCGAGGACATCGATTTTGACGGGACAGGCGCCGATGCCAGCACGCCTCGCCGACCCGCCGCCTTTGCCAGCCTGACCGACCGTGAGTTCGAAGTCGCCGAGCTCATCGCCCGCGGCCTCGATAACAAGGAGATTGCCGCCGCCGCTTACATGGGCGAAGGCACGGTGCGCAACCACATCAGCTCGATCCTTGCCAAAATGGGCCTACGCAACCGAACGCAGATCGCCATCGCCTACCTGCGAGGGTAATTACCCGAAGACCGATCGCCCCGGCATAGCAAAATGGCTGCTACCGATTTAATGCCATTTCAAAACTATGCCGGTTTACTACGATGAATCGACCACCTTCGACCACGGCAAATTGCGCGCTTCCAAAACCGCAGGTAGAACGCTTGCAATATTTAGAAAAATGCAGTCATGGTCGGGAATGCCGAATTCATCGTAGTAAACCGACATAGTTTTATTCGCGACGGCCCTGCACGAGTGCCTCCGCAAGCCTCGCGGGACCAAAATGATCCGTTTTCCTCCGTCCCCGGAGGATCATTTGGCAGCGCTCGCCAACGCACAAAAGCGCCGCCACGGAGGAGGGAGATGCCTCCGTGGCGGCTGGGGGTAGGAGTAGGTCGGGATTTAGCCCTACCGGCCGCCCGGGGCCTTTTGACCCCGGGCGCTGCCAGCGTACCTAGCGCTTACGGATACCCCAGACCAGGGCTCCGACGCCGGCCATGGCAATAACAAATGCCATGAGCAGCGCGGCAGCCTGCTGGTCACCCGTAGTGGGCAGGAAACCCTTGACCGTCTTGACGATGTTCGTCACGGTCTTGGGCGTGCCGGGATCGGGCGTCGGCACGGGCGTCTCGGGCTTCTTGTACGTGTTGTTGAACACGATACCCTCGACGCTCTTGTCGCCCTTGGTAAAGGCGACGTTCGCCTTGAGGTTGCCCTCGCCGTCGTCGACCACGTTGACGGTCGCGGTAAAGACGGACTTGTCGTAGGTCATACCGGCCTCGTCGCCCTTGACCTCGCTGATGGTGTAGGCGTACGTACCAGGCTCGTCGTACTCGAACTTGTCGAAGTTGATCTTGCCGTCGGCATCGTTGGTGACGGTGGACTCGATGTCCTCGCCAACGAGCTTAAAGCTAAACTCGTCCTTCTTGAGCTCGCGTCCCTCGAGCACCTTGATGGCGCCGATGGAAACCTGCGTGGGCATGGCGTGGTACTTGTTGGTAAAGCCAGCCGACTCGGTGGTTCCCTCGAGCTTGTGCGTCGCGGTCAGCGTGCCGTCACCATTGTCGGAGACGGTGGTCACGACGGTGTAGGTCGTGCCGTCATAGGTGACGCCCTTGTACAGGCCGAGCGCGTTGGGGCAAGCCTCGCGCAGCGTGTACGTGTGCGTACCGGGCGCCTCGTAGCGGATCGGGCTCAGCGCAACGGTGCCGTTGGCGTCGTTGGTGCCGTTAGCGACAACCACGCCGTCCTCGAGCAGCTCAAACGTGAACTCGCCTGCTGCAAGGTCGCGTCCAGTCAGGCGCTTGACTGTCTTGACCTGATCGGTCACGGACGAATCGGTAGGTGCCACGCCGTAGGTGTTGGTAAACGTGAAGGCAGCACCGTCGTCGCCTTCGCGCTTGACGCTCAGATGCCCAGCACCGTCGTCAGACACGGTGTAGGAAACCTTGCGCGTGGCGTTGGTGTCATTGGTCACGCCAGGGGCACTGCCGGACTCGGTCACCGTGTAAGTAAAGGTGTGCGAGCGCGGAGCGGTGGGGGCTGCGGGCTCGGGCTCGTCGCTGGGCTCGTCGGCGTTGGCATCGGTGTCGGCCTCTTCAGCCTCTGCCTCGTCGGCCTCGGCTTCGTCAGCTTCGTCGGCCTCGGCCTTATCGGTCGCATCGTCCGTCACGCCCAGAGCGCGGTTGAGGTCCTCGAGCGTAAAGTGGATCTTGCCAAAGTCCACGTTGCCAGCCGCGTCGTTGGTTGCGGTCGTGCGCTCGGGCATCGGGGCACCAGACTCGTCGGCGGTCACGGTAAAGGTGAACTTGCCCGTGATGTCAGCCGGGGTCAGGCCCTCGGCAGCTTGGAGCTTCTTAGTGCCGGTGAGCGCGGCATCGACGGCTTCGGCGCCGTAGACGTTCTCGAACAAGGGCTCGACGCCGCCGTAGTCGACCGTTGCCGTCAGGGTACCGTCACCGTTGTCGACGACGATAACCTTAAAGCCAAAGCTCCACGTTGTAGCGGAAACGCCATTCGGCAGCCCGAATAAATCTTCGTAGGCCGTGTAGTTAATGGTCCAGGCAAGCTTACCGTCCTTATCGGTACGATAAGCAAGCCCAGCAGCCTCAAGATTAGCAAGCATCTTAGTGTCGTAGTGCAGCGTATCAAAGCTCACGTGCCCGCCAATATTGGGCTTGAGGTTTTCGTATGCCACAAGCTCACCCTGATAGGCGATGCCGAACCAGAACTCGCCGTCGGCCATCGGGCGGCCGGTCAGAGTCTTGGTGGCAACGACCTGAGCGGCGGTGCCACCAGGCGTGTTGGTCGTAGCGCTGTAACTGTTGTGGAACGGCACCAAGGCCTTCTCGACCTTGTTCTCGCCACTCTTGTGGACCGTCTCATGCGTGCCCTCGGGACCGCCGGAGACGGTCGTCGTGGCGGTAAGCGTACCGGCACCGTCATCGGCGACGGCGATCGTCACGGTACGCACGGCGTCGTCGTAGGTGTAACCGGGCTTGCCGTCATTCTTCTCGGCTACGGCGTACGTGAAGGTCTTGCCGGCGTCAGCCTGCGTAAATATAACCTCATGGCCAGCCAGGATGTCGATTAGGCCGACCGTTGCCTCTGCCGTCGCAGGGGACTTGAAGTTGTTGGCTCCGGGCAGCAGGCCAAGCGCGTTGGCCGAGGCCTCGTCGGCAGGCGTCACGGTAAACGTGAACTGACCCTCGGTCATAGGACGTCCGGAGAGGCTCTTGCTGAGCTTGAGACCGCCGGCAGCGGTGTAGTTAAGCTCAGTGCGGTACGTGTTGGTAAAGCGTCCGTTTTCCTTCTTGGTGACGTTGGCGGTCAGGCTGCCATCGCCGTTCTCGGTCACGGTCACTTCGGCGGTTGCGACATGCGCGTCATACGTCATGCCGACCGTACTGCCCGCGTTCTCGCGGATCTCGTACTTGTAGGTTCCGGCGGCAGCGTAGTGAATCTTGCCGAACTTGATGGCAGCGATGCCATCCTTCGCATCGTGCTTGTTCACGGTCACGGTTGCAGGATCGGGCAGCGGGGTGCCCTCGGCGGCGGTGATGGTAAAGCTGAACTCGTCGGAGTCCGTCCAGTCGCGACCGTCGATAGCCTTGCTCAGATCAAAGTCGAGCTCTGCGTCGATCGGGGTCACACTGTAGGAGTTCTTGAACTCGGCGGGCTCGGTGCCCTTCAGGACATGCTCGGCCTTGAGGGTGCCGTCGCCGTTGTCCGTGATGGTGGTCTCGATAGTGTACTTGGCGTCACTGTAGGTGATGCCCTTGCTGATGGTTCCGCCCTTGAGCTCGCGCAGCGTGTAGGTGTGCTTGCCGGGCTTGGTGTACTTCACGGGGCTCATCGTGATCTTGCCCTCGGCGTCGTTAGTGCCGGCGGCGACAACCTTGTCGCCCTCGACGAGCTCGAAGGAGAACTCGCCGTCCTTGAGATCGCGGCCGGTCAGGACCTTGGTCGCGGTGATCTGTTCGGTGACGCTCGTCTCGACAGGCGTCACGTTATAGGTATTGGTGAACGTGAAGGCCGCATCACCATCCGGCTTGCGGGATACGCGCAGATTCCCCTTGCCGTCATCGGTCACGGTGAAGGAAACCTCGCGCGACGGCTTAGCGTCGTTGGTCACGCCAGCGACCTCACCGGACTCGGTCACGGTGTAGGTAAAGGTATGCTCGCGCTTCTCGGGCTTCTCGCCCACAGCCTTGTTAAGGTCGTCGAGCGTAAAGGTAATCTTGCCAAAGTCGACCTTGCCGTCGACGTCGTTGTGCACGCTCGTGCTCGCAGGCATAGGCGCGCCCTCTTCACCGGTCACGGTAAAGGTGAACTTGCCGGTGATATCAGCCGGGGTAAGAGCGTCGTCAACCTGCAGATTCTTGATACCCGCAAGCGATGCCTCGGTAGCATTCGTGGTGTAGGCGTTCTTGAACTCGATGCTCTTGACGTCCTTGGCGTCCTTCAGCTCGTGCGTGGCAACCAGCTGGCCCTTGCCGTTATCGGCGATGGTCGTCACGATGGTGTAGACCGCGTCATCGTAGTCAATACCGTCGGCGTTGCCCTTAACCTCATGCAGCTTGTAGGTGTGCTGGCCGATCTCGGTGTACTTGATGGCACTGAACGTCACCTTGCCGTCGGCAGCGTTCTTAACGGTCTCGATAAGCTCAGAGTCCTCATCCTTAATCTCGCGCAGCTCAAAGCTGAACTCACCGACCGTAAGGTCGCGCCCGGTCAGAGACTTGGTCACGTCAATCTTGTCGGTAACGCTGGACTCAACAGGCTCCGCAGTGTAGACGTTCTTGAACTCGGTCTCGTCGGCTTCGCTCCATGTCACCTTCACAGCGGCGCTGAGCTCGCCCCTCTTGTTGGGCGTTACCGTCACGGTGACCTCCGCGACGTTCTTGCTGTAGGCAATGCCGTCAACCGTAGTCCCGGCGTTCTTTTCGCTGACCCCGTAGACGTACGTGCCGGGCTCGGTGTATTCGATCGTGCCGAAGTCGATGACAGCCTTACCCTTGTCGTCCAGATCGTCCTTGGTCACAGACGCGGTCACGGGCGCTGTCGCGGACTCGGGTATCGGGGCACCGTTCTCGGACGTCAGCCCAAACTCAAACGTGTCCTCCTTCGTCCAGTCGCGGCCCTCGAGTACCTTGGTCAGGTCAAAGCCGGCCTTGGTATCCTTGGTATCCACCGTTACCGGCGTCATGTCGTACTTATAGCTGATCTTGCCGTTGTTGCCCAGGTAGGAGTTGACATGCGTCGCGGTCGCCTTGGCGGATATGTTGTTCCACTTGGGATTGAGTACGTCGGTCGCGGTATCGGTTTTGTTGCCGCCCACGCTCTCCTTGGTGGTGTGGAGCTCATCGATAAAGGCCAGGCGTGCGGTTCCCACAGTAAACACCAAGTTACCGTTCTCATCGGGAACAATCGCGCCGTCGAACTTCGCGGCGTCGCCGCCGATAAACTCGATGACGGCGGTGGCGGGCTTGGCCTCGCCGTTCTCGCCCTGCTCTTCAAACTTATCCTTGTAGTAATAGGTGCCGGTATCTGCCAGCGAATTCTTTGCGGGCTGCGTGCATTCCTTATCCGTGTAAATAGGAGTCTGCTTCTGGAAGTAGTAGTAGCGGTTGGTGTCGGCGGGTTCAAAGGTCGCAACCGTATCGCCCATCGCACCGTCGCTCCACTTGTTCGCAAAGAAGTTCACGGTCTTGGTGCCGTCAACGACGGTCGTATTATGCTCGATGTAATCCTTGAGCCCCGCTACCTTCTCGGGCGTAAACAGGTTGTCGAGTGCGACCTTCTTCACGCTCGAGGCATACTTCACCTGGATGGGCTTAACGGTATCGACCGAAAGCTTGCCGTCTACGGTCTTAAAGTGACTCAGCGGAATCAACGACGCGGGAATGTTGACCGTTACGATATCGCCCTTCTGGGGATTGTCATCGCCGGCGCGTTGCACGGTAATGAGCAGGTCTTTTGCCTTGCCGGCGAACTCGTATGTGTCGGTATTGGTTTCTTTGTTGAACGTCTTGCCCGCGTTGGTAAACGGTGTGCCGTTGATGACAACTTCGGTGAATCCGTCGACCTGCATAAAGTCGCCCAGCTCGTCGGTAAACGTGATGTAGCCGGACTTGGTCTCGTCGTAGCCCTTGTGGATTTCGGTCGGATAAGGCGGCTCCGACGTAATGGCCTGCGAGATGTCGTCGAAGACCTTCTTGAGCTCTTCTGCATTGGTCGCCGACTTGTAGTAGTCGGAGTTTTCCGCGCGTGTGCCGTGGGTATCCCATGCCGTGGCATTGGGATAGTTGCTCGACACGGCCTGCATGAACTTGTTCGCTTTATTCGCTTCGTCTGTTCCTAAATCTTGAATGCCCGCACCGGGATTCGCTCCGCCAAAGATACCGATGGTATAAACGGTGGCCTTGCCGTCCTTCATGTTCTTAGCAGCTGTCACGGCAGCGTTGGCGACACCCGCATCGAATTTATTTTGCTTTGTTGGCGTACCGTCGGTAAAGAACACAATAATCTTCTTGGCGTCTTTGCGGCCAGAAGTGATAGTGATTCCCTCGGCCAGCTCTAGGCCATAGTCGGCGCGCGTGGCGCCGGCAGGCTGAATTTGATTAATTGTATTCTTCTTGAGATCATCCGCATTGCTGCCGGAACAGTAGGTCAATTCTTTCATAACCTGGGTGTAATTGTAGGAGTACCCTCCGTCGCGATACATATTGTTGCCGATATCGTTGGACTTCTTGCCCGCAAACTTAACAATGGCAACCCTATGCTGCCTATTGACGCCCTCGACAGCCTCGTTTTGTTTGGCGATGGTATTGATAAAGCTGTTCGCAGCGCTCTTCAGTGCATCGATACGCTTGGTGGAATCTCTGCCACCCATAGGATCATCCATCGAGCCGGAGGCATCCAGCACCATCACGATGTCGAGTGGCGTGGTGACTGTCACGGTTGAATTAGACGTCGAGGACATCGCCGAAAGCGTAGTCACAAAATCTGACGCTTCGTTTTCTCCGGCTTTCTTGACCGTCTTGTCGGTCCAGATTCGGCCGACGTTTTGAGTCGTTACTTTGTTACCGTTGTGACCGGCCGCCCAGATTTCCCAGCGTCCGCTGGTGTCGGGGTCGACGACCGTTCCGCTTACTGTCGGCCCGTCCATTCCGGTGCTGGACCTGGCGTTGGCCTCGGGCAGCATGGCGAATGCTGCGGCTGGCAATACCAGCACTACGGCCAGTATCACCGCCAAGAGACCCCTCGTGTACTTACTCATCGCGTCTCCCTTCTCGCGGTCTCAGACCTTGCAACAGCCTAAAGTTACGAAATGAGACACAATTTGGGCAGGTGACACATGTTCCAGATTCTGTTTTGGGCGTGAGACAAATGTCTCACCAAAGTTGAGACACGGCGTTTTCGCAGGAAAACAAGTGCGACTCGGTGCCATCAGGCAAAAATGATCCGCTTTCCTCCTTCCCGGGGGATCAATTGGTGGTGCTCGCCACGAAACTGGCCCATCTACTACGTTTGACCCGATACCCCCGACCACAACCGCGTTTCATGAAAAACCGCAGGCGTTCTACCTGCGGTTTTGTTTTTGCGCTGTTCGCCATGGTTGAGGGTAGCAGCCCAAACGTAGTAGATGGGCGCATTTCGTGGCAGACGGGCCACGTGGCAGCCCTCGCAAGGCCAAAATGATCCGTTTCCCTCTGTCCACGGGAGATCAAGGGGCGTTACGGATATGGCGCCATTTCAAAACTATGCCGGATTACGGGGCTAAAGTCGGAGCCCTCATCCATACCTTCATTTTTTCAAAAACGGAAGGCTATCTACCTGCGGTTTTGTTTTTGCGTTTTTCTGCATGGTGGGAGGTTCGCTATCCAGCCCCGTAATCCGGCATAGTTTTGTTCGTGGCAGCCCAACCGCGCGTTCACGCGCGGGGCCGGTGGGGCATTCTTGCCCCACCGGCCCCATCCCAGCGCTATTCCGGCTTGATTTCTACCGTGGGAGTCTTGTCCGCTGCGACTGGGGTGCGGGCGGTGTCCATAGTCAGGCAGTGCTTGGGGCAGCTCTCGATGCACTCACCGCACACCACGCAGGCATACGGGTCGATCGACCACGTTCCACCCTTGCGATCGACCGCAAGTGCGCCCGCCGGGCAGCGACGCGCGCACATGCCGCAGCAAATGCACACATCCATGTCATTGACGATATGCCCGCGCAGGCGCTCGGGCGCCGTCAGCTTCTCCTGCGGATAACACACCGTGACCGGCTGCTTGACCATAGAACCCAAGGCCGTCTTGGCAAATGTCAGTAAACTCATGCCGCGCCTACCTTTCCGTGCAGCTAATGCAGGGGTCGATGGTCAGGATAATCATGGGCACGTTGGCAAGGAGCACGCCCTGCAGCGCATGTGTCAGACCCGCCAGGTTCTGCGACGTCGGCGTGCGCACGCGGAAACGGTCCAAGTTCTTGGTGCCGTTACCGCGCACATAGTAATATGCCTCGCCGCGCGGCTGTTCAATCACAACCTCGCCGCGCGCGCCGTCGGCCGGCGTGAGCTTGGTACGCCCGCCGATACCGTCGTGCGGAATCTTGCCGACAAGCTCCTTGATAATGTCCATGGCCTGCGTAACCTCGGCACAACGCACCTGGCAGCGGGCATAGCAGTCGCCGTCGGTAGCAACGATGGGCTCAAACGCGGCCAGGTCCGCATAGGCGCCGTCGCCAAACATGCGCACGTCGTAATCCACACCCGAGGCGCGGCCGAACGGACCGACCATCGACAGATCCAGCGCGTCCTTCTTGCTGATCACGCCCACGCCATGCAGGCGCTCGCCGCAGCTGTTGTCGTCCAAAAACGTATGCACCAGGGCCTCGTAGTCGGGGCGCATGGCGTCGAGCGTCTGGACAATACCCGCCAGCTCGGAGTCCTCAATGTCGTGCTTAAGGCCGCCAATCTCGTTAATCGACAGAATCACGCGACCGCCGCACGTGCTCTCAAAGATCTTGAGAATCTGCTCGCGCAGCGTCCACGAACGATAGAACAGCGCCTCGAAGCCAAAGGCATCGGCGAGCAGGCCCAGCCACAGCAGGTGCGAGTGAATGCGCGAAAGCTCATGCAGAATGGTGCGGATATACTGCACGCGACCAGGCACCTCGATGCCGAGCATGCGCTCGCAGGCGCTGGCGTAGCCGCAGCTATGGCCCACGGCGCAGATGCCGCAGATGCGCTCGGCGATGTAGCCAAACTGATGCATATCGCGCTTTTCGGTGAGCTTCTCGAGTCCGCGGTGCACAAAGCCGATCTGCGGAATTGCTTCGATGACGCGGTCGTCCTCGATCACCAGGTCCAGATGAAGCGGCTCGGGCAGCACCGGGTGCTGCGGGCCAAACGGAATTACGGAGCGATGAGCCATGGACCTTACGCCTCCTTTTTCTGCTTGTCGCGGGCGGCCTTGGCGGCAAGCGCCGCGCGGACCTTGGCCGCTTTCTCGGGATCCATGGCAGCGAGCTTTGCCTCCATCTCGGCAGCCTTGAGCGCGGCCTTCGCAGCGGCATCGTCATGCTGGGCATCGGAGCCGGCAGCCGCAGCGGGCTGGGCGGCAGCAGCGCTCGCAGCACCCTCCCCTGCAGCAGCCGCAGCAGCGGCGGCCTTTTCGGCCGCGGCCTTGCGCGCCTTGGCTTCGGCGGCGGCACGGACCTTCATGGCCTTCTCGCGCGCGGCCTTCACCTCGGGCGTGATAACGCTCATGGGCTCGGCAGTCGAAACCTGGTAGAAAAAGCCCTTAAAGTCAATCTGCATGTCGGTAATGGCAAGCCCAAACAGGTCGTGCGCCTCGTTCTCAAACGGAAATACCGCCGGATAGTACGAGCTGATGGACGGAATCTCCTGATACTGGTCGATGCCCTCGACCACCAGGTTCTCGATCGCATAGCTGCCGTCCTGCACAATATGCTCCTGAGCAGCACGAACATTGATAAACGTATAGAGCAGGCGATACGAGCCGTCGTCGACGTTGCGCTCGGCGTGCATCTGCACAAAGCGCGCGCCGACGCCCTTGAGCGCCTGGACATGCGACAGGAGCTCGTCGATCCCAACGGTGGTATAGATAGCCTTTTGCATTACTCGGCCTCCTTTGCAGCGGCGGGCGCACTGTCAGCCGCGCCTGCGTCGACACTGACCCCGGCCCCCGCAGCCACAAACCCGTCCTCGCCCAGCTCAACGCCACCGTCCCAGGTAGCGGCACCGCCCACGGTGAGCGGATCGCCGCCGGCGCGCATCACGGCCTCCTTCTGGTCCAGGATGCCGCACGCCTCCACGATGGCATCGATCACCGTCTCGGGGCGAATGGCGCACCCGGGCGCGTACACGTCCACGGGAATCGCGCGGTCCACGCCGCCGATCACGTTGTAGGCATCGCGGAACACGCCGCCCGAACACGCGCAGATGCCGCACGCCACCACGCACTTGGGCTCGAGCATCTGGTTGTAAATCTGGCGCACGACAGGCAGGTTCTGGGCATTGACCGACCCCGTCACCAAAAAGATATCCGCATGCTTGGGGTTGCCGGTGTTGACCACGCCAAAGCGCTCCGCATCGAACAGCGGCGTGAGCGAGGCCAGCACCTCGATATCGCATCCGTTGCAGCTCGAACCGTCGTAATGAATAACCCACGGTGAGCGCGACATTTTATGATCCATGGATGCCGCCTCCTAAATAAATACGTCGACGAGGATGGGCATAAGGTTGAGCAGGCCAAACACCAGCGCCACGCCCCATCCGAGCCTAAAGCAGCTGCGCCAGGTGCTGCGTGCGAAGGTGTTGTCGATCAGAACCTCGACAAAATACGTCGCGACCATCACGACCAGGGCGACCACCCAGCTCACCGGGTTGTCCCAGACAAAGAACATGCCCACCCACATCAAAAACAGCACGGTCTCGCACCAGTGCATAAGGGTCATCTTGGCCAGCGTGCCGCCGCTCATCTCGGTGGCGACGCCCTGGACAATCTCCTGATGCGCGTGATGCGAGTACGAAAGATCGAACGGCGACTTGCGCAGCTTGATGGTGAGTACCGCAAGCAGCGCCAGGAAAATGGGCGCACTGTACACGATGATGGGGGCCGACTGCCCAGTCACGGCGATGGAGTCGAAGCTATCGGTGGCAAGGTACAGGCCCACGCTCATCAGCAGAACGGCGGGCTCGTAACTCATGACTTGCAGCAGCTCGCGGTCGGCGCCGACCTGGGCAAACGGGCTTTGCGTCGAGGCGGACGCCAGCACCACAAAGATCGCGGCGAGCGTCACCATAAAAGCGCACAGCAGCGTGTTGGAGCCCGACACAAAGATGCCGCCGCCCACCACGGTAAAGATGAGCGCGCATGCCATATAGGTGTCGTCCATGGTGTTTACGCTGGCGGGGGCCTTGCGCAGCAGCTTGGCAACATCGTAGAAGGGCTGCAGCAAGCGCGGGCCCACGCGGCCCTGCATGCGAGCCGAAAGCTTACGGTCAAGACCGTCAATCAGGCCGCCCACAAGCGGCGCCAGCAAGGCAAACGCCACGGTACCAATAAATATGCCCACGACGCCCGAGCCTTCAAAATACTTGCCGCGCAGCACCGAGGGCGCACTCATGGCAAGTCTCTCGGGCCCAATCCACGCGCAACACAGCAGCGCAAACAAGATAATGCTGCAGCACACGACGCTACCCGCGGGGCCAATACGCTTCT
The DNA here is from genome assembly GCA_959605475.1 of uncultured Collinsella sp. GTDB lineage: Bacteria > Actinomycetota > Coriobacteriia > Coriobacteriales > Coriobacteriaceae > Collinsella. Next base: position 10,608 of record CAUHFS010000013.1, on the reverse strand, counting down.
CGCCAAGGGCGTCCTCCGAGTACCAATTGCGCTTTTCGGCCTTCACCTCGTGTCCCATCGAGCCGCGGAAATGGCGATATTTGTCGGTTCCCACGCCCGAAAGATATACGTTGACGTGCGGCTTATTGCTCACGCGGAATGAAGTCAGCAGCACCACGGCGATAAAGGCCACGATAACCACCATCAGATACATGGCGTCCTTGCCAATAACGTACGGCACGCGGCCAAACACCATGGCCAAGTAAGGCGACACCAGACCGCTCGAGATAACCGGAAACGCCACGCAGCACAGAATCAGCAGCGCGGCGATGGTGTTGAGGGCCATCCATTCGGTCTTATGGACATTGACCTCAACGTTTTGAGCCGTGGGGTCGACGCCCGAAAGCTTGGCAAGCCACTTGCCCCAGAAGAAGAACGTCGCGGCCGAGCCAAAGGCCAGCACCATGATCATGAGCACGTTGCCAGTCTGCGCAAACGCCACCAGGGCACCCCACTTGGACACGAGCATGCCAAACGGCGCCACAAACATGCCCATGATGCCCAGCATCATCAGACGCGTCAGGTGCGGCATGCGGCTGAACATACCGTCCATGTCCTCGATATCGCGGCTGCCGATATGATGTTCGGCCGTGCCCACGCACAGGAACAGCAGCGACTTTGCCACCGTGTGGAACAGAATCAGGAAGATGGCCGCCCATACGGCCTCGGGCGCGCCGACACCCAAGCAGGCACTGATAAGGCCCAAGTTGGAAATGGTGGAGTACGCGAGCACGCGTTTTGCGTTGCTCTGCGAGATGGCCATGAGGGCAGCGAGCAAAAACGTGATGGCACCCACACTCGTGACCATAAAGCCGGTCACAGGATAGATGGCATAGAGCGGGCTCAGCTTGACCATCAGGAACACGCCGGCTTTGACCATGGTTGACGAGTGCAGCAGGGCGCTCGTGGGCGTGGGGGCAACCATGGCGCCGAGCAGCCAGGTGTGGAACGGCATCTGTGCGGCCTTGGTGAGTGCGGCGAGCGACAGCAGGACGACCGGCATCACTAGCAGCGCGGACTGCGCGGTTCCGGCGCCGGAAAGCTCGATCATGCCCGAGATGGTCAGCGGCATGCCGTTAACGTGCAGATACATGAGTCCGGCCAAAAACGCGATGCCGCCCAGCATGTTGAGGATGATCTGGGTAAAGGCGTTCTTGATGGCCTCGGGCGTGCGCGTGTAGCCAATCATGAGGAACGAGCACACGGTGGTGATTTCCCAGCCACAGAACAGCCACTCAAGGTTGTCGCTCGTCACGATGACGAACATGGCCGAGAGGAATAGAAACATAAGCGCCAGGAACTGCGGGCGACGGTCGGGCGCGGTCTGCCCGCGCAGCGCAGCCTCGTGCTCGTCATGGGCCTGGAAGTCCTTCATGTAGCCCAGGGCATACACGCAGATTAGGCTGCCGACGATGCCGACGGCGAGGACCATGATCACGCTCATGTAGTCCAGGTAGAGCGGGGTTGCGGTGACGGCTTCGGTCGCGGGCAGCGTCATGGCTGCAAAGGCGAGCGAGCCCACCAGCTGGACTATGCCGAGCACCGTGGTGAGCGCGTTCCTATATTCGTACGCGTTGTACAGGATGACGACGCACAGGATGACGTCGATAACGGAACTGATGATCGAGAGCACATGCGAGGTGCCGGGGGCAACCTCAAAGCTCTGCGGACCCGTGCCAAAAAACATGACGGCGACTACAACTGTCACCGCCATAATAATGCCGGAGCCTATGAGCCCCACCGCATCGCGGGCGCGGTCACCGCGCGCGAGCAGCATGCCCAGCGCCGGTACCAGCGGAAACAGGGTAAGGAAATACAGTAGCGTCATACCATCACTCCCCCATGCAAAAACGCTGCAAGTGTTTAACGTTATAGCTCAATTACGGGGTTGCGGTGGCAGGTTTTCGGTCAACTGGGGAGTTTTAGGCGTACGGGGCAAGGGCACGTCCGCTTTGGAGCAGAGAGGCGACGCTCCCCTATCGCAGCGACAGACGCGCGGGCCACTGCGCGCGGTTTATTGGCCACTTTGGAGGATGTCCCGACAGGCTCGCGCCGGTCCAAAAAGTTGGCGCGGCAAGAAAAATGCGCCCCTGTGGGCGCACCATCCCGTTCGCTATTCCGCCTTTTTAACACGCGGCTTGCGACCGCGCGGCTTATCGACCAGTGCGGACTCACCGCTCTCGCGATACTGGCGGCACCAAGCCTTGACCGAAGACTCGCTGGGAATCTTGTGCTTGATCATGGCCTCGCGAACCGTCAAGCCGTTTTCCAGACGGTCCTTAACCACAGCGAGCTTTACGTCGTACGAATAGGTGTGATGATGCGAACCGGCATTGAGAACGGCGTCGGCACCGCCCACGGCATACGCGCGGGCCCACTGACGAGCCGTGGCCTGGGGAATGCCAAGCTCCGCGGCGAGGGCGCGATGACCGACCCCCTCTTGGAGGATCTCGACGGCGCGCTGCCTAACCTCGGGCGCATGCGTGCGAGTCCTAGTTGCTTCCGACATACCTGCCACTTCTTAGCCTTAACCGTTAATCTGCTTTCTTACGTGCAAGTTAGATAGTAGCATTTTACTGTTTGCTCAAAGCAGTTAATTAAAATAGACGCGGCGTTATCTGGGCATTTGGCACCAAATTACGACATTTCTTTATCGATTATTTACGCTGGTAGCTGGCTCGCAGCTAATCGTCATTCGCTTGTCAACAAAATTGGCATCTCTTTATGTCCTTTGGTATAGAGGATATAGTTATTAACCCCCCCCCAATAATTTTGAGTGATCTGCAAGGCAGTAGACGTCCTCACTCCTCATGATTACCGCGCATTGCCATCCACCGGAGCAAAACAAAAAGGGCGGGACCTGCTGCGCTTGCAGGCCCCGCACCGGTTGACACCCGACGGGACACAGCCGGGCGAGACGGATCCGCGCCACCGTCCCGCCTGGCCGCGATGTTCAACTACAGCTCGTTGGCCGCGTGATACGCCGTGCGAATGGCGCTCGCAATGTCGGCGGTGCGCTCACCCGAGCAGTCGCCCACGCAGGTCACGGGCACCGTCACGCCATCCAGGTCAAACGCGTTGGCCTTGGAGCCCACGGCCATCACCACGTAATCGCAGGCGATCTTCACCGGCTCCTCGGCGCCGGCCTCAGTGGTGCGAATGGCCTCCACGCCCTCGTCTGTAATGGCGGTCAGGCGGGTCTTCACGTGCTGCTCCACGTTGTGCTCTGCAAAGTCGCTCATAATCAGCGGCAGAATGGTCTCGGACTCGCCCGCGGCAATCTTGTCGAGCATCTCCACGATCGCCACCTCGCAGCCGTGCTGCAGCAGGTACTCGGCGGTCTCGGTGCCCACCAGGCCGCCGCCAATGACGGCGACGCGGCCCGTAAGCTCCACCTTGCCGGCCAGCACATCCCAGCTCGAGACGACCTTCTCCGAGTCGGCACCCGGAACGGGGATGACCACGTCGTGTGCGCCCACAGCCACAATCGCGGCATCGGCGGCGTTGAGGTCCGCGGGGCTAGCGACGTGGTTGAGCTCAACCTTCACGCCCAGGCCAGGCAGAATCTTCTCGTAGTACTCGACCGAGCGCATGATCTCGTCCTTGCGCGGGGGCGCGGCCGCCAGCACAATCTGGCCGCCCAGATGGTCGCTCGCCTCGTAGACGGTCACGTCGTAGCCGCGCTTGGCTGCCACGCGCGCGGCCTCCAGGCCGGCAATACCGCCGCCCACCACGGCGATCTTCTTGTCGCCCTCGCCCGGCTTGATGGCGATGGTCGCCTCGTCGCCGTTCTCGGCATTGAGCACGCACGAGATGTACTTGCGATTTTGAATCGCGTCGACGCAGCCCTTGTTGCAGTTGAGGCACTCGCGGATGGGCTCACCTGTGGCGGCCTTCAGCGCAATGTCGGGGTCGCACATGAGCGAGCGGCCATAGGCGATGATGTCGGCTGCGCCGTCCTCCAGAATCTTCTCGCCGGCCTCGACCGAGACAACACGGCCGACGGTTGCCACCGGCACGGAGACCAGGGCCTTAACGCGCTCGGCCACGGGCAGCGTCCAGTTGTAGGGCATGGCGCCCATGGGCGGAATGGTGTCGCCCATGTTGCCGGTGTGGTTTGCCTGCGCGACCTGGATCATATCGATGCCGGCGCCCTCGAGCAGCCTGGCGAACTCGCAGGCCTCGTCGGGCTGCAGGCCGCCCTTGCCGCGCGGCGTGCCGTCGGGGTTCTCCATGATCACGGGGAGCTTGTACTCCACCATCAGCTGCGGCGCGGCTTCCTTAATGGCGGCGACGACCTCGAGCGCATAGCGAACGCGGTTCTCGAACGAGCCACCGTACTCGTCGGTGCGCTTGTTGAGGATGGCCGAGCACAGCGAACCTACCAGACGGTCGCCGTGGACTTCGATGGCGTCGATGCCGGCCTGCTGCGCGCGAGCGGCCGAGGCGGCGATGGCCTCCTTGATCTGGGTGAGCTGCTCTACGCTCGCCTCGTTCACAAAGTGCTGCATGTCGTGATGCAGCTTGGCGTAGGCCTGCTTGCGGATCTCGTTGGACTCGGCCATCTTGGCGGCGAAGGTCTCCTCGTCGCCGGCGGCCTTGGCCTCCTGCGCGGCCTTGGCGGCGGCCATGGAACCCATGACCATGCGGCCGACGCCGGGCACGTCGTACTCGGGGTGGAACAGCTGCAGCGCGACCTTGGCACCGTGCTTGTGGACGGCGTCGGCCAGCGCCTTAAACGTGGGGATCTGGGCGTCGGTCGCTAGCTTGGGCGTGGGGCTCGCGGTCATAACGGGAGCAACGTCGCCGATGACGATGTAGCTCACGCCGCCACGGGCCAGACGCTCGTAAAAGGCCAGGCTGCGCTCGCCGATGGAGCCGTCACGCTCCTCGTAGCCGGTGGTCAGCGGCGGGAACATAATGCGGTTCTTGAGCTCAAGGGGGCCAACCGTAATGGGCTGGAGCAGCTTGGATGCAGGTGCGGTCATGGACATTCCTCTCTTGTAGGCGCGGCGGCGATGGTGCCGCGTAGTTGTCTAGAGGATATGGCATGGGAATACAACAGCACAACGGAAATCGGCGGATAGCAGGTAGCGGTAGGTGGATGGGGCGGGGCGGCCCGTCGGTTTGTCTCGATCTGTAACAGTTACTCAGCAAAACCGGGTCTTACTGTTACAGATCGAGATATTCCTCTCGACCTATCCTCAACAATCTAGATCTGTAACAGCTAGGCCCACTTTTGACCCCTACCTGTTACAGATCGAGACAAACCAAACCCGCCTGCCGGAAAATCTCAATCTGTAACAACAACTCGGCAAAATGGACCCCAGATGTTACAGGTCGAGACAAACGGGACCCAACCCACCGGTATATCTCGATCTATAACACCTAGCCGCCCAAATCGGGTCTAGATGTTACAGATCGAGATTTTGTTTGAGAGGCTGAGAATTGGACCGAAAACACGGTCCCGGAATAACAAAAAAGCTCGCCGGCTAGGCCGACGAGCTGCAAGTTCTTGGTCGCGGGGGCAGGATTTGAACCTACGACCTCCGGGTTATGAGCCCGGCGAGCTACCAGACTGCTCCACCCCGCAATGTCTGGGCGCCTCATGTGCGCAAAAAAGAATATTACTCGGGAGTTCGGTAAACGGCAAGGAAAATCTCGTAGAGCATAATTCCTTCATATTTAAAACCCCTCAGCCCATATCGCCGTGAACGAATCGCAGTCGAGCGCCGCCGACGGCACGTATACAATGGTGCGCGTCCTTTTACGCCGACACCGGGAGTAGACATGCTGCTCGCTATCGATATGGGAAACACGCAGACGGCCATGGGCCTGTTTGACGGAGACGAGCTGGTGCAGTCGTGGCGCATGCCCACCGACCGCTCCTATACCGCCGACGAGATCCACGTGCGCCTGATGGGCTTCTTTAAGATGTACGACCTTTCGCTCGATGCGGTCGATGCGATCGCCTTTGCCGGCGTGGTTCCGCAGCTCTCACGTGAGTGGCACGCCGTTGCCGACCGCATCGCCGCGGACGCCATCGTCATCGGACCGCAGACGGCCGCCGTGACCAAGCTGCGCGCGGCGCGTCCCCAGGCCGTAGGTGCCGACCGCGTCGCCAACGCCGTTGCGGCCGAGACTTTCTACGGCGCGCCGGCAATCGTGGTGGACTTTGGCACCGCGACCAATATCGACGTCATCGATGAGGACGGTTATTACATTGGTGGGGCGATCGCGCCGGGCATCCGCATCTCCATGGACGCGCTTGCCGCCCGTGCCGCTAAGCTCGCCAGCGTGCCGCTCGAGGCGCCCGAACACGCCATCGGTCGCGACACCGAAGAGTGCATCAAGGTCGGCGCCGTGATGGGCGCCGCCGCCATGGCCGAGGGCCTGGTCGCGCGCATGAAGCGCGAGCTGGGCCGCGACGATGCCACCGTTATCGCCACAGGCGGTCTCGCCGGCATCGTCGCCGATTCGACCGATGCCTTCGACGTGGTCGACGGACAGCTCACCATCAAGGGTATCTGCGAAATCTACCGCCGCATGCAGGAGCTGGGATAGAGCAGGGGCTTAAGTCGAGCACGCCCGATGCCACGGCCCCCCCAAACGTTCGCCAAGCCTATTCCTCAAAACTGAAAAATTTTCAATTTTGAGGAATAGAGACTCCTCGAATACGCCCAGCACAGCGATATCGTGCATGTTTTCTATTCCTCAAAATCGAAAGATTTTCAGTTTTGAGGAATAGGGTGCTGACAACCCATTCCCCAGACAACAAGACCCTCCCCGGCACAGCCGAGGAGGGTCTTGTTGTCATCGCTATCTTTGAGCGCGGGCGCCTCGCGTTACAGTCCGCGAATCCGTACGGCCTCGGGCGGAAATTCCTGCTCGCCGGCATCAGTCTTGATGGTCGCACGACCCCAGATGTCCAGGCCCGCAAACACACCGACCGCAAGCGGCAAACCGTTGGGCGACACCGCCGCGACCTGACGACCCAGCAGCGGCACCATATCGAAATACTCGCCCAGCACCGGGGCCAGCGGGCCGGCAGCGCCCTGCGGCGTGTTGGCGGCAACCGCCCAGGCGTCCACGCGGCCCAGCACGGCGGCGGCCAGCGCCTCGACCAGCGCTTCGTCAGCCACGTCCACACCAAGCTCGCTCAGCGCCGAACGCTCAATATCCACCGTCACGGCACCGAACATGCCCGCAGCACCGGCACCACCGTTGACGGCGACGCGCGCGAACGACGTCTCAAACGCGGGCGCGCCGCACACAATGTCGCTCGGCCACTGAATACCCACCTTGCCGGCAAGGCCCAGCCCCGGTGCCGCAGCCGTTCCCACGAGCGCGTCCATCATGCCCATCGCGGCCACAAACGGCAGGCCGTGGAAGGCATGCATGTTCACATCCGGGCGCACGACCAGCGAAAACGTCAACGACGCCTCGCCCGCGCTCCAAGCGCACCAGCCCGCAGACGCACCCTCGCGGCCCGCGTCACGCGCGGTGTCAAGCTCGGTACCGGCGGCAACAGCATTCATCTCGATCATCTATATACGCCCCAATTCGCCCACGATATGACCCACGCGATCCTCGGGCTCCTTGACCTCGACGCCGTTATAGCGGAAGAACCGCGCCGGGTCGTGCATCAGGTCCTCGAGCGGCACCAGCACAAAGTCGCGTTCGCCGATCAGCGGATGCGGCAGGCGCAGCTTTTTGCCGCCGTGGGTCTCGCCGTCCATCCACAGCAGGTCCAGGTCGATGGTGCGCGGACCGTTGGCCTTGGCCTTTTTGGAGCGGTCGCGCCCAAGCTCGGCCTCGATCTTCATGAGCTCATCGAGCAGCACCAGCGGCGCCAGCTCGGTCTTGATCTCGATGACGGCGTTGGCAAACGCGTCCTGGCGCGTCTCGTAGGCCGGCTCGCTCTCGTAAATGCGCGAGCAGTTGGACACGCAGGTGAGTGGAATCTCGGCGATCATGTCGCGTGCGGCGCGGATGTTGTCGCAGCGATGCCCCAGGTTGGAGCCCACGGCCACAAACGCGCGGCGCGGCTGCGGCTTGGCGACGGCCCAGTAACCGTTCAGGAACTGCGCAAAACCCGCGGCGTCGTGCACGCGCACGATGTTGGCACCGGCCTGGATGGCGCCCAGGCACACGCCAAACGTAGCGGCATCGCGCTCGGCGGCCTCGGTCACGCCCGAGACGGCGCCCACAAAGCGCTTGCGCGACACGGCGCACATGAGCGGATAGCCCAGTGACGCCATCTTGGCAGTCTCGCGCTGGATGACGATGTCCTCGTTAGCCGACTTACCAAAGCCCGGGCCAGGATCGATGCAGATGCGGTCGCGCGACACGCCGGCATGGATGAGCGTGCGGGCCTGGTCGGACAGAAAGCCCATAACGCGGCGCATGATGGGCGCCGAATCGGGCAGGGTGAAGCGGCGGAGCTGCGAGGTGGGCACGTAGGCTTCCTCGCGGCGGGCGCTGCGGCGCATCATGGCGGCCAGGCGGTCATTGGACTCCGATGCGGCCTCGGTGGCTGCGGGCGCGGCCTCGGGCGCGGGCGCGACGGTCTCGGCGGCAGTAGCCTGCTCGGCGGCCGGCGTCTCCTGCTCGCTTGCAGGCTCGGGCGAGGGTTCCGGATCGCCAAACGGCAGCGAGGGCTGCACCACGCCGCTCGGAAGCTTGGCCTCCGGCTTAGGCTCGCCCAGCAACTTGCCGCGACGGCGGCGAGCCGGCTTCTCGGCCTCACGCGCGGCCTCGGCAGCCGCCTCGCGCGCCTTCTCGGCAACAAACGCCGCTGCCGAGGTATCGAGCTGCACCGTTGCGTGCGTGCGGGTGGGCGCGGCGACCTCGCCGGCATGCATCACGATGACGCCGCAGGTGCTCGTCTTAACAAACTCGACCATCTTGGGATCGGTGAAGCCGGTCACGTCGTTGACGATCGAGGCGCCGCAGCGCACGGCCGCCTTGGCAACCGCCACATGACGCGTGTCGATCGAGACGATGGCGCCCTCCTTGGCCAGCGCGCGCACCACGGGCAGCACGCGGCGAGCCTCCTCGTCGGGGTTGACCGGGGTAAAACCAGGGCGCGTGGACTCGCCGCCCACGTCGATGATGTCGGCGCCGGCGTCGAGCATCGCCAGGCCGTACTCGATGGCGGCATCGGGGTCGAAGTGCTCCCCGCCGTCGCTAAACGAATCGGGCGTCACGTTGAGGACGCCCATGATGCGCGGACGGTCAAAGCTGAGCTCATACTTTCCGCACCGCCATGTCTTGCTGTCGTTCGCCATGAACATCCTCCTAAAATGCCCACGCCGCCGAGCTTGGGGAGCTGGCGGCGGGGTCGCTTTGCACTCAGTCTTTCTATTGTATCCGCGCGCGCGGGCTAGAACGCAAACGCGGCCGCGATGTCGCAAGAAATCAGCAGGTCGGCATTTGCATCCTGATCGGTGGGCGCCAAATTGCAAATGGCCAGCGTATCGCCAGTAAAGTAACGCGTGAGGCCCGCTGCCGGATACACTACGAGCGAGGTTCCGCCCACGACGAGGGCGTCGGCCGCGGCGATGGCAGCAACGGCGCCGGTAAGCACACGCTCATCGAGCGGCTCTTCGTAGAGGACCACATCGGGCTTGATGCGGCCGCCGCATGCAGGACACACGGGCACGCCCGCGGCATCCTCGTGCTCGCGCGAGCAAATCCACTCGGCGCTATAAACTGTGCCGCACGACTGGCAAATGTTGCGATGGACCGATCCGTGCAGCTCGAACACGCGCTGTGAGCCGGCCATCTGATGCAGGCCGTCGATATTTTGCGTCACCACGGCATTTAGCTTGCCGGCGCACTCCAGCTCGGCCAGCTTGGTGTGGCAGCGGTTGGGCTTGGCGCCAAGCGCGATCATCTTGGTGCGGTAGAAGTCGAAGAACTCGGCCGGATGCGCCTCGTAAAAGCTATGCGAGAGCATGGTCTCGGGCGGGTAGGCAAACTGCTGGTGATACAGGCCATCCACGCTGCGAAAATCCGGGATACCGCTCTCGGTCGAAACACCTGCCCCGCCGAAAAACACGATGTTGTCCGTTCCGTCGATGAGTTCTTTTAATTTCTTGACTTCGTCCGTCATAGCTTCTCCTTTGCGCGCGTGCGCTTATCTCACATAGCTCTTGTCGATCTGCACGATGGCAAAATAGCGCGGATCAAGCTCGTGTACCGCCCGCTTGATCTTCTCCTCCGCTTCCCTGTCGCTCAGCGCGCAGCCATACGGCACCACGGCATCGAAGATGACGTTCGTGTGCGTCGGCCCCGAGACCATGCGAAAGTCGTGGATGGAGATATTCTCGTCGATGCCGCGCACGAGCGAGGCGATCTTCTGATGCGCGGCGTTGACGGTCTCGTCATCCGTCACGATGGGGTCCATGTGGATGACGGCCTCGCAGCCGAGCCTGTCATGCAGTTTCTTTTCCACGTTGTCGATCTCGTCGTGCAGAGCGAGGATATCGCCGTGCGCGGGGACCTCAGCATGCAGCGAGATCATCACGCGTCCGGGGCCGTAGTCGTGCACCACAAGGTCGTGGA
>CAUHFS010000012.1 GCA_959605475.1 uncultured Collinsella sp. | reverse complement strand
TTGCCAAGCATCGTAGCGACGTGTCGGTTTCGATTGGCAATCGTCATGTCGATGGCCGCGACGTTATAGGGCTCATGGCACTCTGTGGCGAATGTGGCGAGGACATCGTGTTCCGCGTTTCGGGCGTGGATGAGGCCTCCTGTGTCACATCGATCAGAAATCTCTCGCTCTAAGCATGATAGGGCGCGGTAAAGGATGGTCCTTTGCCGCGCCTTTTTGTTTCGTATAGGAAACTTTTTCGAAATCTGAATGGGGACCCTTTCCAAAAAGTTAACCACATGCTAGTTTACTAAAGCGAACATAGACGTGGTTAACTTTTACTGCGTCGATGTTAAGGACGAACTGACGTTAGGAGCCACTCATGTCTTGCGGACCGCAGATGCCGGCAATGCCGCTTTCGATGGTAAAAGCGGGCGAAACCGTGCGCGTGTCTCGTGTAAAGGGCAATGAGGATATGAAGCACCACCTCAAGGACCTCGGCTTTGTCGAGGGCAGCGAAATCCACGTGGTGAGCTCGAGTGGCGCCAATATCATCGTCACTGTGCTGGGCGCACGCTTTGGTATCGATATCAAGGTTGCCATGCACATCATGACCGTCGGTTAGTCGACGGTATTTCTGTACGCACTGAAAGGGGGACAAGTAAATGAAGACGTTGGGTGACGTTAAGGTGGGCGAGAGCTCCACCATCGTCAAGCTTCACGGTGAGGGTGCGCTTCGCCGCCACCTTATGGACCTGGGGCTCATCAAGGGCACTTCGTTCAAGGTCGTGAAGGTTGCACCGCTCGGTGATCCGGTCGAGATCAACGTGCGCGGCTACGAGCTTTCCATCCGCAAGGAGGAGGCCGCCGTCGTCGAGGTCCAGTAAGGACTCGCGGCGCATATTTCTGCAGATAAAGTTAGGTTTTTCTAACTTAATGCAGCATCTTTGAAGCACATTATCCAGCCTGCGCGGAGAAAGCAGCGCAGGCACACAAGGAAGAAGGATTGAATGGCGGATTCTCAGATCCATGTCGCGCTGGCGGGTAACCCCAACTGCGGCAAGACCACGCTTTTCAACCTGATCACCGGCGCCAACGGCTACGTTGGCAACTGGCCCGGCGTCACGGTTGAGAAAAAGGAAGCCAAGCTCCTAAGCGACAAGAACGTTACCATCACGGACCTCCCTGGCATATACTCGCTTTCCCCCTACAGCCCCGAGGAGCAATGCTCGCGCGATTACCTCATGAGCGGCGAGCCCGATGTTGTCGTCCAGGTGGTCGACGCCACCAACCTCGAGCGTAACCTGTACCTGGCGCTTCAGGTTATCGAGACCGGCCTGCCCGTGGTCGTTGCCCTCAACATGGCCGACCTGGTCGAGAAGAACGGCGATAAGATCGACACGGACAAGCTCTCCAAGAAGCTCGGTTGTCCGGTCATGATGATCTCGGCTCTTAAGAACAAGGGCATCAAGGAGCTTTTCGAGCAGGTCAAGAAGTCCGCTGCTTCTAAGGGCCAGGTGCCGGAGCACAAGTTCGATTCCTCCATCGAGGACGTTCTGGACCACATCGAGAATAACCTGCCTGCGAGCGTTCCCGCCAACAAGCGTCGCTACTACGCGGTCAAACTGTTTGAGCGCGACGCGGACGCCTGCAAGCTCATCAACCTCACCAAGGAGAAGGCCGCTCGCGTGGAGCAGCTGGTCGCCCAGTGCGAACAGGACTGCGACGACGACGCCGAGTCCATCATCACCGGCGAGCGCTACGGTGTTATTGCCCACATCATTGACGAGTGCCTCACCAAGGCTCCGGCCAAGATGAGCACTTCCGAGAAGATCGACCACGTGGTTACCAACCGTATTCTGGGCCTGCCGATCTTTGTGGTCATCATGTTCTGCGTGTACTACATCGCCGTTTCCACCCTGGGCGGCACGGTGACCGACTTCACCAACGACCAGCTCTTCGGTACCGACGGTTGGTACGTGCTCGGTCAGGGCCGCGACGCTTACGACGCGGCCGTCGAGGCTGCGGGCGACAACGCCGACTCGGTCGACCCGGCGCAGTACGGCCCCTATGTCCCGGGTATTACCACCGTGGTGCACGACGCCCTCGTGGCGGGCGGTACCGAGGACGGTGGCCTGGTTGATTCGCTGGTCTGCGACGGTATCGTCGGCGGCTTAGGCGCCATCTTCGGCTTCGTTCCGCAGATGTTCCTGCTCTTTGTGATGCTGTCCTTCCTGGAGGACTGCGGCTACATGGCCCGTGTCGCCTTCATCATGGACCGCGTGTTCCGCCGGTTTGGCCTGTCCGGTAAGTCCTTTATCCCCATGCTCGTGTCCTCGGGCTGCGGCGTCCCCGGCGTCATGGCCACCAAGACCATCGAGAACGAGAAGGACCGTCGCATGACGGTCATGACCACCACGTTTATTCCCTGTGGCGCCAAGCTGCCGATCATCGCTCTGCTCATGGGTTCCATCATCGGCGATTCTTCTACCACCGCCGCGTGGATTAGCCCGCTCTTCTACTTCCTGGGCGTCTTTGCCGTCATCGCCTCGGGCCTCATGCTCAAGAAGACCAAGCTCTTTGCCGGTCGCCCGACGCCGTTCGTTATGGAGCTTCCTGCCTACCACTTCCCGGCGATCCGCTCTTGGGCGCTGCACGTGTGGGAGCGCTGCTGGGCCTTTATCAAAAAGGCCGGCACGGTCATCTTCGCGTCCACCGTTGTGGTTTGGTTCCTCTCCAACTTTGGTAGCTATAACGGTTCCTTTGGCTTCCTGCCCGCGATGGACGGCATCCCCGAGGAGTTCATGGACTACTCCGTGCTTGCCATGCTGGGCAACCTGGTCGCCTGGATCTTCGCCCCGCTCGGCTTTAGCACCTGGCAGGCAACTGCGCTGACTGTCTCTGGCCTTGTCGCCAAGGAGAACGTCGTCGCCACCGCCGGCTCGCTGCTGTCGGTTGCCGACGCCGCCGAGACCGACCCGAGCCTGTGGACCGCGTTTGCCGGCATGTTCCCGACTATGGGCGCTTGCGTTGCCTTTGGTGCCTTCAACCTGCTGTGCGCCCCGTGCTTTGCCGCCATGGGAACTATCCGCAACCAGATGGACTCCGGCAAGTGGACCGCGATTGCCATCGGCTACGAGTGCGCCTTTGCCTGGGTGATCGGCCTGTTCATCAACCAGTTCTACAACCTGCTTGTCCTTGGCCAGTTTGGTATTTGGACGGTTGTAGCCATCGTACTGCTGGTTGCGATGCTCTTCCAGATCTTCCGTCCCATGCCCAAGCACGCTTGGACCGACGAGGACGAGACCAACACCGCTTCCGCTGCAGTTTCCGCTTAAGTCCGAATAAGGATCAGCCCCTTTCCACGAGCCCGGGTGTCCCAGCGACACTCGGGCTTTTTGGTGAGGGAGATGTGGCGTTTCCGCAGATAAAACCGACCAAAATAAACCTGTCCCTTTTTGGCAGGTGGAGAATGGGGTAAAGTAAGTGGTGGTTAACTAGAGGAGGCTTGCTATGGCACCTATCGATATTGTTGTGCTGGCCGTTATCGCCATTGCGTTTGTCGCCGTGTGCGTGCGCATTTATCGCAAGGGCACCTGCGCCGACTGCGCTCAAGGTGGCGTTTGCACGGGACATTGTTCCAACAAAAAAAACTGCGCCGCGCTTAAGGGTGTGGACAAAATTGCCGAAGACTTGGGTCGCGGTATTCATTAGCCGATCGGCGTTTGGGCATGTTTGACTTCGGATACGGCAGTTGCTGATACGATAGGTACGTTAGCAACTGCCGCCGAGCGGCTCAAACGAAAGGAAGCCTGCATGGAGTCCTCCTCCTACCCGATGCTCTTTAGCCCGATCAAGGTCGGAACGACCGAGGTCAAGAACCGCGTCTTTATGCCGCCGGTGTCTACCAACCTGGCCGATCACGGCTATGTGACCGACGATTTGGTCGATCATTACCGCGCCCGTGCCAAGGGCGGCGTGGGTCTGATCATCACCGAGGTCGTGACGGTCGAGCCCACCTATACCTATCTGCCGGGTGACATGTGCTGCTACGACGACACGTTTATCCCCGGCTGGGAAAAGCTCGCCGCCGCCGTCCACGAGTACGGCTGCAAGATCATGCCGCAGCTCTTCCACCCCGCCTACATGGCCTTTAACATCCCGGGCACGCCGCGCCTGATCGCTCCGTCCTTTGTGGGCCCGTCCTATGCCCGCGAGGCGCCGCGCCCCATCACGGTCGATGAGATTCACGAGCTCACGCATCAGTTTGGCGACGCTGCCGTGCGTATGCAGAAGGCCGGCGTCGATGGCGTCGAGGTCCATGCGGCACACGCCCACGGTATGCTCGGCGGCTTTTTGACTCCGCTCTACAACAAGCGTACCGACGAGTACGGCGGCTCGCTCGACGCTCGCATGCGCTTTTTGCTCGAGGTCATCGCCGAGATTCGCGAGCGCTGCGGCAAGGACTTTATCATCGACGTCCGCATCTCGGGTGACGAGTACACCGATGGTGGCCTGACCCTCAACGACATGATCTACGTCTCGCGTCGCCTGGAGAAGGCCGGCGTCGACATGATTCACGTGTCGGGCGGCACCACCATCAAGCGCGGCTCTGCGATTCCCGCCGCCGGTACGCAGCAGGCCTCGCACGCCGCCTGCTCGCGCGAGATCAAGAAACACGTGAACAGTCCCGTCGCCACGGTCGGCCGCATCAACGAGGCATGGATTGCCGAGGAGCTGATCGAGGACGGTGCTGCCGACATCTGCATGATGGGCCGTGCCAATCTGTGCGATGCCGAGTTCTGCAACAAAGCGGCTGCCGGCAACGCCGACGAGATCCGTCCCTGCATCGGCTGCCTGCGCTGCCTGAACGGCATTATGTTCGGCAAGCGTATCTCCTGCACCGTCAACCCGGACGTGGAGCGCGACGAGGCCGGCTACGAGCCTGCCGCAGAGGCCAAGAACGTTCTGGTCGTGGGTGCTGGTCCTGCGGGTATGGAGGCAGCCTACATTGCCGCCAAGCGTGGCCACAACGTAGTGCTCGTGGATAAGCAGGACGAGCCGGGCGGCGAGATGCGCATTGCGGCCGTTCCGCCGGCAAAGCAGGAGCTCACGCGTGTGATCAAGTATCAGTACCGTCGCTTGGCCGAGGCAGGCGTCACGTGCGTCTTTGGCACCGAGCTCTCGGCCGAGGACATTCAGCGCGACTACGCGGGTTACGAGGTTGTCCTGGCTTATGGCGCTGAGCCCATCGCTCCGGCCTTTATGCAGGGCTTTAAGCAGGTTATGACGGCCGACGACCTGCTGGGCGGCAAGGCTTTCCCGGGCAAGAAGATTGTCATCGTGGGCGGCGGCACCGTCGGCTGCGAGACGGCCGATTACCTGGCCCCGTTGGTCAACGACCTGTCGCCGGCCAATCGCGACGTCACCGTCATCGAGATGACCAAGACGCTTGCCGCTAACGAGGGCGGCGCCGGTCGCGCGGTGCTCATCACGCGCATGCTCTCCAAGGGCGTTCACGTGCTGACCGAGGCCAAGGTGACCGAGATCACCGAGGACACCATCTCGTACGAAAAGGATGGCCAGATCCACACCATCGCCGATGCCGATACGCTGGTGCTTGCCATGGGCTATCGTCCCAATACCAAGCTTGCCGACGACCTTGCCGCTGCCGGTGTCTCCACCCACGTGCTGGGCGATGCCCAGAAGTGCGGCAACATCCGCGACGCCATCGGCGACGGCTACAAGGTGGCCTGCGAACTCTAGTCAGCCCCTTGTTGCGTGAGGGCAGGTTACTTTGCACCAACTTGGTGCATGTAAACCTGACCTCATTGACGAGGTTGCCGCCATCCCAAGGCGGCTTCATGGAGTAGCGCCCGTACGCATCGAATTTTTCCTCTCATAGATGTGCGGCGCAAAGAGCCCCGAGTTCATACGAGCTCGGGGCTCTTTTCGTTTGGATTGCAGACGTATTGACAGACGAAAACAGTCTGCGTCCGGTATTGAGCCATACGAAAGCGAAATTATTCGTCTTAATTCCGTACGCAAATCAAGACGAAAACCGTTTGCGTCTTCTATAAATCAATACGCAAACGGTTTTCGTCTTATAATACGATTATGAATGGTACGAAACGAGAGGGTTGCGCATATGGTTGTTAGAGAGAGCCCTACAGTCGAATACAAGGAAAGCGTTACGCCGACGTTTCTTAAAACGGTGAGCGCCTATGCAAACTACGGGACGGGCAAGATTGAGTTCGGCGTTGATGACGAGGGCGTGGCTGTCGGCCTTGCGGATCCGGTCACAGAGTGTCTCCGCATCGAGAACATGATTAATGACAGCTTGGATCCCGCTCCCCGTTACACGCTCGAGCGCGATGAGAAACACGGGACCGTAATCCTTACGGTTTATGAGGGCCAGGACAAGCCCTATCGAAGCAAGGGAAAGGCCTACAGGCGAAACGATTCGGCAACGGTGGAGGTCGACCGGTTTGAGTATGGCAGGCTGACGCTCGAAGGCAGCAACGTAACGTTCGACGCGCTCACGTCGGCTCGCCAGGACTTGAGTTTTCACACGCTCGAGCATAAGTGTGTTGAACATCTCGGCATTTCCGAGCTAACGCCGGATATTATGCGCACGCTTCGCTTGCTCGGCAAAGATGGCTATACCAACGCTGCGGCGATTTTGGCGGATAAGAATGATTTTCCGGGCATCGACTGCGTCCGTTTTGGCGATACCGAGGATGTGATCTTGGACCGTGAGACGGCGACAAATGTATCCGCAATTGAGCAGGTGGACAGGGCGGTGGCTATGTTTGCACGCTACTACCGTTATGAGCGTATCGAAGGGATGGAGCGCGTCCAAACCGATCGAATTCCTCTTGAGGCATTCCGCGAAGCTGTTGCAAACGCTTTGGTGCATCGGACGTGGGACGTTCGAGCGAACGTTCAAATTGCCCTGTACGATGATCGTGTCGTTGTGACCTCCCCCGGATCGCTGCCCGCCGGTTTGACGACGGAACAATACCTGTATGGGCAGATATCCGTGCTCAGAAACCCCATCGTTGCAGAGGCCTTCTTAAAGCTGGATTACATCGAGAAATTTGGTACGGGAATCGCGCGCATTAGACGTGCCTATCGCGATTCGATCAATCAACCAATTTTTGATGTTCGCGGCGGCATGGTGGCCGTCACATTGCCCGTTACCGATGCCTTTGAAGGGTCCGAGGAAGAGGTCCAGGTTCTCAAGGCCTTGTCGGGCGGGCGAATTATGTCGCGAAGCGAGATTGAAAAACAGACGGGGCTGAGCCGCATGCGGACGTTGGCGGCACTCGAATCTCTGCTTGAACGGAATGCAATCGTAAGGCAGGGATCCGGGCGGGCCACGAAATACGAGCGCTCATAGTCCAAAAGAGCCCCGTCCCAAAAAGACTGATTGGGAGCTGGGGCGTGCCGATGCGATAGTATTACGTGATGAGATTCGAAAAACCGTGAGCTTCATCCGAGGGCTTTATGGAACAGCACCAGCATTATCAGAGCCTGCAAGATCAGGCATACAACGCATTGCGCTCCAAGATCATCTATGCCGAGTTCAAGCCTGGCACGCGCCTTTCGGCGATTGGTCTGGAAAAGGAGACGGGAATCGGGCGCACGCCCATTCGCGAGTCCTTTGTGCGTCTGCGTGAACAGGAGCTGGTGGAAACGCGTCCCAAAAGCGGCACCTATGTCTCAAAAATCAGCATGGAGCGCGCTGAGAACGCCTGTTTCTTGCGCGAGAAACTCGAGAGAAGTGTGCTCATTAAATGCTGCTCTGCCGCCACGCCCGAGCAAAAGTATCGGCTCGAGCAGATTCTTGCCGAGTCCGAGTCGCTCGATCATCGTGAAACGCGTCGCTTTTTCGATCTGGACAACCTGTTCCATGAGACATGTTTTGAGATTGCCGGCCGCCACATGTTGTGGGATTGGATGAAGAGCGTCAACACGCATTTTGAGCGATACAACTGGTTGCGTATGGTGTCGCAGGATCTGGATTGGGAGCCGATTCGTCGGCAGCATCGCCGGATTCTCGAGGCCATTAAAAAGGGCGATACCGACACGGCGAGCTACCTGGCAGAGACGCACCTGCATCTGATGCCCGAGGAGCAGGGCCCGGTTATCGCCTTGCATCCCGACTATTTCGAGCTGTCCAAAGACTCGAATATCTAGCCCATCATCGCATCTGCTCGAGACGCAAAAACGATGTTGCTCACCTACAGCGTTTTGCAACCGAGATTTTTAAAAATGCCTAAAATGGCTCAGACTGCTGACGATTGGGAAACGGGGTGCGCCATGGCGCAGATGAGGATTAAGGACATTGCTGCCGAGGCGGGCGTGAGTCCGGCCACGGTCTCGCGCTATCTCAATAACCGCCCCGGGCAGATGACCGAGGAAACCCGCGCCCGCATCGCTGAGGTCATTGAGCGCACCGGCTATCGCCCGCGTGCCGCCGCGCGCAATCTGCGCAGCTCGCGCACTAATCTCATCGGCGTAATCTTGGCCGACATCGCCAACCCGTTCTCCAGCGCCATGCTCGAAGGGCTTTCCGCCAGCGCCGCCGCGCGCGGCTGCTCGCTCATGACGGCCATTAGTGGTAACGACCCCGCTAAGGAAGCGGAGTCGCTCACCAGACTTATCGATGCCGGCGTGGACGGCCTGGTCGTCAACACCTGTGGTGGCAACGACAAGGCGATTGCCGCGGCCGCGGGGCGCCTGCCCGTTGTGCTGCTCGACCGCGACGTTACCGACGGAGGTGTCGATCTGGTGACATCTAACAACCGTGAGCTGGTTGCCGGGCTGGTCGACGCCTTGGCTGCTGCGGGCAGCGAGCGTCTGTGCCTGCTTACCGAGGCAAGCGATGACAGCCCCGTGCGTCGTGAGCGCGCTGAGGCGTTTGCCGACGAGCTCTCGCGCCGCGGCCTGGCCGGCGAGGTCGTCACCCTGGCCGACGGTGGCGCCGCGGGTGTCGGCCGCCTGGACGAGGCCATTCGCGAGTACGCAGGTAAAAAGCTCGGCCTTATCGCCGTCAACGGCTTGGTCTTTCTGCGCCTGACCGAGGCGTTGGCGCAGCTGGGTCCCTCGCTGCCGGCGGGCCTTAAGATCGCAACGTTTGACGATTACCCCTGGAACCACGTGCTCTTTGGCGGTGTGACCACGGCCGCGCAAGACACCCACACCATCGCCGAGCGCGTAATCGAGCGTCTGTCCGAGCGCATCGACGTCGTTACCACTACGGTGGGCGACGCCGCAAAGCTCGCCCCCAAGCGCATCGAGATCCCCGGTCACATCGAACACCGCGCTTCGACCTCGCGCTAGTCTGTGTGATATTATATAGACAATGTCATACAGGAGGTATCCATGGCTGCGTCTGTGCTGAGTGTTCGAGTGGACTCGTCAATTAAAGATTCATTTGCCGAGCTGTGCGAAGAACTCGGCATGACTTCGTCCGTTGCGGTCAATATGTTCATGAGGCAGATGTTGCGTGAGCGCTCGCTGCCGTTTGTGCCTTCACTCGGTAAAAGCTCTGCGAGCGAAAGCTCCGCAGCGGGCATTTTGGATACCGCTCAGATTGAGTCCGCCGTCCGCGAGGCAGCCAGCCCGATTCCCGCCATCAAAACCGTGATCCTATTTGGATCGTATGCCCGTGGCGAGGCGCGTGCAGATAGTGATATCGACTTGCGCCTTGAAGTCGATCGCGATCAGGGCTTTGGTCTTTTCGCGTTATCGGCGTTTGGTGAGGCAGTGCGCAAGGAAACCGGAAGGCAGGTTGACCTCGTCTCGAGCGACCATCTTGATGGCGATCTTGCCGCGGTAATCGAGCGCGAAGGAGTGATCATTTATGATCGCGCGTAAGTCAGACAGCCTCCGTGCCCAAGAGGTCTTGGAGGCTATCTCCGAAACGAACGAGCGCATCAAGGCTTTTGATATCACCGAGGACCAGTTTCTGCATGCGAATGACGTGCGGACGAGGGCGTTGGCGGACTCCCTTTTGATGTGTGCGCTTAGGGTGACGGAAGAAGCGGGCAAATTGTCGGAACGCTCGCAGCGGCTTCATCCCGAAATCGAATGGCGTGGAATTATCGGCATGAGAAATTATCTTGCGCATGATTACGGCAATGTCGACCGCTCGGTTGTTTGGGATGCAGTGACGATGGAGTTCCCTACGCTGGAACGAGCTTGTAGACAAATTGTCTCCGAATCTGAATGCTAGCCGCTCGTTCGCAACTGCCTGCTCGCGCACGTTTTTTGAGCGCTTGATACGCTTTAACCCTGCGGAAACATTTTTCTGCGATAGTATCTGCGATATAGACCAGTCGAAACCCGCCCGAAAGAAAGGGGAGCGACATGAACCAGCAGAACATCGATTACGTACTCCGCTCCGTAGAGCAACGTGACATCCGCTTTGTTCGTCTGTGGTTTGTCGACATTCTCGGCCGCCTCAAGAACTTTGCCATTAGCCCCGAGGACCTCGAGGTCGCTTTTGAGGAGGGTATTGGCTTTGACGGCTCCGCCATCGAGGGCTTTGCCACGCCCGAGGAAGCCGACATGCTGGCGTTCCCTGATGCTTCGACCTTCCAGATCCTGCCGTGGCGTCCGAGCCATAACGGCGTCGCCCGCGTGTTCTGCGATGTGTGCACTCCCGATCGCAAGCCGTTTGCCGGCGACCCGCGCGATGCCCTGCGTCGCATGTTCCGCAAGGCCGAGAAAGCCGGCTATCTGCTCAACGTGGGCGCCGAGCTGGAGTATTACTACTTCCCCGACGAGCACACGCCCGAGCCTCTCGACAACGTGGGCTACTTCGATCTTTCGGTGAGCGATGCCGCTCGCGACCTGCGCCGCAACACGGTCCTCACGCTCGAGAAGATGTCCGTGCCCGTGGAGTACACCTTCCACGCCGCCGGTCGCTCGCAGCACGGCATGAGCCTGCGCCACGCCGAGGCCCTGAGCATGTCCGACGCCATCACCACGGCCAAGCTCATCATTAAGCAGCAGGCCTACGAGAGCGGTTGCCACGCCTCCTTTATGCCCAAGCCGTTGGCGGGCGAGGACGGCAGCGCCATGTTTTTGCATCAGTCGCTGTTCGACCACGACGGCAACAACGTCTTTTGGGGCGAGGCCGACGAGAAGTACCATCTCTCCGATATCGCCAAGCACTATATGGCCGGCATCCTGGCACACGCGCGCGAGATCAGCGCCATCACCAACCCTACGGTCAACTCCTACAAGCGCATTACTACCGGCGGCGACTCCGTGCCGCAGTACGCCACGTGGGGCCTGCGCAACCGCGCGAGCATGATCCGCATTCCGGTCTACAAGCCCGGCAAGCAGCTGTCCACGCGCATCGAGCTTCGCAGCCCCGACCCCATGGCCAACCCGTATCTGGTCAACGCCGTCACGCTGGCGGCTGGTCTGGACGGTATCGAGCGCAAGCTGGAGCTCCCGCCCGAGGCCACGGCCGAGACGCTCAAGCTCACCGGCCGTCAGATGGTCGAGGCCGGCTACACGCCGCTGCCGCGCTCGCTCAAAGAGGCACTCGACGTGTTTGAGGACTCGCAGTTTATGAAGGATGCCCTCGGCGAGCACATCCACAGCTTCTTCCTCAAAAAGAAGCGCGCCGAGTGGCATAAGTTTGAGTCTACGATCACCGAGTGGGAGATCAAGCACTACCTGGCGAACTCCTAATCGCGCTGGTTTGTTCCGGTACGATTGAGCTCATTTCTTTGGAGGCCGATATGTCCGAAAAGAGTGCCCTGTTCATGGCGCGCACGACGCGCTTCCACGAGTTTGCCCGCAGCCTGACGACTACCCTGGGTGTCGAGGTGAGCCTGGCCACCCCCGATTCGCCGACTGCGGCGCACGACTTTGACCTGCTGATCCTCGATTCCGATGGCATCCGCAGCGACCGCATCGATCAGATTGCCAAATGGCTCGACGACCGCGGCGGCGTCCCCATGCTGGTAATCGTCGACGACGAGGCGCTCGGTACCCTGCGCCTGCCGAATCACGCGCATGCCGACTTTGTGTGCCCCACGGCGACGCCCAACGAGCTCAAGGCTCGCGCGCAGCGCCTGATGGGCGAGGAGGAGACCGTCACCGCCGACGATGTGCTCAACATCGATAACCTCGAGATCAACCTGGCCACCTACCAGGTGACGCTCGATGATGAGCCCATCGACCTGACGCTGATGGAGTACTCACTGCTGAGCTTTTTGGCAACGCACCCCAACCGCGCCTACAGCCGCGAGGTGCTGCTGCACCGCGTGTGGGGCTTCGAGTACTGCGGCGGCACGCGCACCGTCGACGTGCACATCCGACGCATCCGCTCCAAGGTGGGCCCGCAGATCGCGGCACACATCACCACCGTCCGCGGCGTTGGTTATCTGTTTAAGGACTAGCAAGTAAATAGAGGAATGTGAGGGTACCGGAGATTTCTCCAGTACCCTTTTCTCGTTTAGGGCGAAAAGAAGACCTTTCACCGATTTAAAGTGGGTCAGTAAAAACAATATCAAACGTATAACACTATCTCACGAATATCATTTAGTTACCGTATCTCCCTACTGCACGGATGGAGGAAGAAATGCGTTATTCGAGAAAGGTGATTGTCGGATTCATAGTATTGCTTGCCGCCTTGATGTCTCCAAGGTTGGTTTTTGGAGACGACGACTTGGTTCGTGTCACACCGCAAATAGCTGTGGAGCAAGCGCAAGCTTTCTTTGATGACGTATCGGATGAGCCGGTGACCGCTTGTGACCCAGTAAAAATGGTGAATTCCGATGGGGAATCAATCGGGTATATCGTTCGCGCGAAGCGGGATGACGTTAACTATGGCTACGTCGTATTTGATTCAGAGCGATCTTGGTGGATCAGCGAATACTGCTTGGCTCCGAACGCCCCTATGCCCATTGAGAATACAAGCGATGAAATAGCCCTTCTCGCATCCCAAGATGACATCGTTGCTTTGAAATTTGACGAGCTGTCTTTTGGTATTGCAGATCTGGATAATAACGTTGTTTTAGATGAGAAGGGATGCCGGTCAACAGCGGTGTTTTCTGTGGGAAATAGCCGCAGCGGATCTCCGGGCAGGTTCGAGGATGTTTTCGTATCGCCCAAAGACCTGTATAAGCAAGGATATGTCATTGACGCAAGTAAAACAATTTCAGGGATGATAACGCCTACACAATCAGAGGTTATTAAAGAAACGGGGACCTATGCTTGCGATGTGTCTGCAATGTTTGCGGTAAGCAGCCATTATGTAACGCTAAACCGGCTCAAATTGCCAGACTTATATCATGAGCTTTGGCAGTTATCGGGAACATCCGGCGATCCAAATAAGTCATTCGATCAAGCTACGGGCCTTTACTTTACCCAAGGAAGGACTCCATCTCCAAATGCTGCCCCGGCTATTAAGGAGTTCTGTGCTAGGCGCGGGAAAAGGCTTGAGACATCATTTGCTTGGTATCCATCTTGGGATTCTTTCAGGGCAACTGCAGATTCTGGAAATCTCAGTATCTTTTCTGGGACTCTCAGTTCAAGCCATGACGCTCATGCGATGGCTGTTGCGGGATATGTGGCTATGCATAATACATATTCAAATGATAAGAAATATATGCTTGTTGTCTGGGATGGTTGGTTCAATCAGCTGCGTTTTCTTCCATATGACACAACGATTTATATATCGCATGAAGGGACGTATTGTGGAGAGTGACGGCGAAGATGATAGAAAGCGCATACGTAAAACGCTGGGGCTTCTTTGCGCATTTCTTGGGATATTGGTTGTCGCGGCCTATCAACCGAGCCCCTCGGTCGTCGGTGGAAAAGATGACGAACATATTTCAGTTGAAGTACAGACGCTGTCGGATATTCATAACGGACAATTTGAGGCTCTTATGCCAAGTGGTTGCCGTAAGAAAATCGATATGCGCCGTAAGTCAAGTTCCGGATATGTCTCAGGGTTGAAAGCAGGTGATAAATGGATTCTAGTTTTTGTGGAAGATAAGGAACTTGACGGGACTGTTCTGTATCCCCATTCAGCTGAGAAAGTCAAATAAAGTAGACAAGGGGAATGAAGAATGATTGATAGAAAGCAGTTTTTAGGTCTGATGGCAGGGGCTCCTATTTTGATGCGAGCTGGGATGGCAGAAGCCGTGGAGTTGCCGGACGCTCGGAAGCGATTGACGCTCGTGGTCGACACGGTGGTCAGAGATGAAAATGGCAATGAAAAAACGCGAACAAGAAGCAGAGAGACTATTTTCACGCCAGAGAGCGAAATTGTGTCTGCGGGCGCTATGGCCGGTGATGTCATAACAATCCAGAGGGAATCAGATGAAACGTTGCCGCTGCTTGCCAAGATTGAGCTCACGGTCGCTTATTTTAACGATAAAACAGAAATTGAGATTCGTTCCGGAAAGTACTCGATAGTCCAAACCGATCCGCTTGTGATGTATGCAAACGCTTGGTACGCGCTCATGCAGAAGGATAAATACGTGATGAATAACTTCACGGAAAGCGAAGCATCATATGAAACGGGGTGGGGGCCAACGCCATACGACGCGGAGAAAGATAAGTGGACGTGCGGATCAGGCATGGGTGCGACGATTACGGACTTTATTAACGATTCAACATATAGTTTTGCTATCGACTGTTATATCGAATAGACATGACGGCATAAAACGAATTGGCTTATAAGCATGTCATTACTTAAGCAAAGCTGAAATCTTGGCATCTAGTGCTCGGGACTGCCCAGCTTGGGGTACAACTCAACGTGAACAATGATGGCCCGCCACATGTTTGGCGGGCCTTTGGTTATTTGACGAAAGGATCGCAGCTATGAGCGAGTACGATTCCCAGCGTCCCCAGGATGCGGGCAACGTCGGCGAGACCCAGCAGCAGCCGCGCGTGCAGGTGGAGTCGACGCCTGCCGACAGCAACATTCCCTACGTGCAGGCCTACGACACGCAGACCGGAAAGCCGCTGGGCAGCCAGCAGGTTGTAAACAAGCACACCGTGGTCAAGACCAAGACCAAAAAGCTGCCGATCTTTATTACGGCACTCGCTGGCTGTGCCTGCGGCGCCCTGCTGGTCATCGCACTCATTATGAGTGGCGCGCTCAACATTGGCAGCGGAAAGAATGCCGTGACGGCGGGCGCTTCGGGTTCATCGACGCAAAAGATCACCATTGACTCCGAGGATACTACGCTGGCCGAGGCCGTTTCCGCCAAGGCCCTGCCTTCCGCGGTTTCCATTACCGCCACTTCGAGCGGCGGCCAGAATGGCTCGCTTTCGCAGTCTGCCGACGATTCCAATAGCTCGGGCAGCGTCGGCTCGGGCGTGGTGCTCGATACCGAGGGCCATATCCTCACCAACAACCACGTGGTCGATGGTTACGACCAGTACGTGGTGACCATGGACGACGGCACTACCTACGAGGCCGAGTTCGTGGGCAACGATGCTTCGAGCGACCTAGCCGTCATCAAGCTCAAGGACGCCGACGCCTCCAAGCTCACGCCGATCGAGATCGGTGATTCCTCCAAGCTCAACGTGGGCGAGTGGGTCATGGCGATCGGCTCGCCGTTCGGCAACGAGCAGTCTGTCTCCACGGGTATCGTCTCGGCGCTCTACCGCTCCACGGCCATGAGCTCTACCAGCGGTAATACCATCTATGCCAACATGATTCAGACCGATGCCGCCATCAACCCGGGCAACTCCGGTGGCGCGCTCGTTAACGACAATGGTGAGCTGGTGGGCATCAACTCGCTCATCGAGAGCTACTCGGGCTCCAGCTCGGGCGTGGGCTTTGCTATTCCCGTTAACTACGCCAAGAACATTGCCGACCAGATCATCGACGGCAAGACGCCGGTGCATCCGTACATGGGCGCCACGCTTTCGAGCGTCAATGCGCTTAACGCCCGCACCAACAAGCTGAGCACCGATAGCGGCGCGTACGTGGCGAGCGTCGTCGAGGACGGTCCCGCCGCCAAGGCTGGCATCCAGGAGGGCGACGTCATCACCAAGCTGGGCGACGATGAGATTTCGAGCGCCGATGGTCTGATCATCGCGCTGCGCAGCCACGAGGTGGGCGAGAAGGTCGAGATCACGCTCATGCGCGGCAAGGAAGAGAAGAAGGTCACGGTCGAGCTGGGCTCCAACGAGGAGCTGCAGAACCAGCAGCAGAACGACAGCGCGACCGATACCGGCAACGGCGGTATTACCGACGAGCAGCTGCGCCAGTATCTGGAGGAGCTGCTTGGCCAGCAGGGCCAGGGTCAGGGCAACGGTCAGGGTTTCTAACGAGCCGTTTCGCACATACCGATGCCAGAGGGGCTGTTCCGCCAACGCGGGACAACCCCTCTTTTCGTAGTGATCCATTGGGGATGGAGGAAAACGGATCATTTAGAACTGGCAAGGGCATGGTTTGATCGCGCGATCCACCCCAGTCTGGCGGCTGCCGATTCGGTGCGGTTCGAAAGGGTTATTCGGCGCCATGGTGACCGGTGGTACTCTAGTATCCGTTTGAAATCGAGCGAAGGAGTGCCGCTATGGAGCAATCGAGCCTGTTTGGTGACGGCGTGGACATCGATACCGAAACGCCCGCGGGCGCGGATGCCGCTGCACCGGCCGACGCCCATGCCCAGGCCGCCGCGCGCGCGGCCGAGCTGCGCCACGAGCTCGATTACCACGCGTACCGCTACTACATGCTCGATGCGCCCGAAATCACGGATGCCGCCTTTGACAAAATGCTCGTTGAGCTGCAGGAAATCGAGGCGACCTACCCCGACCTGGTGACGCCCGACAGCTATACCCAGCGCGTGGGCGGATACGTGAGCGAGCAGTTTACGCCGGTCACGCATATGGCACGCATGTATTCCATGGACGATGCCATGGATCTGGACGAACTCGACGCGTGGCTCCAGCGTACCGAGGATGCGCTCGGTGCCGGTAGTGTCACCTATACCTGCGAGCTTAAGATCGACGGCCTGGGCGTGGCGCTTACCTACCAAAACGGAACCTTCGTGCGCGCCGCCACACGTGGCGATGGCACCACGGGCGAGGACGTGTCGCTCAACGTCCGTACCATCAAGGATGTGCCCATGCACCTGTCCGAGCCGGCGCTCGCCCACATGGGTGCCGACCGCGAGCGTACCATCGAAGTACGCGGCGAGGTCTATATGCCCAAAGGCAGCTTTGTTCGTCTGAATGAAGAGGCCGATGCCGAGGGCCGCGACCCCTTCGCCAACCCGCGCAACGCCGCCGCCGGATCGTTGCGCCAGAAGGATCCCAAGGTCACGGCGCGCCGCGACCTGGCCACCTTTATCTACGCCATCGCCGATACCGATCCGCTGCACGTCCACAGCCAGCGCGAGTTTCTGGACTGGCTGCGCAGCGCCGGTTTTAGCGTCAACCCCAACGTGGCCCGCTGCGCCACGCCGGCCGAGGTCCACGAGTTCTGCGCCCAAGCCCTCGAGCATCGCGGCGACTTGGACTACGACATCGACGGCGTGGTCGTAAAGGTCGACAGCTTCCAGCATCAGCTTGACTTGGGCTTTACCGCTCGCGCGCCGCGCTGGGCCATTGCCTTTAAGTTCCCGCCCGAGGAAAAGCAGACCATCCTGCGCGAGGTTCGCATCCAGGTGGGCCGCACCGGCGTGCTCACGCCGGTCGCCGAGTTCGATCCGGTCACAGTTGCCGGCTCCACCATCGCGCGCGCCACGCTGCACAACATCGACGAGATTCGCCGCAAAAACGTGCGCGAGGGCGACACCATCATCGTGCACAAGGCGGGCGACGTGATCCCCGAGGTTGTGGGTCCCGTGCTCGACAAGCGCCCGGCCGATTCGGTCGACTGGCAGATGCCCGAGGTCTGCCCCGTGTGCGGTAGCCCCGTGGTCCACGAGGACGGTGAGGTGGCCTACCGCTGCGTGTCCATCGACTGCCCCGCACAGCTCAAGGAGCGCCTGCTCCACTGGGTGAGCCGCGGCTGCATGGACGTCGACGGCCTGGGCGACGAGATCGTCGACAAGATGATCGCCGCCGGTCTGATCCATGATGTCGCGGACTTCTACCAGCTCACGGTCGACGATATCGCCGGACTGGACACAGGGCGCACCTATGCCAGCTCCAATAGCAAAAAGGGCGTCAAGAAGGGCGATCCCATTCCGGTAGGCCTTAAGACGGCCGAGAAAATCATCGCCGAGCTTAACAAGTCCAAGAGCCAGCCGCTCGGTCGCGTGCTGTTTGCCCTGGGCATCCGCCACGTGGGCAAGAGCGTGGGCGAGGTCATCGCCGAGCGGTTTCTGTCGATCGACAAGCTCATCTTGGCGAGCGAAGAGGATATCGCCGAGTGCGAGGGCATCGGTCCCAAGATTGCGGCGAGCGTCAAGCAGTTCCTGGCCGTGCCCGAGAACCTTGCCGTGCTGGAACGTCTGCGCCAAGCGGGCCTTTCGCTCGAGGTCGACTTGGGCGCCGCGCACGCGCAAGCCGCGGCCGACGCTGGCGTGGCGGGCGAGCTTGCCGACGCTCAACCACTCGCGGGTCTGACCTTCGTGCTCACCGGCACGCTCGTCAACCGCACGCGCGACGAGGCGGGCCTTTCGCTCAAGGTGCTCGGCGCCAAGGTTTCGGGTAGTGTTTCAAAGAAGACGAGCTATCTGGTCGCCGGCCCCAAAGCGGGCTCCAAGCTCACCAAGGCTGAGCAGCTGGGTGTGCCCGTGCTGGACGAAGACGCACTCGAGCAGATCCTGGCGACTGGTCAGGTACCCCAGGCTTAGTGCATCGATAACCAAATTGAAGAACCGCCCGGAAGCACGATGCCTTCCGGGCGGTTCTTACTTTGCTGGGGCAACCGGCACCGTGATCTGCGTCACGTAGGTTGCTGGGTCGTCGCTGATGATGTCGTCGATGAGGGCGATCTCGCGTGAGGGACCGGCGGGTGTCAGGCCGTGCTCGCGCATATAGCCGAGCAGCTGCTCGTAGCGTGGGGCTGCTTGCCCGTGCGTGCCGCGGAAGCTTATGGTCAGGCAGCGCGCGGCAGGTCGCGTCTCAACATCGCCCAAGTAATCATCGGTGTCATCGAGCAGCAGAAAGACCTCGTCGTAGCCATCAAAAT
Organism: uncultured Collinsella sp.; assembly: GCA_959605475.1. Taxonomy (GTDB): domain Bacteria; phylum Actinomycetota; class Coriobacteriia; order Coriobacteriales; family Coriobacteriaceae; genus Collinsella. The sequence continues at coordinate 26,690 of CAUHFS010000012.1, read as the reverse complement.
CGCCGGCGGCGAGGCGTTCGGGCGCGATGCCCACACCCAGATTGCCCAGATAGGCAAAGGTTTCGTGCTGCCCCTGCTGAAGCTGGCGGATATGCCATCCCAGCGAATAGGCGTCGGTGGGATTGACGCGCTCGTGCAGCGTGGCGCAGCGAAGTTCGGGTTCCTCGATTTCGCTAATGGTGTCGAGATCAGCATTCAAAGCGCCATGAAGCAAGGCAAGCCGCTGGTCAATCTTGCGCGACATGCGCTCCAGCTCACGCCGCCTGTGCTCAATTAACTCCTGTTGCTTGGTCAGTTGCCGTTGCATCAAATCCATATCGCGCGTAGTGACAAACTCGCGAATCTGGGTCAGCGGCAGGTCGAGAACGCGCAGGTTGCCGATGGTGTTGAGGGTGGAGAGCTGCCGCGATCCGTAGTAGCGGTACCCACTCGCCGGATTGACATATGCCGGCTCCAATAGCCCCATCTGTTCGTAATGGCGCAGTGTGCCCACGCTCAAATTGAGCAGGCGCGCCACTTCGCCAATGCAGAGCAGGCCCTCGGTGTGTTCGCTCGGCATGTCGGTCACAGGACCGCTCCTTTCGGTAAAAACAGGGGAGGAGCGCCAGGCTCGCGTTGCCCCGCTACGCCACCAGCTTGTCAAAAGTTCCGCGGCGGTTGAGCACGGTAAACGCGGCAACGCAAATGACCGCCGACAAAATCGATCCGCACGGCGAGGCGATGCCCATGGGAAACAACGTGTCGGAATAGGCGTTCGACAGCAGCCATGCACCGGGTACGCGAATGAGTACCACAGCCAGCACGTTGTGCGCAAAGCCGATGTAGCTCTTGCCATACGCAGCGAAAAAGCCGCTAAAGCAAATGTGGATGCCGGCAAAGATCGCGTCGAAAATGTAGCTGCGCATATAGCCGGTACCGGCGGCGACTACTGCAGCGTCCTTGGCAAAAAAGCCGATAAACGCCGGCGCCACCAGCCACATCAGCACCGTGATCAGGCAGCCGTACACCACCGAGATGGTCATGGCATCCTTGAGCACCTGACGCGCGCGGTCGCCCTTGCCCGCGCCGGCGTTTTGCGCCGTGAGCGCGCTGACGGTAGCGCCCATAGAACTCGGCACGATAAACAAAAAGCTGATCATCTTTTCGACCAGGCCCACGGCGGCGGCGTCGACCAGGCCGCGGTGGTTGGCGATGACGGTGATGAACATAAACGCCACCTGGATGCAGCCGTCCTGCACGGCCACGGGCACGCCGATCTTTAGAATGCTGCCGAGCACCTCGGGCTGGGGGCGCAGGTCGCTGCGCTTAACGTGGATGTTTGTGCGACGGCTCTTGAGCCACACGAGCGCGAGGGCCACGCTCGCCGTCTGCGCGGTCACCGTGCCGAGCGCCGCGCCCACGGGGCCGAGCCCCATGTGGCCGATAAACAGAAAATCAAGCGCGATGTTGATGATACATGCCACGCCAATCACGTACATGGGCGAGCGCGAATCGCCCAGCCCGCGAAAGATGGCCGAAAGAATGTTGTATGCGGCGATAAACGGAATGCCCATAAAGCAAATGCGCAGGTAGGCGGCGGTGCCTTCGACCGCCTCGGCCGGCGTGCCAATGAGCGCCACGATCTGCGGGCACAGTGCGAGCAAGATAGCGGCCAGCACCACCGAGACACCCATAAAGAGCGTGATGGTGTTGCCGATGGCGGTCTCGGCGCGGTCGAAGCGGCGCGAACCCACGGCGTGGCCGACGATGACCGTCGTTCCCATGGCCAGGCCCACGAGCGTCACGGTAATGATATAGAGCGTCTGCGCGCCGTTGCCCACGGCGGTGATGCCGGCGGCGCCGCTAAACTGCCCCATCATGTACAGGTCGGCCATGCCGTAGAGCATCTGCAAAAAGTACGAGAGCATATAGGGCAGGGCAAAGACCGCGATGGTCTTAAGGACATTGCCGCGTGTGAGGTCGTGTTCCATGGGCGGGGCTTTCTGGCTTGGTCTGTTTACGTACCAGTGTAGTGAAAACCCTACAACGATTGTAGAGTCAAGGTTTGTGTTGGCGGCGGGGCGAAAAAGTCACGCTCGCGTTCATTTCCAATTGAATACAGGGGCGCGTCCTGCGAGCTTGGTGCCTGCACTAGCCTTACAGAAATCGATTTCGGAACACTTGACACCGCTGCACGGCGCGCCATAATACGTGGGTTTGCGAACAACGTTTGATGGGGGATGAACCTGCGTGCGCAATCTCAAGATTTTGTTTTCCTATCTGGGGGCATACCGCCGCGATGCCATGCTCGGCGTGCTCTTTGTGACGGCCGAGACGGCGCTCGAGCTGTTTATCCCGGTCATCATGGCAAATATCATCGACGTGGGCGTGCCCGCGGGCGACATCAACTATATGCTGTTGCAGGGCACGTATATGCTGGTATGCGCCGCATGTTCGCTGGTACTTGGCTTGGGCTATGCGCGCACGTCTGCCCGCGTTGCCTCGGGGCTGGGCGCTAACCTGCGCGAGGCGGAGTATCGCAAGATTCAGACGCTCGCCTTTGGCAATCTGGACAACTACGATGCCAGCTCGCTCGTCACGCGCATGACCACCGATATCACCGTCATCCAAAACGCCATCGGCAACGGCTTTCGCCCCATGGTGCGCGGCCCCGTGACGCTCATCGTCGGCTTGGTCTATGCGCTGGTGCTGTCGCGTCCGCTCGCCACCGTTTTCGCGATCATCCTGCCGGTGCTGGCGATCGTGCTGGGCGTTATCACCTATCGCGTCAGTCCGCTCTACCGCCAGCTGCAGACCTCGATGGACCATCTCAACGGTGTGGTGCAGGAGGACCTCACCGCCGTGCGCGCCGTCAAGGCGTACGTGCGTGCCGAGCACGAGGAGGCCAAGTTCGACGCCGTCAATACCGAGCTCGCGCATACGGCGACCAAGACCTTCGGCAACGCCGTGCTCAACCTGCCGGTGTTTCAGCTGTCGATGTACGTGGCGGCGCTTTCCATTCTGTGGATCGGCGGTCGCATGATCCTTGCCGGCGAGCTCGGCGTGGGCTCGCTCACGGGCTTTATGAGCTATGTGCTGTTGATCATGAACTCGCTCATGATGATCTCCAACGTGTTTTTGCTGCTCACCCGCGCACTTGCCAGCGTGGAGCGCATCTCGCGGGTGCTCGACGAGCGTTCGCTTATCCAGGCACCCGACGCTGCCACTGCCGTGCACGGGGTGGCCGACGGAAGCATCGAGTTTCGCGACGTGTCGTTTAAGTACCGCGCGGATGCTGCCGAGGATGTGCTCGAGCATATTGACCTTTGCATTGAGGCGGGCTCCACGGTGGGCGTGCTCGGCGGCACGGGCTCGGGCAAGAGTTCGCTTGTGCAGCTAATCGCGCGCCTGTACGACGCCACCGAAGGCGCCGTGCTCGTGGGCGGGCGCGATGTGCGCGATTACGACCTGGCCGCCCTGCGCGACGCCGTGGGTATCGTGCTGCAAAAGAACGTACTGTTTACGGGTACCGTGCGCGAGAACCTGCAGTGGGGCAATCCACAGGCGTCGGACAATGAGCTCCTCGCGGCTTGCCGCGCGGCGTGCGTGGATGAGTTCCTCGATCGCATCGGCGGGCTGGACGGCTATCTGGGCCAGGGCGGTGCCGGTGTCTCGGGCGGGCAGAAGCAGCGCCTGTGCATCGCGCGCACGCTGCTCAAGCATCCGCGCGTGCTCATTTTTGATGACTCCACCAGCGCGGTCGATATGGCGACCGACGCTAGGATTCGCGAGCACATCGCTCGGATTCCCGATACGACCGTGCTCATCATCGCCCAGCGCATCGCGAGCGTCATGGATGCCGATTGCATTGTGGTGTTGGACGACGGTCGTATCCACGGCGTGGGCACGCACGAGGAACTGCTGGCGGGCGACAACATCTACCAGGAGATTTACGCCTCGCAGATGGAGTTTGCGGGGAACGCGGACGCCGGTGACGGCAGCGATGATGACCGCGCGAATGATCCGTTTTCCTTCGTCCCCAGCGGATTACCCTTGGAAGGGGGTGAGCGCCATGCCTAAGACCGCAGCCCAAGCACGCCCGGCCGACCTCAAGCGCACTGTGCGCCGCCTGCTCTCCTACATGGGGCATGCCAAGTTCTCGTTGCTCGCGGTGGGCGTGCTCGCCTCCGTCGCCGCCATCGCGAGCCTCGCCGGCACCTACATGGTGCGCCCCATCGTTAACGGTTTGGCCACGGGCGGGGAGGAACTGCTTGCCAAGCAGGTCATCCTGACGGCGATCATCTACGCCGCGGGCGTGCTCTCGGCCCTGGGCTACTCACAGATCATGGTGCGCGCGGCCCAACGCGTGGTGTCCGATATTCGCCGCGACCTGTTCGCGCACATCCAGACGCTGCCGCTCAGTTATTTTGACAGCACGCGCTCGGGCGACATCATGAGCTTTTTCACCAACGACGTCGACACCGTCTCCGAGGCGCTCAACAACAGCTTTGCCAACGTGATTCAGGCCGCCATTCAGGTTGTGGGCACCACGGCCATGCTCATCATCCTTAACTGGCAGCTCACGATTATCACGCTCGTGTGCGATGCGGCCATTGTGCTGTATGCGCGCTACTCGGGCGCGCGCTCTAAGCGCTTCTTTGCCGCCCAGCAGGCATCGCTTGGCGACCTGGACGGATATGTCGAAGAGATGGTCTCGGGCCAAAAGGTCATCAAGGTCTTTAATCACGAGGCAGCGAATGTCGCCGGCTTCACCTGCCGCAACGACGAGCTTCGCCGCACCGGCACCGCCGCCGTGAGCTACGCCAACTCCATGGTGCCCATGACCGTGGTGATCGGCTATGCCAACTACGCCATCGTCGCCGTGGCGGGCGGCATGCTCTGCATCAAGGGGCTCGCCGACGTAGGCGCGCTTGCAAGCTACCTGGTCTTTGTACGCCAGGCGGCCATGCCCATCAACCAGTTTACGCAGCTGGGCAACTTTTTGCTCAACGCGCTGGCCGGTGCCGAGCGCCTGTTTGCCGCCATGGACCTTAAGCCCGAGGTGGACGAGGGCTACGTGGAGCTGGTGCAGACGGGCGACGCCGCGTGGGCGTGGAAAATTCCCGAGGGCCAGGGCGTGGGCGCGTACGGGCACTTGCATGACGTGGCAGCCGTTGATGAGTCGGGCCGCGCGGTGGCTGCCGACGGTACCGAGCTCACGTGCGGCTTGGTTCCGCTTGCCGGCGACGTGCGCTTCCATGCCGTGGACTTTTCCTACGTGCCGGGCACCCGCGTTCTCACGGACCTCAACCTGTTTGCCAAGCCGGGGCAAAAGATCGCGTTTGTGGGCTCGACGGGCGCAGGTAAGACGACCATCACCAACCTCATCAACCGCTTCTACGAGGTCGATGACGGCGAGATCACGTACGACGGCATCGACGTCAAGCACATTGCCAAGGCCAGCTTGCGCGGGTCGTTGGGCATTGTGTTGCAGGATACGCACCTGTTTAGCGGCACCATTGCGCAGAACATCCGCTTTGGCAAGCTCGACGCGACCGACGAGGAGGTGCGCGCCGCTGCCGAGGCAGCCTGCGCCGATTCGTTTATCCGCCGCCTGCCTAGAGGCTACGACACGCCGGTCACGGCCGATGGCGCCAACCTGTCGCAGGGCCAGCGCCAGCTGCTCGCCATCGCGCGCGTGGCCGTCGCCGATCCGCCGGTGCTCATCCTGGACGAGGCCACGAGCTCCATCGACACGCGTACCGAAAAGCTCATCGAGCGCGGTATGGACCGCATCATGCGCGGACGCACCACGTTTATGATCGCGCACCGCCTGTCCACCGTCCGCGACGCCGACGCCATCATGGTCCTTGAACACGGCCGCATCATCGAGCGCGGCACGCACGAAGAGCTGCTCGCCCAACACGGCGAGTACTGGCAGCTGGCACATGGCTTAAAAGAGTTGGATTAACCCGTTCGAGCACGATGCTTTGACCCCTCCGTGCCCCTCACCTCGCCTCAAACCATCACAACATTCGACGTTTTTTGACAAAATCGGGAAAAGCATCGAATGTTGCGATGGTTTTTCTACCACTCGATCGGGCGGAATCGCTTTCTTGCGCACGAAGGTGTGCGGACCCGTGGGCAGGGGAATAAGGTTGGTTATCCGACTCCATTGGAGGGCTCATGGACCTGCCGATTGTCCTGTCCCATAAGACTGCCTGGCTGTACCACGACGTGGCGCGCCCGTCCGAGCCGCTCTCGCGAGCAAGCAGCCTATACGATGAGGACTCGCTTGCTAACGAGGCGGAGCCGACCGCGAGCCTGCCCAAATTGGGACTCGATGCCAAGGGGCTGAGGGCTTCAACGGCCGTCGGAATCGTTACCGACTATCTGGTTTCGCTTGGTATTCCACGAGAAGAGCTCGATCATATCGATACGCTCGTCAACTTCGATTTTGAGCGCTCGACGCCGGCTGGATTTAGGTGCCACGTGTTTGGAGCGCCGGTACCTCCAGGCCATCTTATCGAGGTGGCAGAGGGCCTTCTGGTGGTTGATGAGGTCATGTGCTTTGTCCAAGCGGGTTCGTGGATGAGCGAGCCCGAGCAGCTGGAATATGGCTACGAAATCTGCGCCCGATACCATTTGAATCATCTGTCGACAGGCAAATATATCGAGATGGGGCAGAGGTATACCGTTGCCGACTTGATTGCCTATTGCAATGAGAACCGATCTCGTCAGGGGGCTGTGCGCGCGGCCGCCGTGCTCAAGCGCGTGCACGATGGCGCGCGGTCGCCCATGGAGACGGCTACCGCAATCATGGTCGTAGCAAAACGTTCCCAGGGAGGGCTGGGATACGTCAAGATCGAGCTCAACCATAGGGTCGATGTTCCTAACGGGTTCAAGTATCTCGCAAAGGCCGGGTATTTCGAGATTGACGTATATGCGCCTGCGAGCGGTACGGGGATTGAATACAACGGCTCGGACCATCTTGATAAACAGCGCAGCGCATCGGATGCGGAGCGTATGGCCGTGCTGAGCGCGCTGGGCTTTAGGATGATCGTCCTCACCGGGACTCAGTTTGCCCATCAGCTGCAATTGCACCGGGCGATGAACGCCATTGCGCTCGCTATGGGCCTCAAGTGTGACCGAAGCGAAGCGTTCCAGAAACGTCAAAACGACCTGCGGGAGTTCGTGATTCGCAACTGGAGTGGGGACCTCTAGGGACACTTTGGCCCTTCTGCTGGGTGTTGTGAGTGGCCAAACCGTCCCAACATTCGACGTTTTTTGCCAAAATCGGGAAAAGCATCGAATGTTGTGACGGTTTGGGTGCCGAGGATGGGCTTGGGAAGCCGGTCTTGCTCGAAGTGCCCCGTCCTGTCGTACGGGTGTCGGCATGATTCTCCCGTGGGGTATTATGTTTTCCGAAGAATAAAACGCCGCGTGAGGGGAGGGCTGCGTGGACGGGCACGTGCAACATGACGGCTTTGGCCGCGACATTAACTACTTGCGCATTGCCGTTACCGACAAGTGCAATTTCCGCTGCATTTACTGCATGCCGGCCGATGGCGTGGCACCCCGCGCGCACGACGAGCTGCTCAGCGCCGAGGAAATCGCCCGCTTTGTGCGCTTGGTGGCGGGGGAGGGCATTCGCCGCGTACGCCTGACGGGCGGCGAGCCGCTGGTCAGCCGCCGTATCATTCCGCTCATTCGCGACATCCGCGCGATCCCGCAGATCGAGGACATCTCGCTTACCACCAATGGCGCCCTGCTGCCCAAGCTGGCACCGCAGCTCAAAGATGCCGGGCTTAACCGCGTTAACATCTCGCTCGACACACTCGACCCTACGCTCTTTGGAAAGATCACGCGCCTGGGTCGACTCGAGCAGACCATGGCTGGCATCGACGCGGCGCTGGCTTGGGGCTTTGAGCCCGTTAAGGTCAACTGCGTTGTGGTGCGCCGGCTCAGCCAGGATGTGGCAGCCCTTGCGCGGCTGACCGTCGACCGCCCCATCCACCTGCGCTTTATCGAATACATGCCCATCGGCGACGAGCACACGAGCTCGCATTGCACCGTGGACCCTCACGCTCCCGCGCTCAATCCCGAGTTGTGGGACGCGAGCGATACCGTGCCGAGCGACGAGCTGCGGGCGCGCATCAATGACGGGGCCGCCGCGACGGGACTGGGCGAGCTCGAGCCGCTCGACATCAACGACGCTCCTGCCGGCGCGGGCCCCGCACGTTATTGGCACTTTCCGGGCGCGGCGGGAACGATTGGCTTCATCAGCGCCATGTCCAACCATTTTTGCGCGAATTGCAACCGTCTGCGCCTGACGGCCGATGGCAACGTGCGTCCGTGCCTGTTCAGCGATGCCGAGTATTCGGTGCGCGACGCCCTGCGCCGTGGTGATGATATGCAGGTACTTTCGATTTGGCGCGATGCCGTGGCCCACAAACCGCAGGAACACGCGATAATTGAGGGCACGCAACGATTTATGTCCCAAATCGGAGGATGATCATATGGCCAAGAGCAGGTACGCCGATGCCACCAAGGCCGCTCGCAGGGCCGCGATGTCTGCCCACAAAGTCACGGCTGCGGCCAGCGATGCCGTTGCGGGCACACAGCCGACTGCCAGTGCTGCCACCGAGCCCGCCCGTGACGCCCGTCGCGACGAGCTGACGCACGTGGACGCCAAGGGCGAGGTGCGTATGGTCGACGTGTCCGACAAGGCCGAGACCCATCGCATCGCCATCGCCGAGGGCACCATCCTCATGCACCCCGAGACGCAGGCCATGGTGCTGCAGGACCGCGCCAAAAAGGGCGACGTGCTTGCCTGTGCGCGCGTGGCGGGAATTATGGCCATCAAGCGCACGAGCGACATCATTCCCATGTGCCATCCGCTGCTCATTACCAAGAGCAAGTGCGACATTGCGCCCATCGCTCCGGCGGGGACGCCGGCCGAGGGCGTGCCCGAGGGCTGGGCGCCGGCGCGCACGGATGGGCAGGTTGGCTTTCACGTACTGGTTACGGCCGGCGTGACGGGCAAGACCGGCATCGAGATGGAGGCCCTGACCGGCGCGAGTGCCGCGTGCCTTACGATCTATGACATGTGCAAGGCCGTCGATCGCGGCATGGAGATCGTCGACGTGCGCCTGCTGCACAAGGAGGGCGGCCGCTCGGGCGTGTGGGATCGCGCAGAGCGTCAGGCCGCTGCTGTTGAGGCCGTGGGAGCCGCGGGCGACGCACCCGCAAGCGCACCTGCCGCCATCGCGCCCGCAGCTCCCGCTCCGGCTGTCCCCGCGATCGCGTTTATCGGCTACCAAAACTCGGGCAAGACCACGCTCGTCGAGAAGGTTATCGCCGAGCTCACCCGCCGCGGCCTGCGCGTGGGTTCGCTCAAGCATCATGGGCATCACGGCTTTGATATCGATGTGCCCGCTAAGGACACCTGGCGCCATCACCAAGCCGGATCAAAGCACGTGGGCCTCATCTGCGCCACGCGCTGGGCGGAGTACGCCGACACGCGCGAGGAGGACGAGATGCCCGCGCGCGAGCTGCTGTCGCGTTACAACGATGTCGACGTGGTGATCATCGAGGGCTACAAGACCGAGGGCTTCGACAACATCGTCGTCGCGCGCTCCGGTGTCGACCGTCTACGCGGCAAGAGCTCGCTCGACCTGGTCGACGGTCACACGCTGGCCCTTGCCTGCAACGAGGCCCTGGCACGCCAAGCCTTCGACGCTGGCTTTGCAACCCGAGCCATCAACATCAACGACGCCCGAGCCATCTGCGATCTCATCCAAGACCACCTTTAAGGCTTGACGCTGCGCCGGCCCCAAGCACCCCATCTCGCCCCTCAAGCCGTCGCTCGCGTACCAAAGTACGCGTCGCTCCTCTTTCGGGGCGACCTGGGGCACTTGGAACCGGCTCGCTGCGCTGCCATAACATGCCAAAAAGGGATAGGTTTATTTTGGCAGGTTTTATCTGGGCAAACGTCATTTCCACCACAAAGGGGCCAGGCACCTTTGTGGTGGTTTTTGCTTTGGTAGATGTGTGGGACATGCCTTACAATCTACCAAGTAGTTCATGACGGGCGAAAAACGGAGAGAAGGGTCCTGATGCGTCCTTAATGTTTCATGCGGATAGATTGATTTGACAGACGGTGGCGAATACCCACCGCCCGTATTCGTATGAAACAAGGAGTCTCCATGCTCGCATCTCTTCTCTCAAAACCTCAACCTTCGCTGTCCATGCAGGCCAAGCGCCTGGTAGCGATGCGCTTTCTCATCTACACCGGGTTTCAGACCAGCTACTTTATCGGCGTCATCGGAACGCTCACCTATGCAGACGATGCCTCAGTCGTCGCGACATCGCTGGCCGTCCTGTTCATGAACGTTTTCGTGATCCTGGGATCCTTTGCGGGCGGCGCTGCGCTCGACGCATGGGGTCCGCGCCGCCATTTCTTGCTGAGCATCGTCGGCACGCTCGCAACTGGCACGGCAATCATCGCCTTTGGTAGCGCGACCGGCGTCGTCCTGCTCGGCGCGGTGTTTCTGGGCTTTACGATGGGATTCGCCCAGCCCATCGCCACATCCTATCCGGCTTACCTCACCGACGATCCTGTCGAGCTCAAAGACATCAACTCCGCCATCGCCATGTTTTCAAACGTGAGTATCATCGTTGGTCCCACGCTGGGCGGCTTTGTCGCGGCGGCTGCGTCGTCGCGTGCGGTGTTCGTGCTTATGATGCTCTTTACCGTGCTGGCGTTCGTCGTCGGTTGGGGCTTTAGGCCGCAGACCAGCCATGTCGCCGGGCATGCGGATGCCGATTCGACAGAGGAAGGGGAGCGTGCGGGACAAAGCTCCAACCCCAGCACGTCCGCCCGCGCCACCTTCGCAGCCAGCATCAAGACAGTCTTCACCAACAGCGTCCTCGCGCTACTTTTCTGCATCATTTTTCTTTCGAACTTTGGCTACGGAGCCTTCGATCCGCTCGAGTCGTTTTTCTATCGCGATGTCCTACGCGTCGGCGTTGAGTGGATGGGCTGGCTCTCGTCGGCCTCGGGCGTGGGCGCGGTGCTGGGTGCCGTGCTCGCGCTCCGCTTGCCGCCGCACCTGGTCAACCTTAAAACGCTGCTCGTGGCGCTCATGTCCGTGGGCCTGGGAAGTCTGCTCTATGTGGGGACGCCGTACGTGGGCGTGGCCCTCGTCGGCCAGATCGCCCTGGGCATTGCTTGGGGTGTCGTCAACCCGCTCCACAACACCATTGTGCAAACGACGGCTCCGCTCGAGCAGCTTGGTCGCGTCAATTCGGTCATGGGCTTTGGCAATGTGTTCGCTGGCGTGGCCCCTCTGGCAATTGCCCCGTGGCTGGCGGCAACATTTGGCGTACAACGGACACTCGTGGGGGCAGGCATGGTCGTGACGGCGGTCCCTGCGGCGTTGCTGCTGTTTGGTCGCAGGCATTTTGATCGTGCCGCAAGGCAGTAAAACCATCACAACATTCGATGAAAATCGCGATTTTGCCGAAAAACATCGAATGTTGTGATGGTTTGGCCCGCAAACGTCATTTCCACCACAAAGGAGCCAGGCACCTTTGTGGTGGTTTTTGCTTTAACGGGCCGCGCCTGCGCCTTGGTATACCATGTACGCCGTTTGCGAATATACCCCACACCGCCGCACAACCCAGAAAGGCCCCCATGGACACTACCTTCAGCCACATCAAAGCCGTGTTCTGCGATATCGACGGCACACTGCTCACGAGCCAGCACACGGTGTCCCCGCGCACCGTGGCGGCGATCCGCGCCCTGCGCGAGCGCGGTGTGCTCTTTGGCCTGTGCACCGGGCGCGACGCCCACGCGACCGAGGCCATGTACGAGCTCTGGGGCATCGAAGGCCTGGTGGACGTGCTCGTGGGTTGCGGTGGCGCCGAGGTCATCGACCGTGCGCACGACATCAACGAGCTGAGCTATCCGCTGCCGGGCGAGACCATCGCGCGCATCTGCAAGCACATGGCGGACCTTCCGGCAACGCCCGTCTGCCCCCGAGACGGCGTGTTCTACGTGCCCGAGAGCAATGCGTGCGTCGAGCACCTGTCGCGCGTCGACGGCGTGCCCTACCAGGTGGTCGATTTTGCCGAGTTCTTGCGCGGGCCGCAGCCCAAGGTGATGTTTACCATGGCACCCGAGGTAATGCCGCGGCTGATTGAGCGGGCGTCGACGTTTGCCGATGACACTGTTAAGGCGGCAGCTCTGCAAACCACGCAGCGGCTCTACGAATTCATGGATCCGCGCGTGTCCAAGACTCGCGGCCTTGTGCGCGTGGCGGAGCTCAACGACATGGAGCTCCAGAACATCTGCGTGTTTGGCGATGCCGATAACGACACCTGCATGGTGGCCGACGCCGGCGTGGGCGTTGCCATGGCAAACGGCAGCGCCGCCACCCGCGCCGCCGCCGATTTTGTAACCGCCAGCAACGACAATGACGGCATTGCGGTCTTTATCGAGGAACATCTTCTGTAGCGCCGGGGGAGAGCCACCGCAAAGGGGACAGGCGCCTTTGCGGTGGCCTCAGGCGATTTGGGCGAATTGATGCCTAAAATCTGCGCGAAAATTCAAATTTAGTTGTCTGAACATTACGCTTCTAACCACCGATGGGTTAAAGATATTCTCATCAGTTTGGTAGGGTATTCCTCCCGGTTGATGACCTACCGCTCACTGTCGTTATTCGACCGTTCACAGGATGTTTGCTCTTGAGCAAAAGGTTGTGCAAATAAATAAAATGCTATTAAAAAACTGATAACTAACTTAATTACCAGTAGAAACAGATGTTTTATAGCGAATAAACGAAGGCAAATCTAAACAATTGTCAAGAGAATTAAGAACTTGCACAAAAATGTCGGTTTTGCTGCTCAGATGTTTAAACAATCGTTATAATTGCATCACTTAGCGAGCGCAATTACAGATTGCGCAGATACGTTTGATAGGGAAAGAGCAAGATCGCGGTCTCTTGGGGAGGAGACATCGATGAAAGCGAATTCGGACAAATCTAAGCAGAGTAATAAAGCGACGCGCCGTGTACTGGCAGGCGTTTTGTGCGGAGCCTCCGTGTTGAGCCTGGTACTGTCGCTCGTCATGCCTCCGATCTCGCAGGCCATCGCCAACGATGCCGAGGCGGTTTCTACCGAGGAAACTGTGATGGGGGGGGGTTCCTCAAGTGAGTCTACTGGTATAGACAACAGTACTAACGGGGATGCCGGCACAGACGCCGATAACCAGAACAGCGACGATGCTGCGAGCGACGACGATGCTCGGCCGGAGGAGCAGTCCAAGTACGAGTCGCAGGCGGAAGATAATGATGCGATGGATGTTAACGCTGTCGCGTCAGCCGAGGAGGCTGCAGAGAGCGAAGAGACAACCACAGCTATTACTAACATTACTAACGCCGATGATTTGTCAGCTAAGCTTCAAGGCGTTGGGGAAAACCAAACTGCCTGCTTCGAGCTTACAGCTGATATTGACTATGCTGGTGAAATCAAACTTGAGAAGAGCGGCAGCAATATAACGCTGAACTTAAACGGTTATAAGATCAAGTGCTTGAACACCGAAATGCCGTTATTTGATGTTGCTAACGGCGCAACACTTACAATTAAGGACGAAATTAAGGACTCCGCGCCGGTGACTGAGACGGTCAACGATGTCCAACAGCTGACTAATCAGGGGCAGAACCCGAATCCCAATAATTATGGCAAGAAAGTCGAGCTAAATTACGTTGGTGGCATTCCGTCTAATCTTACCTACTACGTGACCAAATCGACTCCGAGTGGTACAGGGACAATCGAGACGCTTGTCAGACATAACGTCGATATTAAGGGCGCCATCGTGGCGTGCGACGGCAACGCAAATCTAAAGCTCATCAATCTGTATAACAACAACGGCAAGGGTGGCACGTTTAACCTTGTGAGCGGCGTGATCACGCAAAAACAAGGCAGCAGCGTTAGCAGCTTGGTCTATGCCGAGAACGGCTCTACCGTCAACATGCGCGGCGGCTATGTGTGTGGAGCTTCTGGCTCGGGTGCGGGCGGCGGAATTGAAATACACGGTAATTCGACCCTCGAGGTTTCCGGTGGCGTAATTGCCGGCAACAGTGCTCCTAGTGGCGGTGGTGTGTATGCTAAAGACTCCACGGTCAACATAACTAATGGCGTAATCTCCGGCAACAGCACGCTTGCTACTGGTGTTGGTTTCGGCGGCGGCATCATGGCCGAAGGCGGCAGCGTTACTGTTTCTGGTGGCTACATTACTAACAATAAATATGCCAATTACTGTGGTAACGATGGTAATGGCGATCATGGCGGTGCTGGACTTGCCGCTAAAAACGGTACTCATGTCACCATTTCTGGTGGCCAGATTACGGGCAACTATTCTGAGGAAGCTGGCGGTGGCGTCTATGTGACCGACATCGGACACCAAGGGGGGAGAACGGCATGGCTCAACATTACGGGGGGAACTATTGCCTCTAACGTGAGTTTTCGCTCTGAGGGTGCCGGCATTCGCGTGGGCCAGATGGTTGACGCGATGATAAAAGGAGCGTCAAATTCAAATCCAGTCTATATCACTAATAACCACTGCATGTCTCGCTTTGACTGGGGTGGAGGCGGCATCTTCGTCCAGGGCGATTCTAAGGTCGCGTCTAATGCTGGTAGGCTATTTGTCTATAACTCCTATATAAGCAGCAATGAGGCCGGTGGCTACGGTGGCGGCGTTGCGGTTTGCCCGACGGGTAAGACTTTGGTGACAGGCACCGACGGCACGGCGATTTTCGGTAATACTTCTGCCGGAAATGAGCAAAACGCGAACGATTACGAATCCGTGAGTAATACAGGCAATAACGGCACCCCCCATCTTTCCGGCGGTGGTCACGGTAAGGACCAGGACTCCGACGCCTACAATGCCGAAGTGTTTCGCGAAAACGGCCACGCGGACTTCTTCCTTGCGGCGGAGGGTCATACGACTCCGATCGCGGCGGTGATTGGCAAAATGCTTGGCGGCGGCGATGCTAAGTATCGGGGAAGCTTAGAGCTTCAGAAAGCCATTACTGTCCCCGCTAACGGTGGCGTGCAGGTATATAACAGCATCGGCCTGAGTTCGAATGTTAAGGCTCAAGACCCCGAGGCGATCAATGCGCGAAAGGCTGCGCTAGAGGCGGGCGCGACGTTTATCACGGGCAATTATTCCTGGAACCATGGCGGCGGCATCATGTCGAACGGCGACCTGTACATGGGCGCGCCTGAGGACACGTATGTCTATCCGAGCCTCAAGCTCAAGGCGACCAAGAAGCTGGAAGGCCGCAAGCTCAATGATGGGGAGTTCTCCTTTACGGTGTATCGCAAGGATTCAGACGACCCTTTGGCTGGCACGACAGCTGGCACGACATTCAATCGCGACGTTTGCACCGAGGTTGGAACAGCAGCAAATGATGCAGAAGGCAGCATTACGTTTGACCTTGGTGAACAATTCGCATCGAGTGGCGCGGGTAACGAAATCACATACTACTTGGTCGAAGATCCCGGTGGTGATTCTGGCATCACGTACGACTCCAGCGTGTATAAGATTGTGGTGACGGCCGAAGATACCAAGACCTTGCTCATGTCTGTTCCGAGTAAAGAAAACTCAAGCCAACTGAAGGATCTTTACATCCATAACTACACGATTAAAAACGTCGGTGTAACCAAGTACGAATTCCGCGAGTCGTCTGGGAAGTGGGAGAACGTAAAAGCGAGGAGCAAGGTGCAGAAGAGTGGAGACTATTATCCAATTATCTGTGAGGGTGACTCCACGACTTTCACTAACAAGTTCACTCCGTACGACTCGATGGGCTCCTGGACGCCTATGGCGACTAAGGTCGTTGAGGGTGGCGAGATGAAGGAGTTCACGCTCCAGCTTGCGACCGACACAGATTTTACGGATATCGTTAGCAGCAAGTCCACCACTGCCGACGGCGACAAGTCCCAGACCCTGAGCTTCGACAAGATTGATTACAAACTCGATCAACTCGACCAGCTCGCGTCTGGCCCCACTGGCCGTGGTGCTTCCAAGACCTTCACGTACTACGTGCGCGAGAAAGACGACGGTTCGCTGTTCTCGCACTATACGTACGACAAGTCGGTCTATCAGATTACGGTTAACGCGACTGACGACTCTAACCACCATATCGACGTCACTGCGACCTACAAGCAGATTCAAGATCGTGATGGCAATGAAGTGACCACTGACACGCCCCACGACCTCACCGGCAAGTCCACTCCCACCTTCACCAACACCTACTCCACCTCTTTGCCCCTTTCTGGTATGTCGGGCGTCACTCTGACGTACCTTGCCGGCGCGGCGGTGCTTTGCGCTGCTGCGGCCTGGATGCACATTCGTCGCAAGGCGAATGCGAAGGGAGGTGAGCGTCGTGAATAAGAAAGTTTGCTCCTTCCCGATCTTGTTTGCGCTGCTTGCCCTCCTGATCGGCATCTGCGCGGTTGTGTTCCCCGCATCCGCGCAGGCCGCGCCGACCTCGACCGGTTCCATCACGGTGAGCGGCGCCGTGGCGAGCAACTACGACGCCTACCAGATCTTTAGCGCCAACGTCGTCGACGGCGACGGCGACGCCAAGACCTTTACCGACCTCGCTTGGGCAAGCGACGCCGCGCGCGACGCTGTCCTGCCTGTGCTGCACAGCGCCGGCATGCCCGATTCCCAGACCACCGCGCAGGAAGCTGCCGAGTGGCTCAACACCGATTCCCACCTTGCGAGCGCGCTGAGCGCACAGCTCGCTCGTTCCCTCCAGAGCTCTGGCGCCGTGCCCGTGGCCCTTAACGCGGGCACGGCGGCCGAGCTGCCCTGCGGCTACTGGCTCATCGTCGCCAGAGACGACGCCATCGCCCAGGGCGAGGCCGGCACCGCGCCGATCATGGCGCTGGTGGGCGGCAACGCCGTCACCGTCAAGCCCAAGGCCGCGACGCCCAAGGTCGCCAAGCACGTGCTGGAGGACAACACCGCCGCATGGCAGAAGGCCGCCGACGCCACGGTCGCCGACGACCTGTACTGGCGCCTCTCGGCCACGGTTCCCGCGGGCCTTTCCGCCTATGACACCTACGCGGTGCAGTTCGTCGACACCATGAGCGCGGGGCTCGACCCCTCCAAGGTAGCCGCGAGCATGCGTGTGTACGTGGCGGCGGGCGCGGATGGCACCTTCGACGCCGTCTCGAACGGTAAGGACGGGCGCGCCGGCACCGAGCCCGCGCAGGGCTGGACCGACATCACGGCCCAGTGCGCCACCAAGGTGGCGGCGGACGGGACCTTCACCGTGCGCACCGGCGACCTGATCGCCGCGCTCGGCGGGGCCGACGCCTTCGCCGCGGGCGCCCGCGTGGTCGCCGTGTACAACGCGCCGCTCAACAGCGCGTGCAACCGCGGCATCGCGAAGGGCAACCCCAACGAGGTCTATCTGCGCTACCCGCGCTCTCCCTTTGCCGACCAGTCCGGCGATGCCGGCTTCACCCGCACGCCGAGCGACGATGCGTGCGCCTACACTTGGGATCTCGCGCTCACCAAGCGCGGCAGCGACGGCGACAAGCCGCTTGCCGGGGCGGTCCTGAGCATCGCCGACGACCGCGGCCGCACGCTGGCGGCCGACGGCACGTGGGATGCGGAGGGCAAGGCCACCGTCACCACGGGCGAGGACGGCCGTGTGACCGTCTCGGGCGTGGACTCGGGCAAGCTGGAGGTCCGCGAGCTCAAGGCGCCCAAGGGCTACACCGCCTTTGAGGGCACGCGCTCCGTGACGGTCAAGGCTGAGGGCCTGGACGTCGACCAGGTGGCGGCCGCCAAGCCTAAGGTGACCGTATCGGCCGAAAGCCCTCTGCGAGTTGATGCCGCCGATGCCGGGAAGGGTTTAGTCGAGTTGTCGGTGCTTAACACCCCAAGTAACGAAGTGAGTCGAGGCTTTATGCCCTCGACGGGAGATAGAACGTTGGTGTTGGTAACGGCTTTGGCCGTCATCGGAGTAGTGGCTATTGTCGTCGCGCTCGTCATCAAGCGGGGAGGAGGTCGCCATGATAAATAATTGTCCCCCCCCCTGCTCAATGGCGTACTGCCTCCGTAGCGATTAGAGCGCAGGGAAATGAGCCTGCTGACTTTTGGTGATGACGAGAATTAAAGCAACCTCCAAGAAAGAGGTCCCAACATGAAAACAACCAAGAACATCGCACGCCTGGCAGTAACCGCCGGCCTCACCGCAGCCCTGAGCTTCGGCGGCGTTATGGCGACAGTCACGATGGCGTTTGCTGCGGAGGGTGCTGCCCCCAGCTATTCGCTCACGATTAACAAGTCCGTGGACAATGACTCCACTTCGTTCAAGGCGTATCAGATTTTTAAGGCTGACGTTATTGACGGAAAGTCCGGTAAGGTTGCGTCCAACATTGAGTGGCCGAGTGATGACGCAGAGACTGCGGTCCTGAAGGTGCTTGTTGATAATAATGTCCCAGGGATTACCTTAGACTCGACCGCTTCTGACGTTGCCGACTACCTTTCCAAGATCACTGATACCACTGATACCACGAGTCTGCCGCAGAGCAGCATCCTTAACAAGATTGCCTTGGCTGTAGAGAAGAGTGTTACCGCTACGGGCGATTCCTTTGCCGCCGGTCGCGCTTTCACCACTACGAGCGCTGGCTACTACCTGTTCATGACCGATACCGACTCGCTCAGTGCGAATGAGAAGCAGACCGGTACCTCGCCGATCTTTGCAGTCGTGGGCGGCAACGCAGTGGTCGTTACCGAGAAGACGAGCATCCCGACCGTGACGAAGCAGGTCAAGGACGATGGTGCGGACAACGACTGGAAGTACAAGGCGGACTCCCAGATGGGTCAGACCGTTCAGTACAAGCTGACCGGCACGGTTGCAAGCAATGTCGACACGTTCAACACCTACTATTATGAGTTCCACGATGAGCTGTCTGCCGGTTTGACTGTTGATAAGTCCACTGTCAAGGCCGTGATTGGTGAGACTCAGATCACGCCTACTTCTGTGACCATGTCTGATCCCGATTCAAATGGCAGAACGGTCTTGAGCGTAAAGTTTGACGATCTTAAGGCTGCCGCCACGGCGGCCGGCGTCACTGTCGGCGAGCATACAAGGGTCGTTGTCACGTACAGCGCCAAGCTCGACCCGAATAAGTCCCAGCATGTCGTTGTCGGTGGCACGGGCAACTCCAACACCGTCAAGCTCATCTACTCCAACAACCCTGGCCACGATTCCCGGGGTGAGTCTGTGCCCGACACCGTGCGCGACTACACCTATGCGCTCAAGCTCGTCAAGAAGGACGCGACGGATGAGAATAAGATACTTAAGGGCGTAAAGTTCACCATCCGTGCCACTGATCCCGACGATATTGCATCCAAGGACATGTATGTCCAGGAGAATGGCTCCCTCGGTACTGAGGCTTATGAGTTTACGACCACCGACTCCGGCGAGATTAACGTCAAGGGCCTCGATGCCGGCACCTACACCGTCAAGGAGACCCATACGCTCGCCGGCTATAACACCATCCCCGAGTTCACCTTCACCATCAAAGCCATTGGATTCAACCAAGCAGAGGGAGAGGGAGAAAACAAGATTACGGTCGAGACGAGCACCAGGGGTTCCAATTTGGTCGAGGTTGACACGACTAACACGGACAACGGTACTGCTGCCTTGATCGTCAAAAACAAGCAGGGTTCCGGCCTCCCGCTCACCGGCCTTAACGGCGTGACGTTCACTTGGATCGCTGGTGGCGCGGTGCTGTGCATCGGCGTGGCTCATCTCATCCGCAGCCGTAAGCAGGCTGAGGAGTCCGAGCAGGAGTAACGCTCACTCACCCATCCCTTTGGCAGGTGGGATGTGATGGCCATGAGACTTGCGGACACTTTTCTCGTTCATCCACGTTCTTGCTTTGCCATCCTCTTTTCGGGGCAGACTCCGTACTGGAGTCTGCCCCGTTTTTTGGACAACGCAGCCAGCCTCCGCCGTCCGATGCGGGACATTTTGAAAACGCAAACACGTCGGGCAAACCCGGACAATGTGGCCAAGCTCCGCTGGATGAGGAATCGTGTGTGTAACTATCGAACAAATGTTTGTCAAAATCGCGTTTACCAGCTGTGGGTGCATACGCTCGCAGTAAAATGGCTCAGCGACGCATCCCGTGCGCGGGCGGCCGACGACTCGATCGGAGGTCCCCAAATGCTGAAATTCCTTAACGCGCTCGCCGCCCTCGCGGCGGTGGGCACGTTCGTCATCGCGTTTCTTGACTCGTATGAGGTTCGGTTTAAGGTCCGTAGGCGCACGCGCGGTGCGGACGGTGGACGGCATTTGCGCCGCCAGCGCAAATAAGAATGCCCGGGGTTAGAGGCCCGGGCATTTAACAAAACCAGAAAACTAGGCCGCCCGCGCTCCTAAGTACTTACGCGGGGTGCGTCGTTTTCTATTGAAATTGTATCCCGAATCGCCCAGTCGATTCGAGACATTTTGAAAACTCAAATATAGGCTTAGGCACGAACGGTATCTCGTTAATTCCGAAAATTATGTATAATTCCAATATAAACTGGAATCGAACGAAAACAATGGAAATGAACGAAGCGCTAATCTACTTACAAGAAGCACTAGGCCTCTCCGCCAAGGCCAGAACTTGGCCTGGATCCGCACGCTTGCCGCTGCATCTGCGGGCGATTGAAGTCCGCGCTGTTGACGCAAACGGTTTTTCGTTTTTGCTTGCAAGTTTGCCTACTGGCGTCGGGCTTCCCGAGGCTAAGAGGGTCTATAGTCAGCTAGCCTTGCGTGCGGAGACTCCTGTTGTCGTTTCGTTTCCTGATGCCGATGCACGTCAGCGCAAAGCATTGGTCGCACAAGGGATTCCGTTTGTTTGCCCCGGCAGACAGGCTTTTCTTCCATTTATGGGCACGGCCTGCACGGAGAGGGGCGGTGTCCGGTTTCGCAATCACGCGACCAAGATGTCACCCAACGCACAGGCTGCCGCAATCTGGGGAGCAGCCCAGGAGCCATATCGCCCCCATGACCTTTGTCGTGCGCTTGGGATCTCGGCAAGCCGCGCGAGTGAGGCCATAACCGAGCTTGTTGACAGGGGACTCGCGAGGCGCGAGCGTCGCGAGCGACGTGTCGTCGTGCTCCCTGTCGCCGTTGATCTTTTGCTCAGCGAGCACATGGCAGAGCTCTCCTCGCCTGTCTCGAAGGTCTTTTTTGCAAGGAAGACGCCGCAGATCGACTATCTTGTTGACGCCGGGGAGACGGCGCTCGCCGCGCGTTCGATGCTCGCTGCACCGGGCATGGAACAAAAGGCCGTCTTAAGAAGTGCATGGCGTCAACTGAGCGACCTCGAAGTCGCAGACGGGGAGTTGCCGGATAACGAAACGGCGATGATTCAAGTGTGGCGCTATGCACCCGTGTTTGCCGGCTCCTCCCGTGTCGACGACATTTCGCTTGCGCTATCTTTGGCGGCAATCGACGATGAGCGAATTCAGCTCGAAGTCGATCGCATTTTTGGAAAGGAATATCCATGGCAAGAAGCGCTGTAGAAGGTCTCCAAGAATTCGAATCGTCGGCGGTGCTTCGGTCCTAGCTGCGTTGTCCGGCGCATGGGCTCGCTAATCGGCTATTATTTGTTTAGACAACTTGAGTTGTAGAGGAGTGACCGGCGATGGTGCAGGGCGCCAAACATATGAAGAGCAATAACGCCGCGGACAACGGCGGCTCAAGCCCTCAGCCCAAACCTCAACCAAAGCCCAAGCGCCGTCGCAAGCGGCTGCCGCGCTGGGCCGACCGGCTCATCACCATCGTCATCATCCTTATCGGCGTGGGCCTTATGACTTGGCCGTGGATCTTGGACCGGCTCGAGGCCTCGGGCGTGTTCAACCAGATCAGCACGGTCTCCAGCACCGTGGACGCGCTGTCTGCCGAGGAGCGCGAACGCATCCTGCTCCAGGCGCGCTCCTTTAACGAGCAGCTTGCGGGCGAGGCCACCGAGCTTCCCGCCGACCAGATCGAGCCCTACGCCCAGCAGCTCATCTTTGACCGCGACCCCATGATGAGCTGGGTCGAGATCCCCTCCATCGACGTGAGCATGCCCATCTACCACGGCACGAGCGAAGAAGTCCTTATGGCAGGCGTCGGCCACCTGGAGGGCACGAGCCTGCCGGTGGGCGGCACCTCGACGCATTGCGTGCTCACCGCGCACTCGGGCATGCGCAACCTGAGCATGTTCGACGACATCCACTCGCTGGAGCCCGGCGACCTGGTGCTGCTGCACACCATGAACAAGATGCTCGCCTACAAGATGGTGGACTCCGAGGTCGTGCTGCCCGAGGAGATGGAGTCGCTGACCATCGAGCCCGGCGCCGACAAGGTGACGCTCGTCACCTGCACGCCCTACGGCGTGAACGACCATCGCCTGCTGGTGCATTGCGTGCGCACCAAGTACAGCAAGAAGGACGTCGACAAGCAAAAGTCGCTGGCCGGCCGCCACTGGGGCAAGCGCGAGTTTGCCGTGCTCATTGTGGTCGTAGCCGTTATGCTGTTGCTGCTGGACATCGTGATCCACGCGGTCCGCAAACGTCGCAAGGCCAAGGCCTCGGCATAAGACATTCTTCAGAACCACCACAAAGGGGACAGGCACCTTTGTGGTGGCCGGGACTCCCGAACCATCGCAACATTCGATGAAAATCGCGATTTTGGCGAAAAGCGTCGAATGTTGTGATGGTCTTCGTTGTGGGCGGGACGGTTTTGCATTGTGGCGATGCAGATTTTGCTGCATAACCGCCGGGACGCATCCGCCGTCCTCGTTACGTTTTCGCTGCATTTGGGTAAAGCACCTGCTCTAAGCGGCGTTGCCTTGTATACTAGAGCGGTTTAACTGTTATGCGGAAGGGAGCGCCTATGGCACTCAGCGAGAAAGACGTGCGCGGCATCGCCGAGTACGCAAAGATCGCACTGACCGATGACGAGCTCACCCAGATGACGTCCTACATGAACGACGCCGTCCAGATGCTCGAGCCCGTCTTGCAATATGACTTGCCCGACGTGGAGCCCACGTTCCATCCTATCGGAAGCCTGTCCAACGTGATGGGCGACGACCTGCGCGAGCCCGAGCGCGACCTGCCGCTCGGCGTTGCGCTCGAAAACGCCGGCAGCGCACGCGACCGCTACTTCCGCGTGCCGTCCATTTTGGGAGAGGGGGAGAGCGAGTAATGGCGCAGAGCTTCGATTCCCTTACCGCCGCCCAGATCGCCGCGGGCGTTGCCGCCGGCGACTTTACCGCTACCGAGGTGGCCCAGGCCTCCCTTGCCGCCATCGAGGCGCGCGAGGGCGGGGTCCAGGCCTTCCTACAGGTGTCGCCTGAGCTTGCGCTCGAGGCCGCCGCGCGCGTGGATGCCGACCGTGCCGCCGGAAAGCCGCTGCCCCCGCTCGCGGGCGTGCCGCTGGCCATCAAGGACAACATGAACCTCGTGGGCACGCGCACCACCTGCGCTTCCCGCATGCTCGCGGACTACCGGAGCGTTTACACCGCCACCTGCGTCCAGCGCATGCTCGATGCCGGCTGCCTGCCCATGGGCAAGGCCAACATGGACGAGTTTGCCTTTGGCAGCTCCACCGAGAGCTCGGCGTTCCATCGCACTAACAACCCCTGGGATACCGAGCGCGTGCCCGGCGGCTCCTCGGGTGGCTCCGCTGCCGCCGTCGCCGCGGGCGAGGTCGCGCTCTCGCTGGGCTCGGACACCGGCGGCTCCATTCGCCAGCCGGCGGCGCTCTGCGGCGTGGTGGGCTTTAAGCCCACGTATGGTGCCGTGAGCCGTTACGGCGTGGTTGCCTTTGGCTCGTCGCTCGACCAGGTGGGCCCCTTTGGCCGCACGGTCGAGGATGTCGCGCTGGCCATGAACGCGCTTACCGGTGCGGGCCACGATCCGTACGACTGCACCAGCCAGGATTGCGCCGTCGACTTTACCGAGCATCTCAACGACAGCATCGAGGGTAAGCGTGTGGGCATCATCCCCGCGTTTATGGAGGCCGAGGGCCTGACGCCCGAGGTCAAGGCCGCTGTTCAGCGCGCCGCCCAGGAGCTGCAGAACCAGGGCGCCGAGCTGGTCGAGGTCGACCTGCCGCACCTGGACGCCGCCATCGCCGCCTACTACGTCATCGGCCCGGCCGAGGCGTTCTCCAACCTGGCCCGCTTCGACGGCATTCGCTACGGCTACCAAGAGGAAGGCTGCGCCAACCTGTCCGATCAGAGCTCGCTGTCGCGCGCCCACGGCTTTGGCGCCGAGGCCAAGCGCCGTCAGATGCTCGGCGCCTACCTGCTGAGCTCGGGCGTGTACGACAAGTATTACTACGCCGCGCAAAAGGCTCGCACGCTCATCACGCAGGACTACGACGCCGCGTATGCCAAGGTGGACACCATCCTCATGCCCGCCTCGCCGCGCACGGCCTTTAAGTTTGGCGAGATCAGCGACCCCACGCAGATGTACCTCTCCGACCTGTACACCATTTCGCTCAATATTTGCGGCAACGGCGGTATCTCGGTGCCGCTGGGCCTGGGCGAGGACACCAAGCTGCCCGTTTCTGCCCAGCTGGTGGGGCCTGCCTTTAAGGACCGTCAGCTGCTCACGTTTGCCCGCGCCCTGGAGCGCGGCTTTGCCGATGCCGCTACGGGTGCGCCCGCGCTTTCCGTCGCGCCCGATTTTGCCGGGAAGGGAGGCGAGCTGTAATGAAGGAGCTTTCCGAGGTCCTGCAGGATTGGGAGGCCGTGATCGGCCTGGAGATCCATACCGAGCTCACCGCACTCGATACCAAGATGTTCTGCAACTGCAAGCTCAGCCACGATGACGAGCCCAACGCCAACGTGTGCCCGGTGTGCCTGGGCCTGCCCGGCGCCCTGCCGGTGCCCAACAAGCGCGCCATCGAGAGCATCGTCAAGGCCGGTCTCGCCACCAACTGCGAGATCCAGCGCCACTCGATGTTCTACCGTAAGCACTACTTCTATCCCGATATGGCCAAGAACTTCCAGACCACGCAGGGTCCGGTCGCCTTTGCCATGTACGGTCACCTGGACCTGGACGTGACCGGTCGCGGTGCCGCCGAGCGCCCCGACTGCGCGTTTGGCGAGGCCGAGGCTCAGAGCCTGGCGAGCGCCTCGGCCAACGCCGAGGGCCTGTCCACGTCCATGACGTCGACCATGCGCGAGGGCAACCAGCGCGTCGGCCACCTGGCCAGCTACGACGCGTCCAACCTGCAGATGCCCGAGCGTCGCGAGGACGGTTCCTACACCGTGCCCATCCGCATCCTGCGCATCCACATGGAGGAGGACGCCGCCAAGATGGTGCACGTGGGCGGCGCCGAGGGCCGTATTACCGCCGCTGCCGAGTCGCTCGTCGACTACAACCGCTGCGGCACGCCTTTGATTGAGCTCGTGACTGAGCCCGATCTGCGTACGCCCGAGGAAGCGCGCCTGTTTATGGAGAAGCTCCGTCGCATCTTTGTGACGCTGGGCATTTCGGACTGCTCCATGGAGAAGGGTTCCATGCGCTGCGACGGCAACGTGTCGCTGCGCCGCCGCGGCGAGACCAAGCTGGGCACCAAGACCGAGCTCAAGAACCTCAACTCGTTTAAGAGCCTGCACGACGGCCTTGCCTACGAGATTTGCCGTCAGGCCGAGGTGCTCGAGGAGGGCGGCATCGTCTATCAGGAGACCCGCCACTGGGAGCCCAGCCGTAAGCGCACCGTGGTTATGCGTGTGAAGGAGACGGCCGACGACTATCGCCTGTTCCCCGATCCCGATCTGGCGCCGTTCGATCTGGACGACGAGTTCATCGACCGCTGCCGTGGCGAGATTCCCGAGCTGCCCGATGCCAAGCGCGCCCGTTTTGAGACCGACTTTGGTATTAAGGCGGCTGATGCCGAGCAGATCGCGGGCGACCCCGAGTTTGCCGAGTTCTTTGAGGCTGCCGCTGCCGGTATGGCTGGCAAGGAGGCCCAGACGGTCGCAAACCTGCTGGTCAACGAGATGATCGCCTACCTTAAGAGCGCAGGCGTGTCGCTCGCCGAGTCCGGCATCGCGCCGGCTCAGGTAGCAGCGCTGGCCAAGCTGCTGGTGACCGATGCCATCAGCTCCAACCAGGCGCACGAGGTCTTTGAGGCCATGGCCCAGACCGGCGACGACCCCAACAAGATCGTCGACGAGCGTGGTATGCGTCAGGCGAGCGATGCCGGTGCGTTGCAGCCGATCGTGGACGAGGTGCTGGCTAACTGTGCCGATCAGGCGCAGCAGTATCGTGACGGCAACCAGAAGGTTATCGGCTTTTTGGTGGGCCAGTGCATGAAGGCGAGCCGCGGCAAGGGCAACCCGAAGCTCTTCAACGAGTTGCTGAGAACGTCGCTCTCGTAAACGGGAACCGAGGGGCCGGGCGCAGGGCCTTGCCTCTCAATTTCGAACAGTCCTGACTCACGACGGAGGCGCCACTGGCGCCTCCTGTTCGTGCGGAACTCATTGAGAGGCAAGGCCCTGCGCCCGGCCCCTCGGTTCCGTGACGACTCGGCCGTTCGGGTCAGGCGGGGCTGAATGGAATTTGGTGAATGAGGGCGCCGTTGGCGCCTTCATTCTTTATATATGTTGGGAGCGCCAGG
>CAUHFS010000011.1 GCA_959605475.1 uncultured Collinsella sp. | reverse complement strand
CGCAGCCTCGACGGCGCGACGGACGCGGGCGACGGCACGGCCCACCTCATCCGTCTCGAGCAGCGTTCCGTCCACCATGAGACGGCGCACGCCGGCGTCGAGCAGCTGTGGAACCTGCGGTGTGAGGTCGATGGGGTAGGCGTCGTACAGGCGAGAGCGGCCGTGGATGTCGGTGCGGACGGGCATGACCTTTCCGTCGATATTCTTGAGCGAGAGCTTACGGGCACGCAGGCGGCAGCTGGCACAATCGTGGATGCAACCGTTGGCAACCTGCAGAATGCAATGCTCGCTTGTCATGACGCGCGGGCGGCCAAAGACGGTGATGCCTAGAGCCGCGGGCGCGGCGGCGCCGAGCGAGACAATCTCGTCGAGCGTGATCTCGGGCGAGAGCCAAAACGCACCGACTCCGCGCTCGGCAAGCGCCTCCATGCAGGGCGTGTTGTGCACCGGCAGGCAAGAGCGAATCTCGGCCGTGGCGCCAACCTGGGCGGCCAGGGCAAGCTCAGAGATGTTGCCAATAGCGACCGTGGCGCCGGCAACAACCCATGGGTCAACGCGGACGTGGTCAACGGCGCGGCAGACCTCGTCGAGTGCGGGCACAATACCCTGCTCAAATGCATCGGCAGGGGAGAGTCCGACAGCCTCGAGCGCGTCGGTGGTCATGTAGATGCGCGTTGCACCCTCCGCGCGAGCGGCCTCGGCGGCCTCGAGCGAGGTGACGGTAGCGCAGATCTGCGGCTCATCGCGGTAGTGCTCGGGCGCGGGGCGGGAATCATTGTTGACAATCGCCGGTAGCTCGAGCGTGCGGGCGCGCTCCTCGTACGGTGCCAGAATGGCCTCTTCCAGCGCCTTACAAGCGGCGGCGCGCACCTTGTGCACGGCGGAAAAGCCCATGCCGCAACTCTCGTCGAGGGCCACGTCAAAGCTCGCGGCCTCAAAGGGAGAGGAGCCCATGCGCCCGACGTGCTCAACCAGATCGGATGCCTCGACGGCGCGGGTCTTGGCGGCCTCGACGGTGAAGCCCGTGGCGGTGGCGGTGAGCGCGGGGTCGTCACAGCAGGTGAGTGTGACAGTAAACGGCTTGCCCAGGCGCGCCACGACGGACACATCAACAGCGCGGCGGCGCAGCACATCGCGCTTGAGCGCGGCGCCGGCGGCGTCGATGGCACGCTGGCTGCGAATCACGCGGACGCGGCAGCCCTCGGGCATGCTACGGGGCACGCGACACTCGATAACATCGCCGGCAGCGGCATCATCGGCGGCAATGGTGGTCAGGAACTGGTCAAACTCGTTATCGTGGCGAAGCTCCAGCAGGTCGCCCTTGCCCACGGGCTCAAACAGCTCAATGCGGGCGATGGCGGCGCGGCGACGGCGGTCGTCGGGCTTGAGGCCGCGCACATCGCGGTTGGCCGGGCGGCTGCCCAGCACCGTGCCCACGATCTGTCCGCGGTTGTTGGAACGCTCATAGCTCATCATCTCGTCGCCCGAGGTGCCGTCCTGATAGGCGTGCGTAAAGTCACGGTTAAAGCAGCGCTTGAGCTGGCGCTGACGGGCGGCTTCCTCGTCCTTAGAGGTCGAAACATCGGCCAGCATATCGTCAATCTGATGACGATACACATCGACGATGGAGTACACGTAATCGGGCGCCTTCATGCGGCCCTCGAGCTTGAGAGATGCGGCGCCGGCGTCATACAGACGGCGAACGAGCTGCGAAGTGTTGGTGTCGCGCGGGCATAGAGCGCGCTCGCGACCGGCAGGGGAGAGCGCGCGGCCGTTCTCGTCGATCAACTCGTAAGGCAGGCGACAGGGCTGAGCGCACATGCCGCGGTTGGCCGAGCGGCCCGCCATGGCAAAGCTCGACAGCAGGCACAGGCCCGAGTAACAAAAGCAGATGGCGCCGTGGCTAAAGACCTCCAGGTCAACATCGGGCGCGGCGTCGTGGATGGCGGCGATCTCGTCAATGGAGAGCTCGCGCGAGAGGGTCACGCGGTCGGCGCCCTGCTCACGGCACCAAAGCGGTCCGCGGTCGTCATGGATGTTCGCCTGGGTCGAGATGTGTGTCTCGATGCCGGGCATCGCGCGCTTGACCTCAAAGAACAGGCCCCAGTCTTGGATGATAAAGGCGTCGGCGCCCAGCGTGGAGCAGCGATGGATGAGTTGCAGTGCATCGCTCATTTCGGACTGCTTGATGACGATGTTGACCGTGACGTAGACGCGCGAGCCGGCCAGGTGTGCAGCGCGGCAGGCCTGCTCAAAGGCCTCGTCGGTAAAGTTCGTTGCCTTGCGGCGTGCGTTGAAGCTGCCCATGCCGCAGTAGATGGCGTCTGCCCCGGCGGCGAGTGCGGCGGCAAAGGGCTCGGGCCCTCCGGCGGGCGCCAAAAGCTCGGGTCTGCGGTTGGTGGTTCGACTGGCGGTTGCGGTCATATCCTGCCTTTCAAAATGCTCAGATAATCAAAAGTATAGTGGTGCCGTCGCGGCAGGCGATGCCCGTGCTCTAAGCGGGATAAAGTCTTCAGCAGCTTGGACTGGCTGCTTCACATGAGAACCGTTCAGCGGTCCGGGGAAACCGTTGGGCGATAAAACATTCTCGCAACGTGATAATAATCTTGCATCGCGCGGAAACCTTGAGTACTATCCCAATCAAGCGCGGTGTTCAGACCGAACTGTGCCTCCCGGTGTGAACGCCGCGCTCCCGTTCCCTTTTACTTGTAAGGAGAAAAACATGAGCAAGACCGTCGTGTCTTCCGATAACGCACCCGCAGCCATCGGCCCGTATTCCCCTGGTATCCAGACCGGCAACATGGTGTTCCTGTCCGGCCAGCTGGGCATCGATCCCGCAACTGGCAAGATGCCCGAGGGCGTCGAGGCCCAGGCCAAGCAGTCCCTTGCTAACGTCGAGGCCCTGCTGACCGCTGCCGGCGCCACCTTTGCCGATGTCGTCAAGACCACAGTCTA
Source organism: uncultured Collinsella sp. (assembly GCA_959605475.1). Lineage (GTDB taxonomy): Bacteria > Actinomycetota > Coriobacteriia > Coriobacteriales > Coriobacteriaceae > Collinsella. Next base: position 43,411 of record CAUHFS010000011.1, on the reverse strand, counting down.
CCTGGCTGACATTGCCGACTTCGCTGCCGTAAACGAGATCTACGCCTCCAAGTTCGAGGCCCCGTTCCCCGCGCGCAGCGCTTTCCAGGTTGCCGCTCTTCCGGCTGGCGGTCTGGTCGAAATCGAGGTCGTCGCCGCTCTCTAAGGCGTTGACCACAACTAAACATGACATGCAAAAAGACCCTGCAGCGCGTGCGAGCTGCAGGGTCTTTTGTCAAGTGACGAATCGCTTGTGGAGCCGCGCTCCATTTTGCTCGTTAGCCCTCCTTGCGGACTTTTTGCAGGTAGCGGTACACGCTGGGCTCCGAGATGCCCAACGCGGTGGCAGCGCAGGCCACGGCGCCCTTGAGCATGAACACCCCGTTGCCGTTGAGGTGGCGAATGACGTCCACGCGGTCGCTCTGACCAAGCGACGCTACATCCAGCCCGCGCGCGCTCAGCAACTCGGCAATGCTGCGGTCGATGAGCTCCTGGGTGGACTCCGAAAGGCTTTCGACCTCGATAGGGGCGGGCTCCGTGCGCGTCGGCGCTGCGTCGAAGCACGCCATGAGCTGCTGCGCCATGGCGTTGATGGAGCGTACGGTCGAGAGGTCGGTGTTGACGCAGAGCATACCGACGATCTCGTCATCCTCGCGGATAAAGTACGTCGCTGACTCCAGCGTCTTGCCACCGGCGCCGCGCCCCTCGTAGCCCGTAATAAACGGCAGGTCGCGATACTTGGCGTCGTGCATGATCTTGAGCGCCAGATCGGTGGCGGGACCGCCGACCTTGCGGCCGCTCACGATGCCGTTGCGAATATCGACGATGGCGTGGTCGGGATCCGAGAAATCGTGCAGGACGATCTCGCTGTTCTTACCGAGTATCTGCTCCAGGAAATCGACCATCGGCAAAAAGCGACGTACAGTCTCGTTCACGGGCAACTCCTTTGGGTGAAATCGGAAGGTTCATAACAATTTTTTCTCATGGTAACACGCTACTCTTCATCTCGTATATCCGCAGGTACATTGCGTAATACAGACGAACGGTAGGAATTTGGCGGTAAACGGTTGACCAAAAGAAAAGTTAGATGCTATTTTGACCAGACACTTTCCTGACCTGCGGAAATGCATTATCTCAGCTGAAGAATAGTCTGATAACAAAAAATTATTATTGAGAATGAGAATCATCTTTAATACGATATGCAACGAAGGCACAACCTCAACCCCGCACTGCGTCACAATAGAGCGTTAGATGCGAAAACAACTATTTCGAGGATTGGTGGTCAAATGACCCAGGAGACGGTTAAGAACGGCACTGAAGCCCTGTTCACTCGTGAAGGCATGCCTCCCGTTAAGGAAATGATCCCGTGTGCCCTTCAGCACGTACTGGCATCGTTTGCCGGCATCATCACCCCGGCTGTCATCATGGCCGGCGTCTACGGCTTTAATAGCCAGCAGAGCACCGACATCATCCAGGTCGCGCTCATTCTTTCGGCGATCGACACGGCCCTTCAGGCCTTTGCTCCCTTCCGTCGCATCGGCGGCGGCCTGCCCATCGTCATGGGCGTTTCGTTCGCGTTCCTCCCGGCCCTGCAGGCCATGGGCGCCTCGGGCTTTAGCTTTGGCGCGCTGTTGGGCGGCGAGATTGTCGGCGGTGCCGTCGCGGTCCTCTTTGGTTTGGCCTACAGCAAGATTAAGTGGCTGTTCCCACCCGTCGTGACCGGTACGGTCATCTTCTCCATCGGCGTTTCGCTGTATCCCACGGCCGTCAAGTATATGGCCGGCGGTATGGGTACGCCACTGTGGGGCACCCCGCAGGCCTGGTGCGTCGCTCTTATCACCTTCGCCGTGGTCTTTGCGCTCGCCAACTTTGGCAAGGGCACGCTCAAGCTGGGATCCGTGTTCTTTGGCATGATCGTTGGCATGATCGTCTCCATCCCCTTTGGCATGATCGACTTCTCAAGCGTCGCCACCGCTCAGGTCTTCGCCCTTCCCAAGCTCATGCCCTATGCGCTCGAGTTTGATCCCGAGGTCTGCATTACCCTCGCCGTCGTGTTCCCCATGGTTGCCATCCAGGTTATCGGCGACGTCTCCGCCGCCTGCCTGGGCTCCATCGACCGTATGCCCACCGAGCGCGAGCTCTCCGGCGCTATCGTGTCCCAGGGCCTCACCTCTATGGTCGGCGGCCTGCTGGGCGGTCTTCCCACCAGCGCCCTTGGCCAGAACGTGGGCATCATCTGCTCCAACAAGGTCGTCAACAAGTGGGTCTTTGTGATCATCGCGGCCGTCTTTGCCATCGCCGGTCTGTTCCCGCAGCTCTCTGCCGTCCTTTCCGCTATCCCGCAGCCCGTCATCGGCGGCGCGACCGTCGGCGTCTTTGGCACCATTACCATGAACGGCGTGCGCATGTTCACCCGCGAGGGCCTCACGCAGCGCACTACCACCATCGTCGGTACCTCCGTCGTCTTTGGCCTGGGTATCTGGATGGCCAGCGGTTGCCTTGCCGGCGAGGGTATGCCCGCCTGGGTATCCACCGTCATCGGCTCCAATGCCGTAACCCCCACCGCCATCATGGCCATTGTCCTTAACCTGATCCTTCCGCAGACGCCGGTCGTGGCTCAGCACATCGATGCCGCCAAGGACGCTGCCGTGGATCTGGTCTTGCCCGAGAGCAAGAAGTAACCAATTCGGTGCTATTCGTCGGCGGACGCATCGCCTCGTCCGCCGACGTCATGCGGCGCCAAGCCGCACTTCAAAGGGTTTGCCCCTTTGGTGAAGCGTTGACGGGAGAGGGCCCGTTTCCGGTGTAGGCCGGCGCTTCGCACTCCGCTATGTCAGAGGTGTCAAACCCCGCCCCTGATGTTGAAGGGAGCATTTATGCTTCTGGTCGCTAACGGTTCCGTCTTTACCCGCAACGCTCAGGCCCCGTTCATTCCCAACGGTGCGGTCGCCATTGACGGAGATACGATCGTCGAAGTGGGCCTCGAGCTCGAGCTCAAGGCCAAGTACCCGGATGCCGAGTACGTCGACGCCCAGGGCAACCTCATCATGCCCGGACTCATCAACTGCCACACCCACATCTACTCGGGTCTGGCCCGTGGCCTTGCCATTAAGGGCTGCAACCCCACCAACTTCCTGGAGAATCTTGAGCAGCAGTGGTGGAAGATCGACGATAACCTGACGCTCGACGGTACCAAGGCCAGCGCCTATGCCACAATCCTTGACTCCATCCGCGATGGCGTCACCACGATCTTCGATCACCATGCGAGCTTCTGCGAGATCCCGGGAAGCCTCTTTACCATTAAGGATGCAGCTCAGGAGCTGGGCATGCGTTCGTGCCTGTGCTACGAGGTCTCCGATCGCCGCGGCCAGGAAAAATGCGACCAGGCCATTGCCGAGAACGCCGAATTTGCCCAGTGGGCCGCCAAGGAGCGTCGCGATATCGACAACCACATGATCGCCGCCATGTTTGGCGGACATGCCACCTTTACGCTTTCGGACGAGACCATGGACAAGATGGCCGAGGCCAACAATGGCCTGACCGGCTTCCACATCCATGTGTGTGAGGGCATGAATGACGTGTGGGATTCCCGCCTCAACCGCGGCGGCATCAGCCCCGTCGAGCGCCTGCTGCAGCACAACCTGCTGGGTCCCGACACCATGCTCGGCCACTGCATCCACGTGACGCCTGCCGAGATGGATATCGTCAAGGAGTCCGGCACCTGGCTCGTCAACAACCCCGAATCCAATATGGGCAACGCCGTGGGCTGCGCCCCCGTGCTCGAGTTCTTCCGCCGCGGCATCCCCGTGTGCATGGGCACCGACGCCTACACCCACGACATGCTCGAGAGCCTCAAGGTCTTTCTGATCATTCAGCGCCACAACGCCGCCATGCCCAACGTGGGCTGGTGCGAGGCCATGACGATGCTGTTCGAGAACAACGCCAAGATGGCGAGCAAGTACTTCGATCGCAAGCTCGGCGTGCTCGAGGCCGGCGCTGCCGCCGACGTCATCGTCATGGACTACAAGCCCTTTACGCCGCTGAGCGAGGAGAACATCGACGGCCACATGCTCTTTGGCATGATGGGCAAAAACTGCCGTACCACCATCATCAACGGCCGCGTCCTGTACAAGGATCGCGAGTTCGTTGGCATTGATGAGGAAAAGATCAACGCGTGGACCATGGCTGAGTCCAAGAAGCTCTGGAGCACGCTCAACGATCGCGTGTATTAATTCCAATTGGAGATTCGCGCGCGTCGGATGTTTCGCCGCATCCGACGCGCGCATAGGCGGCCTCCGCGGGGTCGCCGGCGCTGTGCTAGCGCTACACCGTATTTGCGCCCGCCGCGCGGTCTCGCCGGGCGTTACAGAGAGGAGCTCACTATGAGCGACATCATGAGGCCGATCCCGTTTTCGCAGCTGATGAACTGGATCATCGAGGAGCACAAGACCCAGGACGCCATCTTTGGCGTACGCAAGATGGTCGCGACCAACCAGGAGGGCGCGCTTCCCATTTTTGACGAGCGCATCGAGACTCCGTTTGGCCCGGCCGCCGGTCCCAATACGCAGCTTGCCCAGAACATCGTGGCATCCTATGTGGCCGGTTCTCGCTTCTTTGAGCTCAAGACCGTCCAGGTTATGGACGGCGAGGAGCTCTCCAAGTGCGTCAACAAGCCCTGCATCGTGGCTCAGGACGAGTGCTACAACTGCGAGTGGTCGACCGAGCTCGAGGTTCCGCAGGCCTTTGCCGAGTACGTGAAGGCATGGTTTGCCTGCCACCTGATCGCTCGCGAGTACGGTCTGGGCAGCCCGGACGGCTTTGTCTTCAACATGTCGGTGGGCTATGACCTGGAGGGCATTAAGAGCCCCAAGGTCGACGCCTACATCGAGGGCATGAAGGACGCCAGCGGCTCCGACGTCTGGAACGAGTGCCGTGCCTGGGCTCTCGCTAACCTGGACAAGTTTGAGCATGTTGACGCCGCGTTTGTCGAGTCCATCCCGGCGCGCGTCTCCAACTCCATCACCGAGTCTACCCTGCACGGCTGCCCGCCGGCGGAGATCGAGCGCATCGCGACCTATCTGATCACCGAGAAGGGCCTCAACACCTACATCAAGTGCAACCCCACGCTGTTGGGCTATGAGTTTGCCCGCCAGCGTCTCAACGAGCTGGGCTTTGACTACATCGTCTTCGATGACACGCACTTCCGCGAGGACCTGCAGTGGGCCGATGCCGTGCCTATGTTCGAGCGCCTGATTGCCCTGTGCGCCGAGCGCGGCCTGGAGTTTGGCGTCAAGCTCACCAACACCTTCCCCGTCGACGTGACGAGGAACGAGCTGCCTTCCACCGAGATGTATATGTCCGGCCGTTCGCTGTTCTCGCTGACCATCGAGGCTGCCCGCCGCATTACCGAGCAGTTCGATGGCAAGCTGCGCATCAGCTACTCCGGCGGCGCCACGGTCTACAACATCCGCGCCCTGTACGATGCCGGCATTTGGCCCGTCACCCTGGCGACCGACGTGCTCAAGCCTGGTGGCTACGAGCGCTTTAGCCAGATGGCCGGCGAGTTTACCGACCTGGATGGCAAGCCGTTTGCGGGCGTCTCTCTCGAGGCCGTGGCTGCGATCCAGACCGACTCGCTCACCAATCCGCTCTACAAGAAGCCGTTGCGCCCGCTGCCCGACCGCAAGGTCGCCGGCAAGAGCCCGCTTTCCGACTGCTTTACCACGCCGTGCCGCACGAGCTGCCCCATCCAGCAGGATATCCCTGCCTATCTGGCGGCTGTTGACGAGGGCCGCTACGAGGACGCGCTCAACATCATCATCGAGCGCAACGCCCTGCCGTTTATCACCGGCACCATCTGCCCGCATCCCTGCGGCCGTGCTTGCGAGCGTGCGTTCTACGAGCCCGAGGGTGCCCAGATCCGCGCCAGCAAGCTCAAGGCCGCCCGCGAGGCCATGACTGCCGTGCTGCCCAAGCTGCGCGCCCAGGCTATCGCCAACGACGGCGAGCGCAACGTTGCCGTTATCGGCGGCGGCCCGGCCGGCCTGGCGACGGCGTTCTTCCTGACGCGCGCCGGCGTGCCCGTCACTATCTTCGAGGCCCGCGACTCGCTCGGCGGCGTGGTCCGTCACGTGATTCCCGAGTTCCGTATCGCGAGCGACGATATCTCCCACGATGCCGAGCTCTGTCTGGCCTTTGGCGCCAAGGTGCAGCTCAACGCCCGCGTGGAGTCCATTGACGAGCTCAAGGCTCAGGGCTTTACCGACGTGGTCGTGGCCACCGGTGCCTGGATGCCCGGCTCTGCAGGCTTGGGCGAGGGCGCCGAGCTCGACGTGCTGGAGTTCCTCGAGGCCGCCAAGAAGGGCGAGAAGCTCGAGCTGGGCGAGGACGTCGTGGTCATCGGCGCCGGCAATACCGCTATGGACGCGGCCCGCGTGGCCAAGCGCCTGACTGGCGTGAAGAACGTGCGCCTGATGTATCGCCGCACCAAGAAGCAGATGCTCGCCGACGAGGAAGAGCTCGATCTTGCTCTTGCCGACGGCGTTGAGTTCTGTGAGCTGCTGGCGCCCAAGGCGCTCAACGGCGCCGTGCTGACCTGCGACGTCATGGAGCTTGGCGAGCCGGACGCAAGCGGCCGTCGCAGCCCCGTCGCCACGGGCGAGACCGTCGAGCTGCCCGCCACCACGGTGATCTGTGCCGTGGGCGAGGGCATCGATGCCAGCCTGTACGACGCCGCGGGCGTCGAGCACGACCGTCGCGGCCGCCTTGCCGCCACCTCCACCGGCGTTGAGGGCGTCTGGGCTGCAGGTGACTGCCGTCGCGGTCCGGCCACCGTGGTCGAGGCTATCGCCGATGCCGCCGAGGTCGCCCGTGCCATCGCTGGCGTGGACTTTAACAAGTACGCCGACCAGAATGCTCAGGTCGGTCGCGAGGACGCCTGCTACGAGCGCAAGGGGTCGCTGTGCCGCGACAAGCGCAATTGCACCAAGACCCGCTGCCTGGGCTGCGGCTCGGTGTGCGAGGTCTGCTGCGACGTGTGCCCCAACCGCGCCAACGTGGCAATTAAGGTGCCGGGCCTGGCCAAGCATCAGGTCGTCCATGTCGACGGCATGTGCAACGAGTGCGGCAACTGCGCCGTGTTCTGCCCCTACCAGGAGGGTCGTCCCTACAAGGACAAGCTCACCCTGTTCTGGAGCGATCAGGACATGGAGAACTCCGAGAACGAGGGCTTCCTGGCCGTGGACGAGGACCACTTTAAGGTTCGCGTCGCCGGCACGGTCCGCACCGTCTCGGTCGATGCCGTCAACACCGGTCTGCCCGAGGCCGTCCGCCTGACCATCAAGGCCGTGCGCGACAGCTATCCGTATCTCCTTAAGAAATAGGCGAGTCTCTTATGGCCAAATCCATTCAACATAACGTGGCCTACGTTGCCTGCGGAAGCGGTTGCGCCTCCGCAGGCGGCGACGCCCGCTGCAGCGAAGGCTGCATTGGCTGTGGCGCCTGTGTCGCGGCCTGCCCCCACGGTGCCATTGCGCTGGTCGATGGCATCGCCCGCGTGGACCGCTCCAGGTGCACGGGCTGTGGCCTGTGCGGCATGGCGTGCCCGCAGCGCGTGATTGCCTTCGTTCCCGGCTACCAGAACATCCTGGTGCGCTGCAACAACACCGACAAGGGCGCCATTGCGCGCAAGATCTGCGACACGAGCTGCATCGGTTGCGGCATGTGCGCCAAAAAGTGCCCTGCCGGCGCTATCCGCATCGAGGACAACTGCGCCCATATCGACGGCGCGGACTGCCTGTCGTGCGGCATGTGCGCCGTCGTCTGCCCGCATGGCGCCATCCACGACCGCACCGGCATCGCCGCCGGCGTGTAGAAGGGAATCACCATGGCACAGGAATTCACTTTTACCGTTAACGGCGTTGAGCGCACGACGACGGAGAATAAACCGCTGCTGCGTTACCTGCGCGACGACCTGCACATCCATTCCGCCAAGGACGGCTGCTCCGAGGGCGCCTGCGGCACCTGCACCATCCATGTAGACGGCGCGGCCGTCAAGGCATGCGTGCTGACCACCGCTCTTGCCGCCGGCCGCAACATCGTGACCGTTGAGGGCCTGCCCGAGGACGTGCGCGAGGCCTTTGTGTACGCCTTTGGCGCCGTGGGCGCCGTGCAGTGCGGTTTTTGCATCCCCGGCATGGTCATGGCGGGTGCGGCGCTCATCGCCGAGGACCCCGAGCCCACTGAGGAGCAGATCAAGTACGCCATCCGCGGCAACGTCTGCCGCTGCACCGGCTACAAGAAGATTATCGAGGGCATTTCGCTAGCCGCTGCGGTGCTCCGCGGCGAAAAGCAGATCGACGAGGACCTGGAGCGCGGCGACGACTACGGCGTGGGCAAGCGCGCCTTCCGTATTGACGTGCGCAAGAAAGTGCTCGGCGAGGGCAAGTATCCCGACGACATCGACGAGCTCGATCAGCCGGGTCTGACCTACGCCAGCGCCGTGCGCTCCAAGTATCCGCGCGCCCGCGTGCTCTCCATCGATACCTCCAAGGCCGAGGCCCTGCCCGGTGTGGTGGGCATCCTGCGCGCCGAGGACGTGCCGGTCAACCAGGTCGGCCACCTTATCCAGGACTGGGACGTCATGATCGCGGCAGGCGATATCACCCGCTGCGTGGGCGATGCCATTGTGTTGGTGGTCGCCGAGGACGAAGCGACGCTCGAGAAGGCCAAAAAGCTCGTAAAGATCGATTACGAGCCGTTGGAGCCCGTGCGCAACATTGTCGAGGCTAGGGCTGCCGACGCCCCGTGCCTGCACGACAGCTTCTTTGCCTTTGGCAACACGGTGGAGCTCAAGGACAACGTGTGCCAGAGCCGTCACGTGACGCGCGGCGACGCCGCCAAGGCGCTGGCAGAGAGCGCGTTTACCGTAACGCAGCGCTTTACCACGCCCTTTACTGAGCATGCCTTCTTGGAGCCCGAGTGCGCCGTTGCCTTCCCGTACAAGAACGGCGTCAAGGTGCAGTCGACCGACCAGGGTGCCTACGACACGCGCAAAGAGTGTGCCCACATGTTTGGCTGGGACAACGAGCCCGAGCGCGTGGTCGTCGAGACCATGCTCGTGGGCGGCGGCTTTGGCGGTAAGGAGGACGTGTCCATCCAGCATCTGGCCGCGCTCGCCGCATATAAGTTCCAGCGTCCTGTGAAGTGCAAGCTCACGCGTGCCGAGTCGCTCGCGTTCCATCCCAAGCGTCATGCCATGGACGGCACCTTTACGCTGGGCTGCGACGCCGAGGGCAACTTTACCGGCCTGGATTGCGAGATCAACTTTGACACCGGCGCCTACGCGTCGCTGTGCGGCCCGGTGCTCGAGCGCGCCTGTACGCATGCCGTCGGCCCCTACAAGTACCAGAACACCGACATTCGCGGCTTTGGCTACTACACCAACAACCCGCCCGCCGGCGCGTACCGAGGCTTTGGCGTTTGCCAGTCCGAGTTTGCGCTCGAGAGCCTGATCGACCTGCTGGCAGAGAAGGTTGGCCTGGATCCGTGGGAGATTCGCTACCGAAACGCCATCGAGCCGGGCGAGGTTCTGCCCAACGGTCAGATTGCCGACTGCTCCACGGCGCTTAAGGAGACGCTGCTCGAGGTCAAGGATGCCTACTACGCGCATCCCGGCCACGCCGGCATTGCCTGCGCCATGAAGAACGCCGGCGTGGGCGTGGGTCTACCCGATGCCGGTCGCTGCAAGATTCGCATCGAGGACGGCGTGGCTGTGGTCTATGCCGCCACGTCCGACATCGGCCAGGGCTGCAACACGGTCTTTTTGCAGGACGTTGCCGAGGCCTGCGGTCTGCCGCTTCGCTGCATCGCCAACGGCGAGTGCTCCACCGAGAACGCTCCCGACTCCGGCACCACGTCTGGCTCGCGTCAGACGGTTGTGACCGGCGAGGCCGTGCGCGGCGCCGCTTTCCTGCTGCGCGATGCCATGCTTGACATCGAGGCCGGCAAGCCTGCGCCCGCCGCTCCGGTGAGCGCGCATGGCGACGGCGTCAAGATCGAGTACGACGACGGTCGCGTCTATCAGTTGCGCACGCAGGAGCTCGTCGCCGGCCAGGGCATGCATCCTCAGGACCCTGCGGCCACCATCAAGGCGCTCGAGGGATGCGAGTTTGGCTACGTGTATCTGGAGCCGACCGACAAGCTGGGTGCCGACGTTCCCAACCCCAAGAGCCACATCTGCTACGGCTTTGCCACGCATGTGGTCATTTTGGACGACGACGGCCGCGTGAGCGAGGTCTATGCCGCGCACGATTCCGGCAAGGTGGTCAACCCCATCTCCATTCAGGGTCAGATCGAAGGCGGCGTGCTCATGGGTATGGGCTATGCGCTTACCGAGGACTGGCCGCTCAAGGACTGCGTGCCCCAGGCAAGGTACGGTACGCTCGGACTGTTCCGTGCGCCCGAGATTCCGGATATCCACGCCATCTACGTGGAGAAGGACGAGCTGTTGCCCGTGGCATACGGCGGCAAGGGCATCGGCGAGATCGCCACGATTCCCACGGCGCCCGCCGTACAGAACGCCTACCGCGCATTTGACGGCAAGCTACGCCCCGATCTGCCCATGGTGGATACGCCGTACAGCCGCGCCCGTCACCGCGGGTAGAGTAGAGCGCGGACGGCCATTACTGACGGGCTGTCCATGCTCAGCATCAACTGCATACGCTGCGCCTTTGGCCCCGGCTCCATCGCGAGCCGGGGCCTTTTGCTTAGAGCGGAAACTGCGTCCCGAAATGAGCGCTCAGAATGGGATTCGTTTTCCGAATCGGCCCTCCAGCGGAAAGCGTGTCCCGGAATTCGGCTCCAGAGTGGGATGCGTTTTCCGGCTGAAGCCTCAGGCGGAAACGGCGTCCCGGAATTCGGTCTCAGAACGGGATGAACTTTCCCAACGGGGCCGCATGCGGAAGCTGTGTCCCGGAATCATGCCTCAGAATGGGATGCGTTTTCCGCTGGCCGGTCGTTTGGAAAGCGCATCCCAGTTTGAGTGTTTATTCCGGGATGCGGTTTCCGCTGAAGGACTCAACCGGAAAGCCTGTCCAGCTCTGAGACGGGATTCCGGGACACGCTTTCCGCCAGGCCCGCCATCCGGAAAGTGCATCCCGTTTTGAGCGTCCAGGCTAGGACGCACTTTCCGTTGGCGTGGTCGTTGGGAAAACGCGGCCCAGATAGGGGGATGCGATCTGGCAATGCGTGGCCTAGCAGCTCCTACAGGTCTACCTCGTTGAGCCATGTCGGCAGCGCGGTCTGCCGGATGCCTGCCGTCTGCAGCTTTTTGGCGAGCATTCCTGCCGGGCGGACCTCGTTCATGGTAAAGCGCAGCAGAGGGTGGCCGTAGAGCGATAGGTGCGCCTCGCGCTGTCGTTCGGCAACGAGCGCCTCGGCGGTGGTGCGTCCGGCCAGCATGGTCTGGTCGGTATATTTGATGAGCCCGTCGAGCTCGCCCAGCGTGAGTTCCTGCGCCTGGCGCTCCCAGGCAAAGTCCGTTCGTATGGGTTTGGCCGAATCGAAGGGGTCCGTCAGCTCGTATTGAAGCCAGTCGGGTGCAAAGCCCGTCTCGATCATGACGGCTCGGGCGACCGATTCTCCACCACTCTCGGCGCGGGCGTCGGCATATCGAAGTGTTGTGAGGGCGGTGCGAATCGCGCGACCATTGCAGGCGGTCGCTCGTTGCTCGACGGCCTCCATCAGCTGTTCCCGCGCAAGGCCGAGCTTTGAGATCGTCGAATCGGCAATGGGCATGCCGTCGGCAAAACCGGTCTGCAACAGGCAATCTGTGACCGTTTGGATGGGCGGCGTTACCGATATGCCGGCTCTGCGTATTGCTCCGGCCGGCTCAATCTGGTGCCGCTGAATATGTGCGCCCGGGCGAGCCGACGGCTTTGTCGAGCTGCAAACATGCACGACATTCAGGTGTCGCCACGAGACCTCGAGCCCCAGCAGGCAAGCTGCCGAAAACGAGCAGAACGTCCAATCGGGGTGGATGATCGCAAGGGCGCGGAGGATTTCGCAATGGCGTTGCGCTCGGTTGAGTTCATCCCAGCGCGTTTTTCGCGCAAACAACCCCGGCATGGGCGAGACAACCGTGCCGCCGGTGCGCCGAAGGAGCGCTTTTCGGATTGCCGTGCTCGGGGGAATCAGACAGCGCCCCTCTTGTTCGGCTTGAGTGAGCAGTTGGTCGATGAGTTGGTCATTGCAATGGGTCATGAGCTACCGCCTCCTTTTGGGTAGCAAAAAACGTATCAGCCGCAACTTGCCGCCCAACTGACCAAAAGCTGACCAAAATCTAACCATGCAGGTAGATGGCCTGTTTTCGGCGACATTTTTACATTCGAATCGGTGGGCGGTGATTGGCTCCCGTGAACGGCAACAAGTTATGAAGACCTGGTAAGTTTAGGGACGTGTACTTTTTCGAAAAACGGTAGTCTCTCCGCGGAAAGTGCATCCCAGAATTAAGCCTCGGAACGGGATGCATTTTCCAGTAGATGCTTCAGTGGAAAGTTCATCCCAGAATTCAGGCTCAGAACGGGACACGCTTTCCGGATGGCATGCTTGGCGGAAACTACGACCCAGTATTTGGCTCCAGAACGGGACAACCTTTCCGAATCGGTCTTCAAGCGGAAACTACGCCCCGGATTTGGCCTTCAGACCGGGATGTCGTTTCCGGTTGAGGCCTCGAGCGGAAAGCGCATCCCATAATCCCCAATGGCACCGCAGCGCATTTCGTGTCCGCGTGGGCGTTTGCGCCGGTCGTCGAATGACGTTATAGCTGGCTATATTATGGGTAGCTATAATGTTCGACTTTTCGACAACCCTCGGCCTGTGGCAGAGCATGGGTCGCCAATCAAGGCGGCGGTTGCCGAGGCCTCGTTACCGAAAATCCATTTGTTAAACCTGGCACCCGTGGGTAGAATAAAGTCGACGGCAGCCCAAGTAGTGAAGAGCTGGGCAGCGCCGTTACTCAGTTTAAGGGGTCAATGCCTTAACGGCGTCGACCCCTCTTTTTATGCTTCGAATGCTGCTTGAGTGCCTCGGAAAGTTCGATAAGCGCCGTGAAGAGCGAGACCAAAGCAACCAAGAGCTCTACGAGCTCTGATGGGCCCGGGATGACCTCTGATTCAAGTCACCGGGCCTAAATCTTTTTCAGGCATTTGAATAGAGCGGGCGATTCTCTTGGGGCCGTCTGCATGGCGTATGCCTGGCGCGCGTGGCATTGCGTCCCGCTTTCATGTCCGCGCGAGCGCCTATCCTTACGGCAATGTAGCCGCCTATGTAGCAAGCGGCAGGCAACGGAGAAAGGCCCTAACCGTGTCAGCTGAAAAGACGCCGGGTATCTTGGCTATCGATACGACGAACTTTGCGCGCCAGATTGTGCTGGACTTTGAGTTTGCGCCGGTGCCAAAGCAGCGCCAGCGCCGTGGACTGCGCAACGAGATTATCGAGGTCGGCGCCGTCAAGCTCGATTACCACGGCAACGTTATGGGCGAGTTCTCGCAGTTTGTGCAGACGGAATTTACCGAAGGCGTTGCGTTTCCCGTCCGCGAGCTTACGGGGATATCGGCTGTGGACACCGCGATGGCCGATCCTCTCTACATGGTGATCAAAAGGCTCAGCGATTGGATCGGGCGCTACTCCGCCCAGGTGGTCTGTTGGAGCGGGGCGGATCGTCGACAGCTTTTGATCGAGTGTCAAGCAAAGCACATCGATCTTTCCGCATTTCCTACGGACTGGGCCGACCTGCAGGCGTTTTACACCTCGATCATGGACATGAGCAGCCACGGGTGCGTCTCTTTGAGTGACGCAGCGACGTGGTTTGGCATCGAGTTCGACGAGTCGACGGGTCACGCCCACAGCGCCCTAGCCGATGCGCGCGTGACCGCCAAGCTGCTCAAGCAGATGATGGACGGGGACTACCGCGTGAGCCCGCGCGCCCAGGAGGTCCGTCAACGGTGGGGGATGGGCGAGCGAGCTCAGACGCGCCTTTCCAGCAAGTGCTCCGAGCTGGGCGACCTGCTGCTAAAGCTGAAGGCGGAGGGGGTAGGCCTTTTGAGAACGCCATTCGGTTTGGCATGGCGGGGCTGTAAGCTCGAGCCCGCCCTGCTGTTTGAATCGAAGCGTCAACCAGTATGACGAGCTGTCTGGTCTGTCTGCCTACGCCCCCGCGATCCCGCGCGCCACGCTCAGCAGCTCGTACTCCCTCTGACTCCACTGGCGTAGCTCGGCTGCGTCGACGGCATCGCGACACAGATCCAGGAACACCTCGGCGCTCTCGCAGAAATACTTGCGGGCAAAGTCGACCGAGCCGTCCGCGATGCACGCGCCGTCGGCAAAGAGCTTCCAGCTAGATGGCTCACGAGAGTCGTCTCCGAGTGGCTTGATCTGCAACACATGCGGATTGCCAGCAGCACAGAGCTTTTCCTCGAGCTTCTGTACCGTAAAGCGCATCTGGTGGGAGAGGCTGCTCTTGATCATGGCCGAGGCGTAGCCATTTGGCTTATCCAGAAGATGCATGTGATTCGGTTTGACGATCAGGTTGTGGAAGTTACGCTCGCTGCGCACAGAGAAATTGTCCATACGGACTCCTTTCATCGATGTTGGCAGGGCCACCGTGCCTCTTGGCCGGTTGGCGTCGGAATCGTGGAGCCAACTCTCTACCCCGACTCTGGATAAAACACGCCCGCTCCTTGCGGGCACGATGGAGTCTATCAACGTGTACGGACAGAAATCAGGCACCGCTTGCGAAATGACGCGCGGGCGGCGCTTGATTTCGCCGGCTGTCGCTAGGCTTAAATCAGAAAAAGTGTCGAAATCAGCCGTGTAAAAGTACGGAAAAGTGTCGAAATAGGCACCTTAAAACTTCGGAAAAGTGTAGCTGGATGACAAAACAGCACTTAGAAGCCGGTGCTGGATGCGGGATCCTGCGGCCGCCTTCAGCTCTCGCTACTCATCGTCCCCGTCGTTGGGGTCGCCCTTGAGGGTGTTGATGTCCAGATACTCGTTATCGTCCTCTTTTTGCTGGGTCTCCGACTCCGCTTGGGTGGGGCCGGAGAACAGCCGGAATCCCTCAAACGCAATGACACCGAGCAGGGCAATGACAATGGCGATAAAGGCAACCTTGACTGCCTGCGGAAATTCCGAAAAACGCAGCGCCTTTTCCTCGGCGTAATAATCGGCGAAGCGCTCTTCGCCCGTGCTTTTGGTATACGCCGGTGCGGACGCGGCCTCCGGGTCATATTCCGGTGCAGGCGTGGCGGCGTACGGATCGTTGAGATAATCGCTCGATGTGGTGCCATAATCCTCGGTCTCGATGCGACCGGCGTCAGCATAGCCATCGGAATAATCGGAATATGCCGCACCGCCCTCATAGCCCGCGGCGCTCGTGTTGGCGGCAAAAAGCGGATTAACTGGAACGTCGAGCGCCGGCATGCCGGTAGAGGTCTCATCCAGATCGGCTGCAGCCCAGGAATCGTAGGCAACCTGATGGGCAACGGGCTCATCGAGCCTTGTGACCGGAGGCTTGCGTGCCGCAGGAACAGGCAACTGCCGGGCGCTGTACATAACGGTGCTGTCGGCCGATTTGCCCTGCGTCGCTGCAGCGAGAAACGCCGCCGTCTCGGACGGGTCGCTTGCGGGGCGGGGAGTGGGCGTGGGCGCCGAAGTGGGTGTGGGCGCAGACGCGGGCGTCGAAACAGGCGACTGCGCAGGAGCCGGCGCAGATGCGGGCTTAGGCGCAAGTGCGGGATTGGGGCTTGACGGGCGAGCCCCGCCGCCCATGAGTTCGTCGGCGGTCCACGGGCGATCATCCATCACGTCGTCAAGGCTCAGCGAAAACAGGTCGTCTTCACCCTCATCGAACATGCGGTGCACATGTCCACCAATTGCCGGAATCAATCCGCGACCGGTGCATGATGCCTTGCTCAACGCCATTCTGTTCCACCCTTTCGAAATACTAATGACATCGATTATATGGAACTTCCCAAGCGGCTCGGTCTTGGATTCGAGCTTTCCAGAACTCGCGCCCAAAAGGGGAGGGGCAATCTAGGCGAGTGCCTACTTGCCGTCGGCCGCCGCCTTGGCCTCATTGAGGTAGCTATAGAAGCTGTACTTGGAGATGCCAAAGAACTCGCAGGCGCGTTCGCTCGACTTGGAAATGAGGAAGGCGCCGCGACGGTCGAGGTAGCCAATGGCACGAATGCGCTCGTCTTTGGTCATGAGTGCCGCGGGCTTGCCCACAAACTGTTCGCACTCGTGCAGCAGGTCCTCGAGCAGGTCGCCGATGTTCTTGGTAATGGGCTCGGGCTCGGTGTAGCCCGTGCCGCCGGTGCCGGTAAAGGCGTCGAGCGAACGCTCAAAAGCCTTCATAAGCGTAATGTCAAAGTTGATGCCCAAAATGCCGACGGGCTTGCCCTCATCGTTGCGGATAAAGATGGTCGAGGACTTGAGCAGCTTGCCATCGGCGGTTTTGGTGAGGTACGGCTCGCGGTCGTGCACGTCGGCGGTGCCCTCGTGCATGGATTCAAGCACAATATGGCTGGGGCCGTCACCCAGTTTGCGCCCGCTGACGTGGCCGTTTTCGATCACTACGATGGAGCGGTCCACGTCCTCGGTCTCCAGGTCGTGGACGACGACTTCGCAGTTGGGGCCAAATTGGAGCGCCAGGCCGTGTGCAAGGCGCTTGTAGAACTCAATCTGTGCGGGGGTCATGGGTGCCTTCCTAAAAATTAGTTTGGGCTCACTGTGCCATAAACCCCACTTGTTCGCAAATAACGAAAGCGTCGCTGTGTTATGTGACCGTTCGGCGGCGAAAAGGTACCGATTACGGCAACAAACAATTTGTTAGGTTTTCCAATCAAAAAGTGTGATAGAACAGTGCTAACAAACTTTTTGTTTGGCATCCACATAAAAGTTCAGCCGTGTGAATGGGATCGGGCTGAAACGCGTATGCGGGGGCCGGCAAGAGAGAACTTAAGGAGTTCACCGTATGGCCGATAAGATCCAGTGGGCGGGCAACACGATGCCCAAGAGCGATGACAAGCACTTGGGAATCATGAGCCTCGACCACGTGAAGAAGGCCCGCGCCTTCCACCAGTCGTTCCCCCAGTACACCGTCACTCCGCTTGCCCGCCTGGATGGCCAGGCCGCGCGCCTGGGCCTGTCCAACCTGTGCGTTAAGGACGAGAGCTATCGCTTTGGCCTCAACGCCTTTAAGGTCCTGGGCGGTTCGTTTGCCATGGCCAACTACATTGCCGACGAGACCGGCAAGGACGTTGCCGAGTGCACCTTCGATTACCTGACCTCCGATCAGCTTGCCAAGGACTTTGGCCAGGCTACCTTCTTTACCGCCACCGACGGCAACCATGGCCGCGGCGTGGCATGGGCTGCCAACAAGCTGGGCCAGAAGGCCGTCGTGCACATGCCCAAGGGTTCCACCAAGCCACGCTTCGATAACATCGCCGCCGAGGGCGCCACGGTGACCATCGAAGAGGTCAACTACGACGAGTGCGTGCGCATGGCCGCCGCCGAGGCCGATGCCTGCGAGCGCGGCGTCATCGTTCAGGACACCGCCTGGGAGGGCTACGAGAAGATCCCGTCCTGGATCATGGAGGGCTACGGCACCATGGCTTCCGAGGCTGCCGAGCAGCTGCGCGAGATGGCCATCAACCGCCCGACGCACGTGTTTGTCCAGGCTGGCGTGGGTTCGCTCGCCGGCGCCGTGGTGGGCTACTTCACCAACCTGTATCCCGATAACCCGCCCACCTTCGTCGTGGTCGAGTGCGCGCCTGCCGCCTGCCTGTACAAGGGCGCTGCCGCCGGCGACGGCGACCCGCGCATCGTGGACGGCGACATGCCCTCCATCATGGCCGGCCTGTGCTGCGGCGAGCCCAACATCTTGGGCTGGGATATCCTGCGCAACCACACCACCGCCTTCGTGTCCTGCCCCGACTGGGTCACCGCTCGCGGCATGCGCACCCTGGGCGCTCCCGAGAAGGGCGACCCGCGCGTCATCTCCGGCGAGTCCGGCGCAGTGACCACCGGCCTAGTCGAGACCCTCATGCTCGACCCCGAGTACGCCGAGCTCAAGGAGCTCATCGGCCTGGACAAGACGAGCTCCGTGCTCTGCTTCTCCACCGAGGGCGACACCGATCCGGATCAGTACCGTCGCATCGTCTGGGAGGGCGAGTATCCGACCTGCTAGCAGGCTGACCTGTCCGGAGGCAGCCGGAGGACTTTACTCCCTGCTCGGACAGTCCTGCTCGCACGGAGAGCACATTAAGTGCTCTCCGGCTCGTGCGGAACTCGCGACGGAGCAAAGTCCTCCGTCCGCCTCCTATGGTTACTTGCTTGTGGGGTGCTCGACCTCACGCTGCTTGGCACAAGTGATCTATCTGAAATATCTACCTGTAGGTAAACCCTTGTAGAAAGGTTGACTGTTATGACTAAAGAACTCGATTTTGATGCCATTAAGGCTGCTGCGGAGTCTCATCGTGCTGATATGACTCGCTTCCTGCGCGCCATGATCTCTCACCCCTCTGAGTCCTGCGAGGAGGGTGAGGTTGTCGCCTGCATCAAGGCCGAGATGGAGAGCCTCGGCTATGACGAGGTCAAGGTCGATGGCTTGGGTAACGTCATGGGCTTTATGGGCGAGGGCGACAAGATCATCGCCATCGACTCTCACATCGACACCGTCGGCATCGGCAACATCGAGAACTGGGATGCCGATCCCTATGAGGGCTACGAGACCGACGAGATCATCTACGGCCGCGGCGGCTCCGACCAGGAGGGTGGCATGGCTTCTGCTACCTATGCTGCCAAGATGATGAAGGACATGGGCCTCATCCCCGAGGGCTACAAGATCATGGTCGTCGGCACCGTCCAGGAAGAGGACTGCGACGGCATGTGCTGGCAGTACATCTACAACAAGGACGGCATTAAGCCCGAGTTTGTCATTTCCACCGAGCCCACCGACGGCGGCATCTATCGCGGTCACCGCGGCCGCATGGAGATCCGCGTCGACGTTCACGGCACCTCCTGCC
The DNA here is from genome assembly GCA_959605475.1 of uncultured Collinsella sp. Lineage (GTDB taxonomy): Bacteria > Actinomycetota > Coriobacteriia > Coriobacteriales > Coriobacteriaceae > Collinsella. The sequence goes on along the minus strand of CAUHFS010000011.1, from coordinate 24,344 downwards.
ACGGTTCCGCTCCCGACCGCGGCGACAACGCCATCTACAAGATGGCCGACATCATCGCCGACGTCCGCGCCCTCAACAACAACGGCTGCGACGAGTCGACCGACATCAAGGGCCTCGTCAAGATGCTCGACCCTAAGTACAACCCCGAGCACTTCGAGGACGCCCGCTTCCTGGGCCGCGGCACCTGCACCGTCAGCCAGATCTTCTACACCAGCCCCAGCCGCTGCGCTGTCGCTGACTCCTGCGCCATCTCCATCGACCGTCGTATGACCGCCGGTGAGACCTGGGAGTCTTGCCTGGACGAGATCCGCAACCTGCCGGCCGCCAAGAAGTACGGCGACGACGTGAAGGTCTCCATGTACATGTACGACCGTCCGTCCTGGACCGGCGAGGTTTACGAGACCGAGGCTTACTTCCCCACGTGGATCAACAAGGAGACCGCTCCGCACGTCAAGGCCCTCGTCGACGCCCACAAGGCCATGTTTGGTGACGAGCGCATCGGCTGCGAGCCCAGCATGGACAAGCGCACCGGTCGTCCGCTGTGCGACAAGTGGACCTTCTCCACGAACTGCGTTTCCATCCAGGGCCGCTATGGCATCCCCTGCGTCGGCTTTGGCCCGGGTGCCGAGTCTCAGGCTCACGCTCCCAACGAGGTCACCTACAAGGACGACCTGGTCACCGCTGCCGCCATGTATGTGGCTGCCCTGAACCTCTACGATCCGAGCCAGGCCGATGGCGACGCCACCGTGTTCCGCGCCGGTCTGACCAACAACAAGATCGATTAGTCCCATTCCTCGATCTTGTTGAGCCGGGGACAGCTCGTGTCCCCGGCACCCCCTGTTGACTTGGGGCCCGCGGTCGTTATCTCCCATGCTTCCTCAACGGTAGCGGGTCCTCGTCATAGTGCTCTGCATGTTCTAGCCACACGCGCATGCCGGAGCACATCTCTACTCATTGCAATCGTTTCATCTTTGGAAAGGATATTTACATGGACGCCAAGTTTACCGAGCTCGTCGAGCAGCTGAACGGCCTCGATTTTAAGGGCATGTACGGCAGCGACTTCCTGCACACCTGGGACAAGACCACCGATGAGCTCAAGGCGCTCTACATCGTCGCCGACGCCCTGCGCGAGCTGCGCGAGAACAACGTTTCGTCCAAGATCTTCGATTCGGGTCTGGCCGTCTCCCTGTTCCGTGACAACTCCACCCGTACGCGCTTCTCCTTCTCTAAGGCAGCCAACCTGCTCGGTCTTGAGCTGCAGGACCTGGACGAGAAGAAGTCCCAGATCGCTCACGGCGAGACCGTCCGCGAGACCGCTACCATGATCTCCTTCATGGCTGACGTCATCGGCATCCGCGACGACATGTACATCGGCAAGGGCGACGCCTACATGGCCGAGGTCTCCGAGTCTGTCCAGCAGGCTTACGAGGATGGCGTTCTGGATCACCGTCCCACGCTCATCTCTCTGCAGTCCGATTCCGACCACCCCACGCAGTCCTCTGCCGACATGCTCTACCTCATCAACGAGTTTGGCGGCCTTGAGAACCTCAAGGGCAAGAAGGTTGCCGTCACCTGGGCCTATTCGCCCTCTTACGGCAAGCCGCTGTCCTGCCCGCAGTCGCTGATCAGCCTGCTGCCCCGCTTTGGCATGGACGTCACCCTGGCCCACCCCGAGGGCTACGACCTCATGCCCGAGGTCGTCGAGCGCGCTAAGGGCTACGCCGCCGAGTCCGGCACCACCTTTAAGCAGGTCAACACTATGGCTGAGGCCTTCGAGGGCGCCGACATCGTGATCCCCAAGAGCTGGGCTCCGTTTGCCGCCATGGAGAAGCGCACCAACCTGTACGCCGAGGGCGACGACGCCGGCATCGCTGCGCTCGAGAAGGAGCTGCTCGCTCAGAACGCTACGCATCAGGATTGGTGCTCCACGACCGAGCTCATGGAGAAGACCGCCAACGGCCAGGACACCATCTTTATGCATCCGCTGCCCGCCGACATCTCTGGTGTCTCTTGCGAGCACGGCGAGGTCAACGCCGACGTCTTCGACATGCACCGCGTGGGCATGTACAAGGAGGCCAGCTACAAGCCGTACGCCATCGCAGCCATGATGTTCCTGCAGAAGGTTGCCGATCCCGCCGCTACCCTCAAGGCCCTCGACGAGCGCAACACCGCCCGTTGGTTCCAGGCCTAAAGCTGGGTTGAGGTAAGCCATGTAAAGGGGGCGCTCTGCCAACCGGCGGGGTGCCCCTTTTTGCATCGTGGGCGTGCGGGATAAGCGCTTTCGATGTAGATGCCCCGCGACGCGAGTTATGGGTACGATGGTTTCAGGGGAGGTATCGCCATGAAACTTGGTTGCGTGATTATGGCTTCGGGCGAGGGCAAGCGATTTGGCTCTAACAAGATGCTCGCCGATATCTATGACGAGCCGCTGATTGCCCGGACCATTGATTCGGTTCCCCGGGGCTTTGACGTTGTGGTTTCGACGCGTTGGCCCGAGGTCGCTCGGATTTGCGAGGATAAGCATTGCCCGTGTGTGCTGCACGATGGCGAGCTGCGCAGCGAAAGCGTCCGTGCGGGGCTTTCGTGGGGAGTCGAACGCAACTGGAAAGGTTGCCTCTTTTTGCCGGGCGACCAGCCGCTCGTGAGTTCGGATTCTTTTGAGGCTATGGTTCGTGCATTTGACGAGCGTGGCCGCAAGCATCCGGTGCGCCTTGCGTGCAACGGTGAGCCTTCGAGCCCGGTGATCTTTCCGGCGGAACTGTTCGATGCGCTTATGTGTCTTGAGGGCAAGGACGGCGGCGGTTCGATTCTCAAAGGTCGCGTCGACGTTGCGCTGGTCGAGGCGCGTGCGTACGAGTTGTGGGATGTCGATACCGCCAAAGGACAGCGACGCATAACGGAGCATATCGCCGCCTGCTCGTATTTTGATCGCGTGGCCAACTGCATCAATCAATAAGGAGCAATTATGATCATCATCAAAAACGGCGCACTCGTGACGCCCCAGGGGCTTCGCCGCGCCGATCTTGCCATGGAGGGCGACAAGATTGTGCGGATTGCCGCGGCAATCGAGCCGGGCGAGGGCGATACCGTCGAGGACGCCACCGACTGTTGGGTGTTTCCCGGCTTTATCGACGGCCACACGCACATGCAGTGCTGGACCGGCATGGATTGGACAGCCGATAGCTTTGAGACCGGCACGCGCGCGGCTGCCTGCGGCGGCACGACGACCATTGTGGACTACGCGACGGCCGATCGCGGCGTGACCATGCCCGATGCCTTGGTCGAGTGGCATCATCGCGCCGACGGCACCTGCACCGCCAACTATGCCTTCCATATGGCGCTTGCCGAGTGGAATGAGCGCAACCGCGCCGATCTTTCGGCCATGCGCGAGGCGGGCGTGTCGTCGTTTAAGACCTACTTTGCCTACGACCATCTGCGCCTGGACGATGCCGAGACGCTCGAGGTGCTGGAGGAGCTCAAGCGCGTGGGCGGTATCCTGTGCGTGCATTGCGAGAACGGCACGTTGGTCAACGCGCTGCAGAAGCGCGTGTTTGAGCAGGGTATCCACGGGCCCGAGGGCCATGCGCTCAGCCGTCCAGACGTGTGTGAGGCCGAGGCCGTGAGCCGCCTGCTGTATCTGGCGCACTTGGCCGGGGACGCTCCGGTCAACGTGGTGCACCTTTCGACCAAGCTGGGGCTCGAGGCCATTCGCGCTGCCAAAGCGCGCGGGCAGAAGAACATCTATGTCGAGACATGCCCTCAGTATCTGATGCTCGACGACACGTGCTACTTGGAGCAGGGCGAGGACGGCTTTGCGGGCGCCAAGTACGTGATGAGTCCGCCGCTGCGCCATGCCGGCGACCGTGCGGCACTGCGCGAGGCGCTTGTGGCCGGCGAGATCGATACGATTGCGACCGACCACTGTAGCTTTAACCTGCACGGGCAAAAGGACCGCGGGCGCGACGACTTCCGCGCGATTCCCAACGGCGGACCCGGCGTGGAGCATCGTCCCGTCGCGATCGCTACGAGCTTTGAGGGACAGCTGGGTCCCGAGGATCTGTGCCGCCTGATGAGCGAGAACCCGGCGCGCGTCTTTGGCATGTATCCGCACAAGGGCTGTCTTGCCGAGGGCGCCGATGCCGACGTGTGCGTGTGGGATCCCAAGGCGCGCTGGACGATTAGCGCCGCGACGCAGCATCAGGCCGTGGACTACACGCCGCTCGAGGGCTTTGAGGCGCACGGCCGCGCCAAGGCCGTGTTTGTGAACGGCGTACTGGCTGCGCGCGACGGCGAGCCCACCGGAGCCCAACCCGGCCGCTACGTCCCCCGCTAGCGGGAAGGGCGTCCTCCGCAGTTGCGGTGAAATACGGACTGTTTGGCCGCCGGGCGGCCGTAAACCGACCGTATTTCACCGCAACTGCGGAGGCTGGGGCCGGCTATCGGAGGCTGGTGGCGATGAGGGGGCGGTTGATGGCTGCCTCGAAGCGATCTGCCATCGTTGGGTCAGCAAGCGTGTCGACTTGGTTGAGCATGATGCGGGCATTGTTGAGGTTCAGCATCCGCAGCTCGGCATTGAGCACCTGGGCGACGCGCTCTGGGGTGGCAGCGTCGGTGGGCTCGCAGCCGCAACGCTCGCAAAAGAGCTCGGGGCGGTGGACGGCTTCGTTGATGGGCTTGCCGAGCCCCGAGGCGCCGATGAGCCAGATGACGTTGACCGTCCCGGCGGGAACGACCGGCTCCCACGGGGCGTGCGCCTTGAGCGGGAGCCGCTTGCTGCCGTCCGCCTCGGCCAGGACGTAGTCAAAGCGCTGCGCCAGCTCGTTGGGCGGCTCGGCGGGGGCGGAGAGCTTGCCTGTCTCCGGGTCCAAAATACCCGCCTGGCAGATGCTTCCGCGGCTCATGCCAGCGCATGCCTCGCAGGTGCAGCCGGGAACATGCGGGGCACCCGGTTTCCAGGGTGCGGCGTCCAGGCGACGATTCGACCCGTCCCACGGGACGCCGGCGACGGGAAACATGTGCGTGGTGGTGCAGAGGAGCACGCGGCCGCCCGCGCGCATAAGCTCAAGGCCGAGCGTCTTCAGCAACGTCGACTTGCCGCCGCTGCCGATAATCGCGGTAATGCCCGGCTCGATCCTGAGCGCCGAGACAAGATTGCCGCTAACCGTTTCCATCTGTTCACCGCCGTATAATACTGTGATAATAAATAATCATCAGAGTAGCGGTCGAACCGCTTTTGCTCTGCTCAAACCGTAGCACAGGGAGGTGTCCCGGGAATGCTCGTTTATGTTCGCGGCGCCGGCGATATCGCCACGGGTGTCGCTGCCCGTTTGGTGCGCGCCGGCGTGTCGGTCGTTATGGCAGATATCGCGGTTCCCACGTGCATCCGTCGCACAATCTGTTTTTGCGAGGCAATTCGCTTGGGCGAGGTCGAGGTCGAGGGCATTCGCGCCCGCTTGGCGCAGACGTCGGCCGAGGCGCTTGAGATTACCGAGGCGGGGGATGTCGCCGTGGTGGTGGACCCCCAGGCCAAGATGCTCGACGAACTGAAGCCCGCGGCTGTGGTCGACGCGATTCTGGCCAAGCGCAACCTGGGTACCACGCGCGACATGGCGCCTGCCGTTATTGCCGTGGGACCGGGCTTTACCGCGCCGGTTGACTGCGACGCCGTGGTCGAGACCATGCGCGGGCATTTTTTGGGCCGTGTCATTACCCAAGGTTCGCCCCAGCCCAACACGGGCGTGCCGGGCATTATCGCCGGCTATGGCAAAGAGCGCGTTATCCACAGCCCCGCCGCCGGCGTGTTCCGGTCCGACCGTGCAATCGGCGACATCGTGAGCGTCGGAGATGTGATTGGCTACGCGGGCGATACGCCCATGTGCACGCAGATCGATGGCTGTCTGCGCGGGCTTTTGGCGAACGGCGTGCAGGTGACTGAGGGCTTTAAATGCGCCGATGTCGATCCGCGCGGCGATGCCAGCTATATCAACTACATTTCGGACAAGGCGACGTCGGTCGGCGGCGGCGTGCTCGAGGCACTCGCTATGCTCACCGATATCTTTAGAGGATAGAAGGCGGCAATGGAAAAGCTCGATGTTGTGAATGCGGCGCTTGTCGCCCTGCGTGCTGGCGAGACGTGCGAGCTCGTGGTCGTGGCCGGCACGGTAGGGTCGTCACCGCGCGGCGTGGGCGCCTGGATGGCCGTCTTTGCCGACGGTAGCCAGGCGGGCACTATCGGCGGCGGCAAGATTGAGCTCTTTGCGCTGGACGAGGCACGCGAGCTGCTGGCCGGGGGTAAATCGCGTCTGGTCCGCTACACCATGGGCGGAGAGAACTCCGATACCGGCATGATCTGCGGCGGAGCCATCTGCCTGTGCTACCTGCATCTGGATGCGACCCAGGCACCGTTGCTCCAGTCGGTTGCCGACGTCTTGGCCTATCGGCGTATCGGCGACTTCGTCATCGATTTTGAGCCGTTTATCGCAAACGCGCTCGAAGGCGATGTTGCCGAATACCATGGCGAGGAATCGCGCCGCACCATTGCGGGCTGCCCCGGGCTTTCGCTGGTGGAGGAGGGGAGTAAGGTCACCTATACCAACGCTGCCTCCGAGATTCCCCCGGCGCACATCGAGACGCTCTGCCCCGAGGGTCTGACCTATATCTTTGGCTGCGGGCACGTGGGCGCCGCGACGGCACGCGTGCTCACGGCGGCGGGCTTTGCCGTCGTGGCGTGCGATGACCGCCCCGGCACGCTGACGCTCGAATGGGTGCCCGGTGTCTACGATCGTCGCTTGGTCGATTACAAGAGCCTGAACGGGCTGTGTCCCATCGGCCCGCGCGACTTGGTGGTCGTGGCCACGGCAGGCCACAAGTCCGATATCGACGTGGTGATCCAAGCCATGCGCGCCAAGCCTGCCTACCTGGGCTGTCTGGGTTCGCGCCGCAAGACGGCCTTTGTGCGCGCCCGCCTGGAGCAGGAGGGCTTTACGCAGGACCAGATCGACGAGCTGCACCTGCCGATCGGCGTTGCCATTCAGGCCGAAGATCCCGAAGAGATCGCCATCTCCATCGCCGCCGAGATGATCCACCTGCGCCGCACCAAGCTCGTCCCCCGCAAGCGCTAATCGCATTCCCATCAATAAGTTGCGGTGAAATACGGATTGCTTAAGCCTGTTAGGCCGCCCAACAGTCCCTATTTCACCGCAACTGCTTTTTGGGACCCATTTGTAGGGACCCATTTGTGCGGGGGAGTTGTGGAGTTGTGCAGGCAGACGAGGTTTTTCTGGAAATACGCTCCCGATGCGCGTATAGTACCGATTGTTTTGTCGGCTCCTGCTGCGTCGAGTCCAAACCGCGAAATGCCATGAGCGGCGCGGATGCAGCCAGGAGGCACGAGGACAACCCATCGTGGCCACGCCCCGTGCTTAAAACCCCAAGAAGGAGTGAACAATGGCAGAAGAGAAGTATGTGCCGCGTCTGAAGACCAAGTACAACAACGAGGTCAAGCAGCAGCTTCAGGACAAGTTCCAGTACGAGAACGTCATGATGATCCCCAAGTTTGAGAAGATCGTCGTGAACATGGGTGTCGGCGAGGCCGCTACCGATTCCAAGGCCATCGACGGTGCCGTGCGCGACCTGCGCGCCATCACCGGCCAGCAGCCGATGATCACCCGTGCCCGCAAGTCCATCGCTACCTTCCGCCTGCGCGCCGGTATGCCGATCGGCTGCAAGGTTACCCTGCGTGGCGACCGTATGTGGGAGTTCTTCGATCGTCTGACCTCCGTCGCGATCCCCCGTATCCGCGACTTCCGCGGCATCTCCGCCAAGAGCTTCGACGGCCGTGGTAACTTCTCCATGGGCGTCACCGAGCAGCTCATCTTCCCCGAGATCGACTTCGACTCCGTCGATCACCAGCGTGGTATGGACATCACTTTCGTGACCACCGCCAACACCGATGAGGAGGCCAAGGCCCTTCTGGACGCCTTCGGTTTCCCGTTCAAGAAATAGGTTCACCTGCCCTATAAGCGCCGTTCCCACAAGGGGGCGGCGCTTGGGGCGAACAATACTCTATGTGAGGAGGATATAAGTGGCTAAGACATCGATGATCGTCAAGTGCAATCGCAAGCAGAAGTTCTCTACTCGTGAGTACACGCGCTGCCAGCGCTGCGGCCGTCCGCACTCTGTGTACCGCAAGTTCGGCCTGTGCCGTGTCTGCTTCCGCGAGCTTGCACTCAAGGGCGAGCTTCCCGGCGTTAAGAAGGCCAGCTGGTAAGTCACTACCAGCGTTTCAAGCATCAGTTTGGAACAGGGAAAACGCGCTAAAAAGGCTTTGCCGTTAAGGGCGGTGAAGAACCAAGAGCACGTGTTCATCAAGAACGAAGGAGAATCTGTATGAACCTTACAGACCCGATCGCAGATATGCTTACGCGCATCCGTAACGCTAACTCTGTGAACAAGGCCACGGTCTCCATGCCGAGCAGCAAGAAGCTCGTCGAGATCGCTCGTGTTCTGCACGAGGAGGGCTACATCGAGGGCTACGATGTCGAGGACACCGTTCCCCAGAAGACTCTGCACATCACGCTTAAGTATGGTCCCAAGAAGGCTAAGGTCATCAACGGCATCCGCCGCATTTCCAAGCCGGGCCTGCGTAAGTACACCGGCGTTGCCGACATGCCCCGCGTCCGCGGTGGCCTTGGTACCGCCATTATTTCCACCAGCCATGGCGTCATGACCGACCGCGATGCTCGCAAGCACAACGTCGGCGGCGAGATCATCGCTTACGTCTGGTAATTCGCTCGGTAGGTAGAAGGAAAGGAGATCACCGTGTCTCGTATCGGTAATAAGCCTGTCCAGATTCCCGCCGGAGTCGAAGTGGCAGTCAACGGCAACAACGTTGTCGTCAAGGGCCCCAAGGGCCAGCTCGAGCTCGATGTCTTTGAGAAGCTCGCTATCAACGTCGAGGACAACGTCCTCACCGTTTCCCGTCCCGACGACGAGCGTGAGACCCGTGCCCGCCACGGCCTCACCCGCGCCCTCATCCACAACATGGTTGTTGGCGTTTCCGAGGGCTTCGAGAAGAAGCTCGAGCTCGCCGGCGTCGGTTACCGCGTGCAGCAGAAGGGCAAGAACCTCGAGTTCTCCCTGGGCTTCTCGCACCCCGTGATCGTCGAGGCTCCCGAGGGCATCACCTTCGAGGTTCCCGACAACACCCACGTGAACGTCAAGGGTATCAACAAGCAGCAGGTCGGTCAGATCGCCGCTGAGATCCGCGGCCATCGTCCTCCCGAGCCTTACAAGGGCAAGGGTATCCACTACGTTGGCGAGCACATCCGCCGCAAGCTGGGTAAGGCCGCCAAGTAGTCGTAACCGACTCACTCGCATAAGACCAGCACCCCGTCAGGTGCTGGCAAGATCAACCTTTTTAGGAGTTTACGTATGAACAAGCATAAGGCGAAGCTGGAAGGCCTCAAGCGTCGTCAGCGTCGTGTTCGCGGCAAGGTCTCGGGTACCTCCGAGCGTCCGCGTCTTCGCGTGACCCGTACTAACGCCAACATCTATGCCCAGATCATCGACGACAGCAAGGGCTCCAGCCTGACGCTCGTCTCCGCCTCGACCCTCGAGGCCGAGTTCAAGGGCACCCACACCTCGAACAAGGAGGCTGCGGAGAAGGTCGGTCAGCTCGTTGGCAAGCGCGCCATCGAGGCCGGCATCACCAAGGTCGCCTTCGATCGCGGTGGCCGTATCTACCATGGCCGCGTCAAGGCCCTCGCCGACGGTGCTCGTGCCGCCGGTCTCGAGTTCTAGGAGGTATGTAGCACATGGCTCGTAATCAGAAGCAGCAGCGCGAGGCCTCCGAGTTCGAGGAGCGCGTCGTTTACATCAACCGCGTGTCGAAGACCGTCAAGGGCGGTCGTCGCATGAGCCTCGTCGCTCTCGTCGTCGTTGGCGACGGCAAGGGCAACGTCGGCGTTGGCATGGGCAAGTCCGCTGAGGTGCCCATGGCCATCTCCAAGGCGTCTCTCGATGCCAAGAAGAACATGTTCCACGTGCCGGTGACCGATCAGGGTACCATTCCGCACGAGGTTCTCGGTCACTTTGGTGCCGGCCGCATCATCATCAAGCCCGCTGTCGAGGGTACCGGCGTTATCGCCGGCGGCGCTGTGCGTCCCCTCTTCGAGCTTGCTGGCATCAAGAACGTCCTGTCCAAGTCCCTCGGTACCGACAACGGCCTCAACATCATCAAGGCTGCCGTCGAGGGCCTCAAGGAGCTCTCCAGCCCTGAGGACGTCGCGGCTCGCCGTGGCCTGACGGTCTCCGAGATGTTCGTCGGTAAGGAGAACTAAGCATGGCTGACACCATCAAGATCAAGCAGGTCCGCAGCACCAACGGTTGCAAGCAGGACCAGGTCCGTACTGTCCGTGCCCTCGGTCTCCACAGGATCCGCGAGGTTCGCGAGATTGCTGACAACGAGTCCGTCCGCGGCATGATCTTCAAGGTCAAGCACCTTGTCGAGATTGTAGAGGAGTAGCAAATGCAGCTTCACGATCTTACTCCCGCGCCCGGTTCCACCAAGAACCGCAAGCGCGTCGGCCGTGGCAATTCTTCGGGTCACGGCACCACTTCTGGCCGCGGCCAGAAGGGCCAGGGTTCCCGCTCTGGCGGCACCAAGGGTGCCGGCTTCGAGGGTGGCCAGACTCCGCTGGCTATGCGCCTGCCCAAGCTTCCGGGCTTCCGCAACCCCCGTCGTATTGAGTACACCGCTGTTAACGTTGAGCGTCTCGAGCGTAAGTTCGAGGACGGCGCTGTGATCGACGGTGCCGCTCTTAAGGCCGCTCGCATCACCAAGAGCGAGTTCGAGCCCGTCAAGGTGCTCGGCAATGGTGAGCTCACCAAGAAGTTCACGGTCAAGGTCGACAAGGTCAGCGCTTCTGCGCAGGCCAAGATCGAGGCCGCCGGCGGAAAGGTCGAGCTGCCGTGCTAAATGGTCTTAAGAATGCTTTCCGCATCAAAGAATTGCGCGAAAAGATTCTTTTTACCATAGCTATGCTCGTCGTGTACCGCATTGGTGCGCACGTTCCTGTGCCCGGCATTCCCTTCCAGGGGATGCTGGGCCTTTTCTCGACCGATAACAATTCGGTCGCCGCAGGTGCTATGGCCCTCCTGAATCTTTTCTCTGGCGGCGCGTTGAGCTATGTGTCGGTGTTTTCGCTGGGCATCATGCCTTACATCACCAGCTCGATCATCCTCCAGATGCTCCAGGCCGTTGTGCCTTCCCTGCATGAGCTTGCCCGCGAGGGCGAGGTCGGTCAGACCAAGATTACGCAGTATTCGCGTTACCTCACCCTGGCTCTGGCAATCCTCAACTCCGTGGGTTACCTCTTCCTCTTTAAGAGCTTCGGCATCAGCTTTAATGGCGCCGGCGCTCCCGAGATCATCTTCGACCTCATGATCGTCGGCACGCTCACTGCGGGCGCTATGCTGATCATGTGGATTGGTGAGCTCATCACCCAGCGCGGTATCGGCAATGGCATGTCGCTGATCATCTTTGCGAACATCATGGCCGGTCTGCCGCAGGCGATCTTCTCCAGCACCGAGGGCAATGCCGGTGGCATCATCACCATGGTGATCATCTGCGCCATCATCCTGCTGGTTATCCCGCTGATCGTTTTCCTTGAGCGCGGCCAGCGCCGCATCCCGGTCTCCTACGCCAAACGCGTCGTGGGCCGTCGCATGATGGGTGGCCAGACCACCTACCTGCCCATCAAGGTCAACACCGCGGGTGTCGTGCCGATCATCTTCGCTTCGGCGCTGCTGTACTTCCCGGCTCAGATTGCCGTGTTCTTCCCCGGCATCGGCTGGATTCAGGCAGTTGCCTCTGCGCTTTCGACCGGTTGGCTCAACTGGGTGCTTAACGTTGTCCTCATCGTGTTCTTCGCGTACTTCTACACCTCCATGGTGTTCAACCCCGATGACACGGCCGATAACCTTAAGAAGCAGGGCGGCTTTATTCCGGGCGTGCGTCCGGGTAGGGCTACCGCGGCCTACATCAAGAACGCGCTCAACAAGATTACGCTTCCCAGCGCTGTCTTTTTGGCGCTCATCGCCATCGTGCCTTCGATCATCTTCTCCTTCACGGGTAACCATCTGATCCAGGCATTTGGCGGCACGTCCATCCTCATCATGGTCGGCGTCGTGCTCGACACGGTCGATAAGCTCGAAGGCCAGATCAAGATGTATGATTACGATGGATTCTTTAAATAGGCTAGAGGAGGATTGCTCATGAACCTCGTATTGCTCGGAGCTCCGGGTGCCGGCAAGGGCACCGTCGCACAGGAGCTCGTCGCCGAGTTTGGCGTCGCTCACATTTCCACGGGCGACCTGCTGCGTGCTGCCGTCAAGGGTGGCACCGAGCTTGGTATTCAGGCTAAGAAGTACATGGACGCTGGTGAGCTCGTTCCCGACCAGCTCGTGATCGACCTTGTCAAGGAGCGCCTTGCCGCCGATGACGCCCAGCAGGGCTTCATCCTCGACGGCTTCCCGCGCAACACCGCCCAGGCCGTGACGCTCGATTCCGAGCTCTCCGCCATGGGTCGCGAGATCGACTGTGCCCTTCTGGTCGATGTGGCCCCCGAGGTCATTATCGATCGTCTGTCTTCGCGTCGCACCTGCCGCGCCTGCGGTTACACCGGCACCGCTGCCGATGCTACCTGCCCCAAGTGCGCAGGCGAGATGTATCAGCGCGACGACGACAAGCCCGAGACCATCAAGAACCGTCTCGACGTCTACGAGAAGTCCACGAGCCCGCTCGTCGACTACTATCGTGGCCAGGGTCTGCTCAAGTCGGTCAACGGTGACCAGGCTCGCGAGACCGTGTACGGGGATGTCAAAGAGGCTCTCGGTCTATGATCAAGATTAAGTCTGCAACGCAAATCGAGCAGATGAAGAAGGCAGGAGCGCTATCTAAGATGGCGCTCCGCCACGTTGGAGCCATGGTGCGCCCCGGCGTTTCTACCTTTGAGCTCGATCAGCTCGCGGAGCAGATTATCCGCATGCATGGCGGCACCCCGGCCTTTAAGGGTTACGGCGGGTTCCCGGGGACCATTTGCGCATCGATCAACGATGCCGTGGTCCACGGTATTCCCAACCCCGACATGATCCTGCGCGATGGCGATATCATCTCCATCGATACGGGAGCCGTTGTCGACGGTTGGGTCGGCGATAACGCTTGGACGTTTTTCGTCGGCACCCCCACGCCCGAAGCCAAGGCTTTGTGCGAGGTCACGCGCGATTGCCTTAAGGCTGCCATCGAGCAGGCTGTTCCCGGTAACCATATCGGGGACGTCGGTTATGCCGTTCAGTCCCTCGCCGAGTCTCACGGTTACGGCGTGCTTCGTGATTATGTGGGCCATGGCATTGGCCGCGTGATGCACGAGGACCCCAACGTTCCTAACTATGGAAAGAAGGGGAGGGGCGTTCGCCTCCAAGCCGGCATGGTCATTGCCATCGAGCCGATGGTTACGATGGGTTCCAACCATGTGAGCACGGGCTCCGACGGTTGGATTGTTACGACCAACGACCACCTGCCCGCCGCGCACTACGAGAACACCGTCGCCATTACCAATGACGGTCCGGTGATTCTCACCACGGATGCGCAAGGTGCTTGGTGTTCGCTCCAAGGCGGAGAAATGTAACAAGTTCCACTTAGTTGTGGAGCCATTACGAAGTTATTACGATGCGTGCATACGTGTTGTAGAATACTCAATCGCTGTCGTTTTCTAGAGAAAGATGATTGCTTGTGAAGAAGGAAGACGCAATTGAGCTCGAGGGTACGGTAAAGGAACCGTTGCCCAATGCCATGTTTAGGGTTGAGCTCGAGAACGGTCATTCGGTTCTGTGCAACATTTCTGGCAAGATCCGAATGAATTACATCCGTATTCTCCCCGGTGACAGGGTTGTCGTGGAGCTTTCCCCGTACGACCTGACCCGCGGCCGCATCACCTATCGCTACAAATAGCGGCACGCATACACGCACTCCATTTCCGACTGCAGGCTTAGCTCAACCTACGGTCGGATTGTGTGTGAAGACCAGCCATAGTTTTAAACGCCTGCGGCTGGGCGAGTAGATAGTAGGGAAGTAGTTTGAGCGCTACCGAAAGGAAGAACGATGAAGGTACGTCCTTCGGTCAAGAAGATGTGCGATAAGTGCAAAATCATTAGGCGCCATGGCAAGGTCCTCGTCATTTGCGAGAACCCCCGTCATAAGCAGCGTCAGGGTTAAGAGAGGAGACTACGTTGGCCCGTATTAATGGTGTCGACCTCCCGCGTGAGAAGCGCGTTGAGATCGGTCTGACCTACATTTACGGCATCGGCCGCACCACTGCGACGAAGATTTGCGTCGAGTGCAACGTTAACGTGGATACGCGCGTTAAGGACCTCACCGAGGATGAGGTTAACGCCATCCGCGATTATATCGACAAGAACCAGATCATGGTTGAGGGCGACCTCCGCCGTGAGCGCAACCAGAACGTCAAGCGCCTTATGGACATCGGCTGCAACCGCGGCCTTCGTCACCGCAAGGGCCTCCCGGTCCGCGGCCAGCGCACCCACACTAACGCTCGTACCCGCAAGGGCCCGAAGCGTCAGATCGGTGCTAAGAAGAAGAAATAAGGAGCGCTAGATAGATGGCTACTGCTAAGAAGAACGTTCGCGCTGCCCGTCTGAAGCGCGCGGACCGTAAGAACATTTCCGTGGGCCAGGCTCACATTCGTTCTACGTTCAACAACACGATCGTTTCGATCACCGATCCCCAGGGCAACGTCATTTCCTGGAAGTCGGCTGGCCAGGTGGGCTTCAAGGGCTCCCGTAAGTCCACGCCGTTCGCTGCCCAGATGGCTGCCGAGGCTGCTGCCAAGCAGGCCATGGAGCACGGTATGAAGAAGGTTTCCGTCTTCGTCAAGGGCCCCGGCTCCGGTCGTGAGACCGCCATCCGCTCCCTCCAGGCTGCTGGCCTCGAGGTCTCGAGCATCCAGGACAAGACCCCCATTCCGCACAACGGCTGCCGCCCCAAGAAGCGTCGCCGCGTGTAACTGAAAGGATCGTATCAATATGGCAATCGACAGGACTCCTGTTCTTAAGCGCTGCCGTCAGCTCGGGATCGATCCCGCTGAGCTCGGTTACAGCAGCAAGAAGGAATCTATCCGTCAGCCCAAGCGCCGTCGCAAGGAATCTGAGTACGGCATGCAGCTGCGCGAGAAGCAGAAGGTCAAGTTCATCTATGGCGTTCTGGAGAAGCAGTTCCACGGCTACTTCAACAAGGCCCGTAAGATGAACGGCGTCACCGGTGAGAACCTCATGATCATCCTTGAGTCTCGCCTCGACAACGTCGTCTTCCGTCTTGGCTTCGCCCGCACCCGCAAAGAGGCTCGTCAGTCCGTTCGTCACGGTCACTTCACCGTGAACGGCAAGCGCGTGGACATCCCGTCCTACCGCGTCAAGGCCGGCGACGTCGTCGCTGTCGGCGAGAAGTTCCGTGACCTCCTCCCCATCAAGGAGGCCCTGATTTCCTCCGAGCGCTTTGAGGTCCCTGGCTGGCTCGAGGTCGATATCGAGAAGCTGTCTGGTAACGTGCTCGCTCTGCCGACGCGTGAGCAGATCAGCGGTGATATCAACGAGCAGCTCATCGTCGAGCTCTACTCTAAGTAGTCCATCCGGGCTGCTGAGGCTGGAGGTAATACATGTCAGAATTCATTAGGCCTCAGGTTCAGGTCGAAGAGATCAACGAGACGTCTGCTCGTGTCTCCGTCGAGCCGCTCGAGCGTGGCTACGGCGATACGCTGGGTAACTCCCTTCGTCGCGTTCTTCTGTCCTCGCTCGAGGGTGCCGCCGTCGAGGCTATTCAGATCGATGGTGCGCAGCACGAGTTCATGACCATCCCTAACATGGTCGAGGATGTCACCGACATCGTCCTGAATGTCAAGGGTCTTGTCTTCAGGGCTCTCGGCACGACCGACGAGGCGACCGCCACCATTTCGGTTGACGGCCCCTGCGAGGTCACCGGTGCGGACTTCTTTATTCCGTCCGAGTTTGAGCTGGTCAACCCCGAGCAGCACATTGCTACGCTCACCGAGGGTGGCCATCTCACCATGAGCATGCGCATCGGCTATGGCCGCGGCTATGTTTCTGGCGAGGCCAACAAGCGCGACAACGATCCCATCGGTGTGATCCACGTCGACTCGCTGTACTCGCCGGTTTCCCGTTGCGCCAAGCTCGTTGAGGCTTGCCGTGTCGGTCAGCACACCGACTACGACCGCCTTGTCCTCGAGATCGAGACCAACGGCTCCATCGCCCCGCGCGACGCCGTGGTCCAGGCTGCTAATATCATCAATCAGCATATGGCCGCCTTTATGAACCTTGCCGAGACCCCCGAGGTCGAGGAGGAGGCTTCGATCTTCGCTCCCGAGGTCACCAACGACAACGCCGAGCTGGACAAGCAGATTGAGGATTTGGACCTTTCCGTCCGTTCCTACAACTGCCTTAAGCGCGCCAGCATTCACTCGGTCCGTCAGCTCGTTGAGTTCTCGGAGAACGATCTGCTCAACATCCGTAACTTCGGTGTTAAGTCGATCGAGGAAGTGAAGGACAAGCTTGAGTCCATGGGCCTGAGCCTGAAGGCTTAATGCTTCGCATATTTGAGGAGAAACTAGACCATGCGTCACAACGTTAAGAAGGGCCTGAAGCTCGGCACCGATGCGAGCCACACCAAGGCCATGAAGAAGAGCCTTGCTAAGGCCCTCTTCGAGAACGACCGCATCAAGACCACCGAGACCCGCGCTAAGGCGCTGCGCTCGGTCGTCGACCCGATCATCACTTGGGCCAAGAAGGGCGACCTGCACTCTCGTCGTCTGGCTATCGCCAAGCTCGGCGATAAGCAGCTCGTTGCCGAGATCTTCGACAAGGCTGCTCAGGGCATGTGGCAGGACCGCAACGGCGGTTACACCCGCATCATGAAGCTCGGTAACCGTAAGGGCGACAACGCTCCCATCGTTATCATGGAGCTCGTCACCGAGCCTTGCACGCCTAAGGCCAAGAAGGCTGCTCCGGCCCCCAAGAAGGCCGCTGCTCCCAAGAAGGTCGAGGCTGTCGAGGAGACCGCTGCCGAGGAGACCGCTGAGTAGACATTCCGTCTGCATAGGCTATATTCGAGGGGTACGTTCGCGTACCCCTCTTTTTTTGTTGCGATACCGTTACTTGTTTGTTGGGAGCGCCCATGACTGCGCCGTCTGATTTCAATTCGATTTCCGAGCTTGACGCCACGCTCGTATTTCGCGTGGCCTATGATGGCTCGTCGTATAGCGGATTTGCCGAGCAGCCGGGACAGACGACGGTTGCGGGTGAGCTGCGTCGAGCCATCGAGACGCTGCTTCGCCGTCCGATCGATCTTACTTGCGCGGGTCGTACCGATGCCGGCGTGCATGCCGTGGCTCAGTACATCAGCGTGCCCGTAACGGACGCTGAGCTCGCGTGTACGCGCCGTAGGTGGCTGCGGGCTATGGATGCCCTGCTGCCCAAAGACATCGCCATAAACGAGGTCTACAGGGCCCGTAAGGGCTTTTCTGCACGCTTTGACGCGCGTTCCCGTACGTATACGTACCGTATTGCCGATCGCGATGCACGCCCCGTGCTGTCACGCGGTGCTGTGTGGTGGCATCGCTATCCCCTCGACGTCGATGCGATGGCGGCCGCCTGCCCTGCGCTTTTGGGCGAGCAGGACTTTAAAAGCTTTTGCAAGGTTGCCTCTGCCGTGGGCAAACCTACGCACCGCTGCGTAATGCGCGCCGATTTTGGCCATGAGGTTGCGTTTGGCGAGGACATCCTGACGTTTACCATCGAGGGCAATGCGTTTCTGCATTCGATGGTCCGTACGATCGTGGGCACGCTTGTCGAGATTGGCATGCATCGCCGTGAACCCGAGTGGATGCGCGAGGTTATCGATGCCTGCGAGCGTACTGCCGCCGGTCCTACGGCTCCTGCCTGCGGCCTTACGTTTATGGGCGTGGATTACGATCCCGCCGAGCTTGTCGTGCTCGGCTAGGGGAGGGCTCGGCGCGTCGTGCGTCGACACCTGTCATCTGTGAGCTGCGCGTGTGCAACATCTGTTCTTGGCGTGCAATACAATCGGTGTCTCATTGCTTTTATTTACGGGGTGTACCATGAACGACGGTTTGATTCATTGCTGTCGAGAGGACGGATAACTTGGTTCGACGTGGCTCGCATCCGCGACTTTCGGTGATCCTTGTGGTAGAAGGTTCGCCCAGCTATGCGATGCGTGCGCTCGAGAGTATCCAGAACCAAGACCTCTACGATTTGCAGATTGTCGTTGTCTGCCGCGATGCTGCGCCCGGTGTGCGCCATTCGCTTCAAGTTGCTGCCGACAGGGACATCCATATTGATTTGATTGACGTTGAGGACGCGAAGCGCGGCGCTTGTCTTCGTGCTGGTTTTGCTGCCTCGCGCGGCTCTCAAATCATCGCTATGAACGCCGATGAGTGGTTTGCTCCGCAGTCCCTTACCAAGATGGTCGATACCGCGTGCGATACTGCTGCAGACATGGTGTTCCCCACGGTGTCGCTCGACCGCTATGATGCACATCGAGAGCGCCATTCGCGCGTCTTGGATGCTGCCTCTATTGTCATTGAAGATAAGTCTTCGATGGTGACCGGGCTGCCCCAGTTGATTTTAGGCGGCTTGGTTGCTCAAGTCTCCGGCGTGATGTATAGCCGTCCGCTGTTTGAGGCATGCCTGTCGCACGGCAAGGCGTACCGTACGGTTGAGTTTATGGCATATGCGCTCTCGCAGGCACGATTCGTGTCCGGCTGCGGCGACGCTTGTTTCCACGCGGTGGCACCTAAGCTTACAGATGCCTTTGATCCCACCATGTATGCCAGGATATCCGATGACACTCGAGCGCTCGACGAGCTTGCGGACTCACTCTCGGAAGCAGATAGCGATGGTCGGCTCAAGCTGGCAAGCCAAAAGTTCTACTTTGCCGGACTGGTCGCCTGCATCGAGAATTTGTGTCTGAGCCCGCATGGGGTGTCGTCAATCGAGCGTTCCGCCCGCATGCGTGATATGCTCGAGGCGCCTCGAACCCGTCAGATGGTCGCCGCGCTCAAGGATAACCATCGGGGACTCGGTCTGTTGTTTGGGCCGATCGCCAGCGCCAAGCCCGCGCGCTGCGTGATGTGTACGCATCTGGCAGCTTTTCTTAACCGGACGGGCGCAAAAACCGCCTAAACGGCTCATTTCGAAACAAATTTGCATAGAATTGTTTCGAAATGCGTTCTTATACACAAAAGCCTTCAAATAGCGTTAAACTATTCAATCACTGATTGATTGTCTCCGCCATCTTTTGGAGAGAGGGTTTGTATGGCTAAAAAACGCAATGGGCGCCAGGATGCCATTAGAGATATTGTGCGCAATAAGGACGTCCGCACGCAGCGCGTGCTGGTCGATGAGCTCCGTGCTATGGGCTTTGATTGCACGCAGGCGACTGTCTCTCGCGATATTGCCGACATGGGGCTGCGTAAGCTTCCTGAGGGCATCTATGTTCTGGCAGAGGACCTGCACCTGCAGCGTATGGTTTCTGAGCTCGTAACGGGCGTTCTGCGTACCGATAATCTGGTTATGATCAAGGCTCAGCCTGGCACGGCTTCCGGCATCGCCGCCGCCGTTGATGCGGCAGAGCTGCCCGATGTGCTTGGCTCGCTTGCCGGCAACGATACGATTTTGGTTATTGCCCAGACGGCCGAGGACGGCGAGCGTCTCGAGGCGCTGATCAATAAGCTGAGCAATTCTCGCAAGTAGGCGTGCGGGCCGTGCGCTCGGCACTGTGCGCGCTGACATCGTGGCATGTAAGGGGTATCGACGTTGGTCGGTACCCCCTTTTTGTTTGCCGGTATAAAGACCGCCCACCAGGTCGCATTAAACTAAAAGGCCCCCGAGCAGTTTAATAAGCTGCTCGGGGGCCTTGTTGCTTATGGCCGGATGATTTCTAGCCGACCGTGTCGTCAGGCGTGGGGGAGGGGTCGGGAGTGGGCGTAGGCGTAGGCGTGCCGCCATCGCCGCCGGTCGAACCACCAGTGGAGCCGCCCGTCGAGCCGCCGGTCGTACCGGTGCCGCCGGTGGTGTCGCCGCCCGTGGTCTCGGTGGTCGTGGTAGTCGTGGTAGTTGTTGTGGTGGTTTCCTCTTCGTCCTCGTCCTCGTCCTTGTCCTTGTCGTCGTTCTCCGTCTTCTTGGCGTTGTTGGTGCCGTAGAACTTCCAGACGCTGTTGTTCTTGTAGGTGGGCGCCGTTCCGGTCGCAAACTCCTCGCGCTCGGTACCGGTCAGAACGGTGTTCATAAACCGCTTAAAGACAGGCAGGTTGGTGCTGTCGCCCAGCAGGTCCGTGCCGTATTTTTGGATGGGGATCTCGCCCGCGGAATAGCCGGTCCACAGGGCGCACGCCAGCTGCGGGGTATAGCCGCAGAACCACAGGTTGGTGGTGTTGTCGGTGGTGCCCGTCTTGCCGGCATAGGGCTGGTTGACGCTTAGGGCACCGGCAGCGCCCGTACCGCCGCCCTGCATGACGCCGGACAGAACATCGGTGACCGCGGCGGCCTCGCCCTCGGTGAGCACCTGTGAAGGATTGTCAGTGTGCTGGTACAGCACCGAGCCGGTACGAGAGTCAATCTCGGTGATGGCGATCGGCTGGCGATAGTAGCCGCCATTGGCAAACGTCGCGTAGGCGGCGGCCATCTCGAGCGGCGAGATCGAGCCGGTGCCGAGCGTCATGACGGGAACGTCCTCGATGTTGTCCTTGGCGGGATCGATGCCGAGCTTTTTGACGAGCGAGATGATCTTGCTGTTGCCGACGGCTTCCGCCACCTGGATGTAGCCGGTGTTGGAGGAGTACGCCGTTGCCTGCTTGAGCGTGATGTTGCCATAGCTATGGTTGGCGTAGTTTTGGACCTCGGTCGTGGTGCCCTTGGCCTTGAGCGGCGAGTTGCAGTTGAGGGTGACGTTGGGGTTCATGCCGTTTTGGATGGCAGTTGCCAGCGTAAAGGCCTTAAAGGTGGAGCCGACGGGACGCTTAGCCGTGGCATGGTTTACGTGGTTCTCGTCGGCGTTGTAGTCGTAGCCGCCCACCATGCACTTGATGTAGCCGGTCTTGGGGTCGACGACGACCATGCCCATGTCCAGGCCGTCGAGTGAGAGTGTGTCGAGCTGCTCGCGGACGGCATTCTCTGCCACCTGCTGCATCGTGGGGTCGATGGTGGTCTTGACGGTCAGGCCGCCCTTAAAGAGCACGTCGGTCGAGAACTCCTGCTCCAGCAGCTGCTTAACATAGGCGACAAAGTAGGGCTGCGAGTATACGTCGACGCCGCTGCCCGAAATCTCGGTCACGTTGAGGGTGATGGGCTCGGCCTGTGCGGCATCGTGCTCCTCCTGCGTAATGTGGCCCAGGCGCAACATGTTGTCGAGGACCTTGTTGCGACGGGACAGCGCCAGGTCGGGGTTGACCGTGGGGTCGTACTGCGAGGGCGAGTTGGGAAGGCCGATCAACAGCGCGGCCTCGCTCAGGGTGAGGTCGGCGGCGCTCTTGGATAGGTAGGTCTCGGCGGCGGCCTCGATACCGTAGGCGCCGTGGCCGTAATAGATGGTGTTGAGGTACATCATGAGGATCTCGTCTTTGGAGTACATATCCTCCATCTTGACGGCGATGTAGGCCTCGCGCACCTTACGCTCGATGGTCGAGTCGAACTGCTCCTCCTGCAGGATGGTGTTGCGCACCAGCTGCTGGGTGATAGTCGAGGCGCCTTCGTGCCCGCCGCCGAGGGTTGCCACCGCAGCGCGCGCGATACCCCACAGGTCGATACCGCCGTGCTCGTAGAAGCGCTCGTCCTCGACGTCAACGGTGCCCTGCAGCACGTAGGGGGAGACCTCGTCCTTGGTGATGGACTTGCGGTTTTGCGTGTAGAAGCTTGCGATCTTGTTACCGTTGCAGTCGACGATCTCGGTGGGCTCGCTCACCAGATACGCGTTGGCGTCGGTGTAGTCGGGCAGATCGGACAGCCAGCGGTTGACGTTGCCGACCATGCCGATGCCAAATGCCACGCCCGCGATAAGCAAAAAGCCCAAAAACGAGAGCAGGATTATGGGCAGAGCATGCGTCTTTGAACGGCTGCGTCCCTGTCGTTGGCGAGGACCCATATATTGACCTCCAGGTATGTCGTGCCGGACGGTGGATGTGCCGCCGGGGCAGGATGGACATAAGTTATTACACGATAAACCAAACGGGGCGCACGAGGCCTCGTGTATGCTGGAAGACGGCATTTTTCAGAGTGAATGCATACCTTGGTAAGGAGTTTGCCGATGGCGATTCGGACGATGGGGCCGAGCGGACAATACGAGACTGGATTGGATGCTGCCGGTGCGGCGCTGCCCGAGCTGCTGGCCCCGGCGGGCGGGCTCGACCAGATGCTTGCGGCCATCGCCGCGGGTGCCGATGCCATCTATGCGGGGTTGGGCGGCTTTAACGCCCGTGTGAGCGCCCATGGCTTTACGGATGACGAGTTTGCGCGCGGTTGTGCCGTGGCGCATGCCCATGGCGTGCGTGTGTACGTGACGCTCAACGTGTTCGTGTTTGACGATGAGTTGTCCGACGCGGTGGCGTTGGGAGCTCATGCACTGGAGCTGGGCGCCGATGCTCTGATTGTCGCCGATGCCGGGTTGGTCTGCGCGCTGCGCGCGGCGATTCCCGGGGTCGAGATTCACCTGTCCACGCAGGCGGGCGCTCATAGCGAGGGTGCCGTGCGGCTTGCCGCCGATGAGCTGGGGGTCGAGCGCGTGACGACGGCACGCGAGCTGACGGTCGACGAGATTGCGGCGCTATGTGCCACGGGCGTGCCTATCGAGGTGTTCTGCCACGGGGCCATCTGCATTGGCTACTCGGGTGCTTGTGAGTTCTCAGCCCTGAGATGCGGGCGCTCGGCGATGCGCGGGGACTGCACGCAGCCGTGCCGCTTGGCGTACGACCTAGTGGACGAGGCGGGGGAGAGCGTCGCCGCCGTTGAGGGAGATCGCCTACTGTGCCCGCGCGACTATCTGGGTATTGCACATCTGCCCGAGCTTATAGATGCCGGCGTGGCGTCGCTCAAGATCGAGGGGCGCATGAAGAACCCCGATTACGTATTCAACGTGGTGCGGGTGTGGCGCCGGGCGCTCGATATGCTGCGCGACGGCGCGTGGGACCCCGGTGCCGTGGAAGAGCTTGAGCGCGAGCTGGGAAGGTCGTTTAACCGTGGGTTTACCGATGCGTACCTGCGAGGGCGTTCGGGTGCCGAGCTGATGAGCTTTGAGCGTGCGATTAACCAGGGCGTGCGCGTGGGGCGCTTGGTCGCTGTGGGCCACGAAGAGGTGACCGTTGAGCTCGACGCCGCCGTGGCGGCGGGTGACACGCTCGAGATTCGGTTTTATCCGGGTGTCGACGCGCGTCCCGATGTGCCTAAGCGCTGGCCGCAGGTGCCCTGCCCGGTGGATGCCGCAGCGGGGAAGCGCGTCGTCGTGCATTGCAAGCGTAAGGTGGACACGGGCTGCGAGGTATACCTGATTCGCAGCGCCGGCGTGTTGGATCAGACGGCGGCGGTGTTGGAGCGCATGCGGGCCGAGGCGGCTGCGATTGCGCCCGTTGCACGTGCCGTTGAGGCACTGCCCCTTGAGGACGTTGCGGTGGATGGCGGTGCGTCGACGGAGTTGGTGGAGTGCGCGGTTCCCACTCGCATGGTTTTTGCTTGGCAGCTGATGGATGCCGACCCGCGCGGAGAACTCGATTTGTCCGACGCCGTTGTGGTGCTTGACGAGGTGTGCCGCACGGGTGACGCTGACCGGACCTGCTCACTGATGCAGCGTGCCGGGCGCGTCGTCTGCCGCAACCTAGGACAGGTGGTGATCGCTCGCGAGCTGGGCGTGACGTTTGACGTGGCGGCGCCGGTGTTCTGCGCGAATCGGGCCACGCTTACCTGGCTGCGCGGACTCGGTGCGGGGCGGGTGTACTTGCCGGCCGAGTTGCTCGGCAATGATGCGGAGCGTATTGCCGAACTGGCTGCTGAACCCGGCGTCTGGGGTCCGGTCGACGCCGACCGTCCCGAGCTTATGGTGTGCGAGCACTGCCTGCTGACCGCCGAGGGCGTCTGCGCTACCGATGCGACGGGACAGGTCCGTTGCAGCGACTGCTTGCGTCGTCGGCAGGTACGCTATCTGGTCGAGCGTGACGGTACACGTCTGCCTGTCGCCGTTGACGCGTGCGGCA